>JANQEY010000328.1 GCA_028278125.1 bacterium | reverse complement strand
ATGGACAAGTTGTACTGGCGGAATTTCAATCGGCCGGTAAGGGGCGCCGTGGCCGTTCCTGGAGTTCGCCGCTGGGTAGTGGTATCTATCTGTCTATCGGCTGGCGATTTGACCCGCAGCCGAAATTTTTAACAGGACTGCCTCTTGCTGCGGGTGTCGCAGTAAATAAAGCTTTACTGGGGTTTATCGATGCTCCCGTTTATCTTAAATGGCCAAACGATATTATTTATCACGATAAGAAGCTTGGTGGCATATTACTTGAAACACGGGGAGAGGCTGCAGGTCCATGCGATGTGATTATAGGCATCGGAATTAATGTCAATCTGCCGCAACATATACCTGATGAGATCGAGCAGCCAATTACTGATCTTGTTCAGGGCAATTTATATGATTTATCGAGGAATAGTATTGCGGCAGCCATTATCGGTGAGACAATAAATATGTTGTCAGAATTCAGCAAGAAAGGTTTCCCGGCGTTTGCTGACCAATGGCGTGAATATGATTATATGAAAGGTAAACAAGCTATGCTGGAGCTGCCAAATAAAGTCTATACAGGTGATGTGCTGGGTATTGATGACAGCGGAATGTTATGTATGCTTATCAATGGTAACAGGGAAGTTTTTAGTACAGGCGAGTTCAGTTTGAGGGAAATCAATTGAGGTTTCTGGTTGATATTGGTAACAGCAGGATAAAATGGGCCTCGCTATCGGGAACTGATACCCTGGAAAATCACGGCGTTCTGTCCCATCGAAGCAGATCATGGCACTCTTCATTAAAGGGCAACTGGCAGGCGATGAAACAACCCAAACAGGTTTTTATCGCAAATGTAGCCGGTGACATGGTTGCTGAAAGCATTATTACGGTTGTACGGGAAATATGGGGGTTGGTCCCGGTTTTTGTTACGGTCGAAAAGAACTGGGGAGGTCTAATACATGCCTATGAGGATAATTATCAACTGGGGATTGATCGTTGGTTGGCGATGATAGCTGCCTGGGACCGGTATCATGATTCTGTTTGTATTGTTAATTGTGGCACGGCGCTAACGATCGATTATATTTCTGCTTCCGGACGGCATGCAGGCGGTTTGATTATCCCGGGTTTAGTCCTAATGCAAAAAATACTAAGCGATGAAACCAGTGATATTGATGTGCAGTTAAGTACCAATCTGTCTCTCGATTTTGGCCAATCCACTTCCGAATGTGTAGCGAATGGTGCCCTGTATACCGTTGTTTCTCTCATCGACAGGGTGATAAGTGATCTTAAATCCGAGTATGGTAATCAATTCCATTGCATAATAACCGGTGGATATGGAGAGGAAGTGAATGAATTCCTGTTACATAAATGTGATTATGAGCCTCACCTTGTTTTAAGGGGTCTTGTTGTAAAATCAGGTGCGTATAAATGAGATGGATATTCCTAATCCTGCTGTCATTTAACGTTGTTTATTTCGGCTGGGAGCTGGATCGAGAATCAAACAAGGCAATAAGGATTCAGTCATCAGTAACGCATACCCAGGCGGGTGTTGAGGAGTTACAACTGGTGACTGATAACAAATCGTCGTTACAATTACGGCAGTTTACCGATGCTCAGAATAGCGGGGATTTCAATGATGAGATAGTGGAATCTGTTCAGGGTTCCATTAACGATTTGGTTACGGATTTACCTGAAATTAGCATAACAAATCTGGATATCGATACAGGTAACGCATATTGTTTTACTTACGGCCCCATTGCCGAAGAGTTGCAGGCTGTTGGTTTGAGTGACTGGTTTAAATCAAGATGGGCAAAAACAAATATGTATCACACCGATGAGCATGGCAAACATATGTTCTGGATTTATCTTTCTCCGGAGCAATCTAGAAATGATGCAATGGAGACTATACAGACACTGGAAAGGCAGGGAGTAAATGATTATCGTCTTATTAACAGAGGGAATCTTGAAAATGCGATCTCACTTGGCTTGTTTTCCTCTCAGGCAGCAGTCAACAAACGGCTGCAAGAACTTGAGAAGAAGGGCTATAACCCTGTTATCGTGCCTTATTATGATGGCAAGCGGGTATACTGGCTTGATGTCATGCTACAAGTTGATGAGAATACGCTAAATACGGTAATAGAGGGCTATCCTTCACGTTATAATTATGTACCGGTAAAATGTAGTAAAATTGACATTACGATGCAAACATCCTAAAGCATTGGGGATAGATAACTGGTTTTGGACTAAGCATGGATAATAGAAATACTAATAATATAGTGACATGTGTCTGCCTGATATTTCTTTGGGCGAGTGAAGGGCTACAGGCAAATCCGCAATCGAACCGGATCGAGGCGTTGATAGCACAGGGGCAGTTACATCAGGCTCTGATTGTAACCGATGCACAACTTGCAGAAGATGCCGGTAATGTTAATTTGCTTTTTTTAAAAGGATTGATCCTGACCAGACAGAATGAACTGGAGAGGGCTAGAGATATTTTTGTAAAACTTACTCAGGAACATCCTGAATTACCGGAACCCTACAATAACCTGGCTGTTGTATATGCCGCACAAGGTGACTTTACCAACGCCAGACAAGCATTACAGCAGGCTATCAATACCCACCCAAGTTATGCGACGGCTCATGAGAATTTGGGAGATATCTATGCCAAGATGGCAAGCAGAGCATATAACCAGGCACTGGAACTGGATAAGGATAATGAAACTGCGCGTGAAAAACTTTCCTTAATCGGTGATCTGTTTTCAACGAAGATCAGTGAGCAGGAACAGCTTGTCAAGGCAAGGCAGCAGGAGGCTGCTGAAACCAGTACAGAGATTGCCAGACTTGAACAGGAGCTGGCAGCGTTAATTAATCAAACAAAAACCGAAAGAGTAAAAGCAAATCAATTACAACAGGAGTTATCGTCATTACAGCAAAAAAGGGATAAGTCGGCTAAAGAAGCCAGGGTGTTGCAGGCAAATGCTGAGGAACATATAAAGCGGGCGCAAGAGCAAGTGAAATTAACCCGGGAGGAACTGACAACATTACAACAACAAAGAGACAAGACGATACAGGAAGCCAAATTATCTCAGGCCGATGCAAATGAGCAGGTTAGACAGTCGCAGGCAAGAGCAAGGCAGGCCCGGGAGGAACTGGCGAAATTAGAACGATTAACAGCTGAATCAATCAAGCAGGCTGAACAAAAACAACAGCTTGCCAGGGAACAGACCCGAATAGAGCAGGAAAAGGTTGAACAGCTTAGACGTGAGCTGGCTCAGCTATCAGAAACCCGTGATACAACTCTTGCTGAGACAAGGACAAAGCAACAGCAGGCAGAAGAGCAAGTACAACAGGCTATTATAAAGGCTCGACAGGCTGAAAAAGAATTGAATATACTGGAACAGAAAAGAATACAGATTATTGATCAGACAAAACAGGAACAGCAGGAAGTATTAAAGCAGGTTAAACAGTCTCAAGCCAGATTTGAACAAATTCGGGAGGAGCTGGCAAGATTGGAAAAAGAGCGAGAAACAGTTGCAAAACAAGTCCAGCTTGAGTTAGCGGAGTTGCAACGTGCCAGACAGCCTGACAATCGTGCTACTGTTACCATGGCTGAAGAACAGCCCGGTTATGAGGAAATAATCAAATCGATAAATCAGTGGGCTGAGTTTTGGTCGGCGAAGGATGTCGATGGTTATTTATCACATTATTCTGATGAATTTAAGCCGGCAGGCAACATGTCGATTGAAAAATGGGCTGTACAGCGACGTCAGAGAATCCAAAAACCCCGTTTTATCACAATCGAAATTAATGATATTCGGATCAAATTTATCGGTGATGAACATGCGCAAGTCAGTTTTGAACAGAAATACAGATCCGATACATACACGGATCTGGTGCGTAAGACTTTATTAATGAAATATGAGAATGAACGATGGTTGATTGCAGAAGAGAAAACCGGTTAATAATCAAATGCATGGAAGGGCGGAGAGCATAATGACAAGATTGTTGAAAGTTATTTTTGTCCTGTATACATCTTTCACGTGTGCTGTTGCCCAGGATTTGGTCATGCAATCGACAGCCACACAAAGTATTGGATATGATCATGAAGCTTTATTGATCAAGGCGCTGGAACAAATACGTAGTAATCGAATTGAATCAGCATTATCGGATCTTGAACATTTAGTACGGATGAATCCGAATTTTCGTTTGGCTCAATTGGTCTATGCTGATTTATTATTATCACGTAGTCGCCCAATCACGGATTTCGGTAATCTGTCTTATGCCCCATACGATAATATCGTCGCGTTACGGGAAGAGGCACTGGCACGATGGCAGCATTATCATTCTCCAATAGCTACAGGAAGTATACCCAGTTCCTTTGTACAATTGGATGATTCACATAAATACGCGCTTATCGTCGATCTGAGTAAAACCCGTTTATATGTTTTTGAAAACAGCAATGGTATTCCAAAGTTACTCAGTGACTATTATGTCACCATAGGGAAAAACGGATTCAGGAAGTTTGAAGAGGGAGATCAAAGAACACCTGTGGGCGTCTATTTTGCCAGTGATTTCATTGATCCCCGGGAATTACCGGATCTGTATGGCGATGGAGCATTTCCAATCAATTATCCCAATGCATGGGATAGAAAGAATGGCTATACCGGATATGGGATCTGGTTACACGGCACACCGAGAAATACCTATAGCCGACCGCCGAGGGATAGTGACGGTTGCATTATTGTCAGCAATCAGGATTTGATGTCATTAGCTCCGTATATTAAAGGGAGGCGGACTCCGGTCATTCTGGCTGAGAATATTGATTGGATCACAACGGATGAATGGTTAAAGCGTCAGAAAAAGTTCAGAAGTTTTGTTGAGCAATGGCGACGTGATTGGGAAAGCCGGGATACTGATTTATATTTAAGCCACTACTCAAAGGAATATACCGGTTTGGGGAAGGATTATAAAAGCTGGGTTCAGTATAAACGCCGGGTAAACAGTTCAAAGAAATATATCAAGGTGGCTCTGTCAGAGACGAGTATATTTCTGTATCCCGACGGGCAGAACATATTGGTAGTGACTTTTGAACAGGATTATAGAAGTGACTCGACAAGACGGAAGTACAGAAAGCGTCAATACTGGAAAATGGAGAAGGATGGTCAGTGGCGTATTTTCTTTGAGGGTTCCGTTTCCTGATCTCGCGCCAGTCTATAGGGTTTTGTCTGGATATTGCGCGACAGCCAACTGACAAGATCCCGCCAGATATGCGATATCTCAGCCGGTGTAGGCATAATTCCGGCATAGGGTAGCTCAATGGTCACTACAGGTATTTGTTGTTGTATGCCGGCATAGTTACCCAGCGAGCCGGGGTATGTTCCTACCAGTTGCAGATAGAGCCTGCCTAGCTTGTAGGGGCCGTTCTTGGGGCCATCATAATCAATGACGCCATGGGGGGCATGGACGGACACGATTATATCGGGCTGAAAAAGATCGATCTCTTCAACCAGCCAGCTTGACTCCGGTTCACTTAAGGGACTTGTTCCGGGATAGCGCCGTGGATTGCTGCTGGTTTTATTAACCCAATAATCGTGAGTAGTGGTTTCCCAGTCCTGCATTGGAAAGTTACGATTTAAATCAACATTGTTAGCATTCATCCGTTGAGATTTTTTGCGTAATAAACCGTCCGGATTGAGCAATGGGACGATATGCCAATGGAACATACCGGAATGATGTTTATCCAGTGTCCTCATCCATTTAAAGACGACACTGACTGAGGAATACTCATCACCATGAATACCCCCTATCAGCAGCACCCGGCCCAGGGGTTGGCGTGTATTCAATGGGGGATATTCCTTATAAAGAATAGGGGCGCCTTGTATAGATAAACCGGTACTGGTAATCAGCTGGCGTGAGAGGCATTCATCATAAGTCACGCTGGCAAGTTTATTTGCGATACGCTGACACTCGAGTTCAACAAGCCTGTCTTGTTCAACCGGATCAGCAGCGGCTGCCGAAAATGACAGTAACAAACCGGACAGAAAAGTATATCGTGTTAGTAGCATAATCAGTTCTTCGGCAGATAGTGTAATACTAATCCGGCAAACACAACAGTCCCTAACCAGTTATTATTTAAAAAAGCCCTGAAACATTGAGCCTGATCTCTATCTTTAATCAGATATTGATGATAAATCATGAGTCCCAATACTATCAGAAGCGCAGAGTAAAAATACCAGCCAAGGATGAGCTGTTTTCCGACTAATATAAGCACCATTAACATCATTAGCTGCAGGATACCTATAAACAAGCGATCATTATCGTCGAATAAAATAGCCGTGGATTTGACACCGATCTTGATGTCGTATTCACGGTCGACCATGGCATAAATTGTGTCATAGATCATGCCCCAGAGAATATTAGCAACGAGCAGCAGCCATGCAATTTGCGGAATCGTATTGGTTGCGGCTGCGAAGGCCATGGGGATACCCCAACTGAAAGCCAGTCCCTGAAAAAATTGTGGTACATAGGTATAACGCTTCATGAAGGGATAGATTCCGGCAAGAGGTATGGCAACAAACGATAAAAGTATCGTCAGACGGTTGGTCGTCAACACTAATAAAAAGGCTGTCATCAACAGGCCAAAGATTAAATAGAAGGCTTCCTGTGTGTTGACTTTCCCTGTGGTTAATGGTCTTGAGCGTGTTCTTTGAACATAGCGATCAAAATCACGATCGGCATAATCGTTCATGACACAACCTGCAGAGCGGGTCAGAAAAACGCCAACAATAAATACGAAAAGCAGGTGCATAGAGGGCAGACCTTCGGCCGCTATCCATAAGCCCCATAAAGTTGGCCAGAGTAAAAGTAATGTCCCTATTGGTTTATCCATTCGCATTAATTGTGCATAGAGTTGCCATTTCTCCCTGATAACCGGTCCATTTTCGTGAAGCCAGTGAGAAAACGTTTCCCTGTATTGTTGAGAGAGCCGTTTTGTTAAAAGCCAGTATTCATTCCCGGTCATGTTACTATTTTTCCAAAGAATATATTGCTACAGAGATCACAGAGCACACAGAGAATAATATAAATCAAAAATCATAATGGTACATTTTTCTATAATACATCTTGAACCTTCAATTGTTTACAGTTACCACTATAATAATAGCTAAGCTTATATCAAACACAGGAGTAGTAAGTCATAGATATCGTTGGCTCCATTAACACTTGTTTCATATCACTGTTGACTTCGTTTTTTCCTCTGTGCCCTCTGTGGCTATTTTAATATATGACAGATTCTCAGACCTTTCCATAATCGGGTTTATTTGTTATCCATCGATCAATCAATGGTTCAATTCTGTCCGGATAGTTTGTCAGTAAATATTGTGCCGCATCCTGAACCCGGGGCATAAGTGTAGCATCGCGCATCAAATCAGCAATACGCATTTCAGGCAAACCTGTCTGTCTTATCCCCAGTATTTCTCCCGGACCGCGTAATTCCATATCCTTTCTGGCAATTTCAAATCCATCCGTCGTTGTACGCATTATCTCCAGCCGCTGTTGCGCCAGATCGGACAATGGCGGTTGATACATCAATACACAATCGCTTTGTTGATTGCCTCTCCCTACCCGCCCTCTTAATTGATGTAATTGAGACAGTCCAAGACGCTCGGCATTTTCGATAATCATCAAACTGGCCGTTGGTACGTCGACCCCAACCTCAATAACCGTTGTCGCAACCAGCACATCAATATGGTGGGATTTATACGCTGTCATAATTTGCTCTTTATCTGCACTTTTCATCCGTCCATGGATCAGACCGATATTTAAATCCGGTAATGCACTGCTTAAAGCCTGATAGGTATCACTGGCGGCTTGTGACTGTATTGTTTCGGATTCATCGATCAGGGTGCATACCCAATAGACCTGACGGCCTTGTGTACAAATACTGCTGATTCTTTTGGTGATTTCAGCTCGTTTATCATTTGAGATAACGACTGTATTGACCGGTTGTCTTCCCGGAGGAAGTTTATCAATGACGGAGATATCCAGATCAGCGAAAACGGTCATGGCCAGTGTTCGTGGGATGGGTGTTGCTGTCATAATTAACTGATGAGGAAATGCAGACCGGCTTGAGCCTTTTTCCAGTAATGCCAGACGTTGATGAACGCCAAAACGGTGCTGTTCATCAATGATGATAAACCCTAACCGTCCAAATTTTACATTCTCCTGAAATAATGCGTGAGTCCCTATAACCATAAGGGGCTTTGTTTCAGCGATGTCATGTAATCTGATCTGTCTTTCAGAACGATTTATTTTTCCCGAAAGCAAAGTTATCTTAATGTTGAAATCTGAGAACCATTGTAAAAAATTGGTATAGTGCTGTTCAGCTAATAATTCAGTCGGGGCCATGTATGCTACCTGAAAGCCCGCATCAATTGCCTGTAAAGCGGCAATCGCAGCGAGCACTGTCTTACCGGAACCAACATCACCTTGCACCAGTCTCAGCATGGGTATGTCATGACGGATGTCCTGCCGGATTTCTTTTAATACCTGTGTTTGTGCTGAAGTTAATTCAAAAGGAAGCTGGCTGATGAAATCGTTAACATGGCAGTTCGACGGATCCAAAGGACTGGCCTGTTGTTTTTGAATGGTATCACGAAAGACACGTAAGCTGAGGTGATGCGCCAATAATTCTTCAAAGGCGAGTCGTTGTTGGGCTGAGTGTTTGCCTGCCATGAGCGATTCAATATCCGCATCCGGAGGCGGGCGGTGGACATAGCGCAAGGCATCAGCCAGAACTGTCAGTTTGTGATTGTCCAGGATTTGCTCGGGGAGTAATTCGGTAAGTTGGGTATTGTCCTGATTGAGGGCGATTAACGCCTGATCCGTTAATCTACGTAATCTTCCCTGACCCAGACCGTCTGTTGCCGGATAGACAGGTGTCAGTGTTTTCTCTATATCGTCCAAGGCATCTGGAGAAATATGCTGATATTCGGGATGCACCATTTCCACCGTAGTTGAACCCCTGCGCGGTGTTCCCCAGCAACGGATGCAGGATTCTTTAATCAGCCTTGATTGCTGTAATTTGGTGAAATGAAAAAATCTGAGGGTCAGGGCCCCGGTACCATCGCTGATACGGCAAAGCAGGGAACGACGTTTGCCATAATGGACCTGAGTCAACTCAATAACGCCTTGCGTCAAGGCTTCTTTCCCCGGTTCCAGGGCGCCTATCGGTGTTAAATGGGTACGATCAATATATCGATAGGGGAGGTGGAATAACAGATCCTGTATGGTGTGAATACCCAGACGATGCAGTTTGGGTTCCAGTTTTGTGCCGATGCCTGCCAGTGCCGCAACAGGTGTTGCCAGTTTTTGGGACTGGATCTTGCCCACGACCTTCCGATACAGGTTTATGGATGGAGTACTAAAATGGCGTCCATTTCAACTTGGGCGTTTTTCGGTAGTGCTGCGACACCGACGGCTGCCCTTGCCGGATAAGGTTTCTGAAAATATTCTGCCATCACTTCGTTCACCAAGGGAAAGTGTTGTAAATCGGTCAGGTAGATGGTGAGTTTGACAATGTTCGAAAGTGAACCACCTGCAGCTGTGCTGACTGCGGATAGATTATCAAATACCTGGCAGATCTGTCTGTGCATATCACCCTCTGTTAATTCCATGGTATCGGGTAACAACGGTATTTGTCCGGAAAGATAAACGGTGTTATCGACCCTGACAGCCTGTGAATAGGTTCCAATTGCTTGTGGTGCATTCGGAGTAGAAATTATTTCATGAGACATACGATTCATTCTCTATTAAATATACTATGCTGACAAAGCAATGGTACCAGACATCAATAGGTGTGTAATGTGGCTCGTGCCGAGGGGTACGGGGTACGGGGTACGGGAATCAGAAGATTGACAAGTTAAGTTGAATAAAGTTTCGTTATTTTAATAACGTCTCCCGTTGAACGTTCACCGTATCCCGATGTTTGTACTTATTCTTCAAATACATAGCGCACATGAAAATTATTCGTTGCAACGGCCTGGCCATTTTCAAATCTGGGTCTGAAGAGCCCTGCTTTGATGACCTTCTTTGCACGCCGGATAAAACGTCTGTTATTTTCATCCTCAGGGTTTGTTTCGACTATTTCAATATGCTTGGGTCTGCCGGTTTCGGTTACATCAAAGGAAGCAACAACATATTTATCCTTCTTCACCTTCTTATACATCAGAGGCATTTGAATAGCAGGCAATGACTTGGGTCTGCTGAATAGTTGATTGACATCTTCTGTATTCGATTCATCGTTATTATTTAACAACTCATAAGCCTGTTTGTATCTTTTCAGGGCTGTACGCTTTTGGTTGAATAAAAGAAACCAGTCGCCAAGGTGCGTCATGGCGATGGCTTGGGAATCAACAGGAGATTGTGAGTTATTTGAAATAATACCAATGATCCGTTCCATGGCTTTTTTTCCTCGGATGAAACTTCGATTCAATATCTCCTGTCTGTTTCTTGTATTCAGCATCAGCAGGCTTTCCGTCCGTTTAAACCTCATTGTACTCATATAAATTTCTTCAAAATCCGGGGCGTTAACCGCATGCAGGGCCATCTCATAGCTGGTTAAAGTGAGGCCATAGAGCGGGCTTATCAGACGCGGATCAGTTACTCCATGGTGCTCCTCTATAATTTCAATGGAACTGGCATATTGTTTCAAGGCATTGAGCAGGTGCCAATAAGGCGTCTCATCAATTTTCATCTCATATGCATTGAGGTGCCAGCGTCCGATGCGGTCGTTAACAGGTAACAACCTCGGATGGTTATGACCAAAGGCCCTGAGATA
>JANQEY010000290.1 GCA_028278125.1 bacterium | reverse complement strand
TGATCCCGGGCTACTAATAAAAGAGTCGGGGAATTCCCCGACTCTTTCTATAAGATTAAACTAGTTTCGGATTACTATTTTTCTTTTGCAAGCAAGTTATACAGCCAGGCAAGGACAAATCCCGCAACAAAACCATCTATAAAACCCCATAGTAGTCCTGCAAGGCTGCCGATGAATGTTAAATCATATCCCTTGTAGATTACCGCGAGAGCAGTAATGGTTTCCCCTGTTCCACCAAATATCATGGCAGCCCAGGTTATCACCATTATTCCCACCCCCCAGACGATTCCGGCGGCTAAGGCAAACGGCAGAGGTTTTAACTTCATGAAATCCTCCTGTTTTTCAGGATGTTTGACCGCGCGAGCATGTGCAAAGTGGAAATGTCTATTTATTCTCTAAAGAGCAATTGTTTAATGTATTTAACCTCTCATCTGTCAAGAACTTACAGGCAGTTAATTGAGAATGCAAGCCTTCAAACAGTTATCCAATCTTTTTTCCCCAGCAAGCTTACGTCCAATATCTGGTTAAAAAATTTCAGAGTCTCCGCAAAAACTATAGAACGTTTGTTCAGCATAAAATAATCGACTATATTCAAACGGGATTTATTTACCTGAACATTTGAACGGTTATAATATTATGTCACCCAATGAACCTGAAGATATAAATATCCGCGGTGCACGCGAGCATAATCTTAAAAATATTGACGTTACAATTCCTCGCAATAACCTTTGTGTTATAACAGGATTATCGGGAAGCGGCAAATCCTCCCTTGCCTTCGATACTCTGTATGCTGAAGGGCAGCGTCGTTATGTGGAATCCCTCTCTGCTTATGCTCGGCAATTCCTTGGATTGATGGAAAAACCAGATGTAGACATTATTGAAGGTTTAAGCCCCGCGATAAGTATCGAGCAGAAAGCAACAAGTCGTAATCCCCGGTCGACAGTCGCAACTGTGACAGAAATTTATGATTACCTGCGTCTCTTGTTTGCCCGAATAGGCAAGGTTCACTGCCCCAGTTGCGGAAAACGAATAGCCCGTCAGACAGTTCAACAGATAACAGACGCCATCCTCTTTTTCCCTGAAGGAGAAAAGATTCAAATTCTCGCACCGGTGGTTCGTGAAAGAAAAGGTGAATACAGGAAGCTATTTAAAGATATAGAACGTGATGGTTTTGTCCGGATCAGGATTGATGGTGAGATATATCCGGTTGAAGAATTACCAAAACTTGACAAGCAGAAGAAACATTCCATCGATATTGTGGTCGACCGACTGGTCATTAAAGAGGGAATACGAAACAGGCTTACCGATTCTGTCGAAACGGCATTATCAAAGGCAGAGGGACTGGTTACCCTGGTACCCCAGGCTGGAGAAGAGAAGTTATTCAGCGAACATTTTGCCTGCCATGATTGTGGAGTTTCCCTGGAAGAACCGGCACCACGGAGCTTTTCCTTTAACAGCCCATTCGGTGCCTGCCCCGCCTGTGACGGTCTCGGTTTCAAGATGGAAATTGATCCTCTACGTATCGTACCTGATGTAAAACGAACTATCCGTGATGGCGCGATTGAGACTTTCGGTGCATCCCGTGAATCGTGGTACATGCGCATGCTTGCCCAGGTCGCAGAGGAATACAGGTTCAGCCTTGAAAAACCCTGGCAGGATTTATCAGAGGAGCATCAGCGAATAGTCCTTTACGGTACAACCAAGAAGATTCATTTCCATTGGGAACGTAGCGGTCAAAATGTAGAAGGATCATGGGATCACTGGGCAAGATGGGAAGGGATTATTCCCAACCTGCGCCGGAGATACCGCCAGACAAACAGCCAGGGCATCCGTGACTGGATCGAAGGTTTTATGGGTAAGGTTTCCTGCGAAACTTGTGATGGAAAACGTTTAAAACCGGAAGCTCTCTCTGTCCTGATTTCCGGGTTGAACATATCCGATATAACCGGTTATTCAATCAGCGAAGCGGTAGAATTTTTTAATAACCTCGAGCTATCCGAACGAGATTCAACCATCGCCTACCAGATTTTGAAAGAGGTAAACGCTCGTCTTGGATTCCTCTTGAACGTAGGACTGGAGTATTTATCGTTAGACCGTTCAGCTGGAACACTATCCGGCGGAGAAGCACAGAGGATCAGGCTGGCAACCCAGATAGGCAGTCAGCTTGTTGGTGTCATGTATATACTGGATGAACCCTCGATCGGTCTTCACCAGCGTGACAATGGACGGTTGATCACAACCCTGGCTAAACTCCGGGATCTTGGCAATACGGTCATCGTTGTCGAGCATGACCGTGAAACCATCGAACAGGCGGACTATGTGATTGACCTTGGACCAGGCGCTGGTCGTCATGGTGGAGAAGTGGTTGCCGTTGGTACTCCAGAGCAGATATGTGAGGCACCAGAAAGCATTACAGGCAGGTTTCTCAATAATGACGAAAAGATTGAGTCACCCGGGAAAAAACATAAACCGAAACGCCGGTGGATCCAGGTTAAAAGCGCGCGGGGGCATAATCTCAAGGATATAAGCGTTCGGTTTCCTGTTGGTTTGCTGACGGTTGTCACGGGTGTCAGTGGCAGTGGAAAATCTACACTTGTTAATGAGACACTATATCCTGCTCTTGCCCGCAGGATAAATGGCTCCCGTGATGTGCCGCTTCAACATTCTGACATTTCCGGATTGCGCTGGATAGACAAGGTAGTCGATATTGACCAAAGCCCCATCGGCAGGACGCCAAGATCAAATCCAGCGACATACACCGGGTTGTTTACCCTGATCAGGGAGATTTATTCCCAGCTGCCGGAGTCGAGGACTCGTGGATATAAGGCGGGGAGGTTCAGCTTTAACGTCAAGGGTGGTCGATGCGAGGCCTGTGAAGGTGCCGGTATTATCCGGATTGAAATGCACTTCCTGCCTGATGTTTACGTTACCTGCGAGTCCTGTAAAGGTAAACGTTATAACAGGGAAACCCTGGAGATTAAATACCGTGGACGCAGCATCGCTGATGTCCTGGATATGACTGTTGAAGAAGCATACGAGTTTTTTGAGCCCATCCCGCGGATAGAAAGAAAATTGAAAGTTCTGAAAGATGTTGGACTCGGATATATCCATCTCGGACAACAGGCAACAACTCTGTCCGGCGGTGAGGCGCAACGTGTAAAACTTGCTGCCGAATTAAGTAAGGTAGCCACCGGCAGGACTGTGTACATCCTCGACGAACCGACTACAGGTTTACATTTCCACGATGTCCGTATGCTGCTGGATGTTCTTCACAAACTTGTAGAAAAGGGTAATTCAGTAATTATCATCGAGCATAACCTGGATGTGATAAAAACCGCTGACTGGATTGTTGATCTTGGCCCCGAAGGTGGTGATCTCGGGGGTACAATTGTGGCAGAAGGACCACCTGAAAAAATCGCGAAGGTCAAGGAAAGTTATACAGGGCAATTTCTTAAGAAAGAGCTGGAAGTCTTGTAGTATCTCGAGGTCGTTAGTACAAAGATTGGGAAGACAGGATGTTACAGGCTTATCCAATTGTGTCGTTGCGAGGAAGCGAAGCGACGAAGCAATCTCAGGGATCTATAAGCCCAATTCTTATAACCCTGTATTTTAATAACTAATTTGATGTTTTTTTTCCTAAAGATCTTCGAATTCAGTTCTTTAACTTCGGATAAAAATATAATCTTGCAGGTATATTGTTTCTCTCCTCGCTCACTGTATAAAATCCTGATCCGTCAGGTTTCCAACATATTGCTTCCCCCTGTGGTTCAGGTATATAAGAAGAAACAGTCCATTGATGTTCAGTAAAAGTTTCAGCGAGTGTTCTTCCAGGTTTACGCTTATAGTAAAAGACCGCATCACCATTCTTGATAAGTATTTCCTGTCCATCAGTCGAGATATCTCCGCCCACAATCCAGGTCAACCTTAGCGATGCGATTCGTTCAGGAATGATGATCTCTTGTAGTGACTGTGGAAAGGGAATTCTGTACACCCGGACATCAACCTCTCTTTTTGATACGATATACATATCACTGGTGAGTGGATCAACAATAACGGTCTCAGTATCACGATTACCATCAGGCATTTGGAAGGTTAATATTTCCGCTGTTCTTATCGTATCGTTAAACTGAATAAATCCAGGTTCAATTTCCGGTTCCGGAAACCTGTAGATGTATTTTAGATCGTAAACAGCATCGTTATCGCCAATATTACCAAGGTATATATAGCTGATCCCTGGATCAGGACCGGGACCGACAGCAATATCCTCCCAGTCACGCTCTTTACATCCTTCAACAATATATGTTCCGATCTGTTTTCCGGATGTATCTAACGCGAAAAAGCGGTTTATATCACCGCTGTCATTGTGAACGTAGAGAATGTTTTCGTTAACGCGGCTGGCTGCAATACCGGATATTTCATCAAGTTGATCATTTTCTATTAATCCCAGGTCAATCCGTTCACCAAAAATTGGATATTGCGCGTAAACAAGCACAGGACTGGATAAAAAAACCAGTCCTGCAAGGATATATAAAACTCGCGTTATTGCAGTGAAAATCATATATATAACCAAATCCTTTATGACAAGTATATTCAATTACTTTATTAAGACAACTTTCCTGAAATCGTTAATTTTGTCCGGTACATATGCCTTGATGAAGTAAACACCGCTGGCTAAATCCGATCCGTCAAAGACAATTTTATGCTGACCGGCACTCATTGGTTTATCTGATAATACTTTTACACTTTGTCCAACGAGGTTAAATACTTCAATATGAGCATAACTAGCTTCCGGTAAACTTAGAGTCAGTGTCGTAGTTGGATTGAAAGGATTCGGATATGCCTGGCTGATAGAATACCTGCCCGGTAGTGTTTTCAGATCATTGTTAACAACATCAGGGGTAAATGTGACTACCAGTTGATAGTTTAACTCGACCTGGTCGGAATCGCCGCTGTTAAAGGAATACAAAGAATCAGACCGCAGGTTCACAAGGTGTTCACCGGTATCGGAATTCTCCAGAACGATATCATATTCAAGGCTGACTTCACTGATGTTTGGCCAGTACAGGTCAAAATCGGTATTCGGCAGGTTCAAAATCCTGATTGTAAATTCCCATGTCTTTGGGCCATCAAATTCAAGTGATCTAACATCGTATGAGAAGTATTCCGCCAGCACATCCCAATCCCAATGGTCAAAAAAGAGTCGAACATATTCTGATGACTGTGGAATGTAGTCCATTGCATCCAGGAGATCATATTCATCATTTGAAAGCTCGTTTATTCCTATCATGTTATATGCATCTCGATACTGGGCATCAGCGGATACTACCGGTAACTGCAGGTACCAGTTTTCACCTTCATCCAGCTCTATTCCGCTGGAGTTATTGAGTGCAGCTTCCATGCTTTCCGGTGTGAATAGAATATCTAGGGTCCTGGTTTCATCAATTTGTTCTATCCAGAATCCACACCAGGGATCAAGTGTATTTGGCTGACCGTCTACAAAGTCAACATTGGTGTATTCCTGGTTTATATAATCCCATACACCGACACGACCATTCAACCAACCGTCAGCAGCCGCATCAGCAATGGATTGAACCTCGGTCCCGTCATCAACCTGCGTCGTACGCCAGTCATAGGTATAGTTAAATGGGTTGGACAGGAGTTTTAATCCGCGATTAGCGCCCACAGGAGCATTAATTGGAACTCTGTGCCGTTGATCTTCAGGGAGGTAGCCATCATCGTCAAATTGATCAACATCAATAAACAGCACTGCGTCATCGACCACATCCTGGACAACAAAGAATCCTAATCCGGGAGCAAAATCATCTGGATCTCCCGGGGGATCATTCTCTTCCCCGTAACGAACATACCTGTTGTTGATATGATCCCATTGACTTATTCGCCAGGTTGTAGGACCGGGATCGGTATCATCAAAATCATCCCTGAAAAGTTCTGCAGCATCACCATCATTTACTTCTACTGGAATCCCGGCCAGGATATATTCATCCCTGGGCATGGATAACCCTACACCTTCATCTGTGATCGCCAGGTTTTCCCACCATGTGACACGGTCAAAACGCCAGTAACCGAGCCAGACGTGTGTCGCAGTTCCGAGAACATCTTTATAGGTGTCACCATCCAAGTCAGCGCAAAAGATTGAACTGGCACCATAATAATTAGTCCTGACGGTTACCCCGGTGAAATTTTCATTGCCATCATTTTGCCATATTCTCATCGTCGAATTCAGTGTGAATATCCACCAGAAATTCTGCCCGGAAGCCATAATATCCATATCGCCATCTGAATCGACATCATCAGCATAAATACAGTTTGCTCCATCAAAACTGCCGGCTATGGTATGAATGGAAAAATTTTCATTTCCGTCATTTTCCCACCAGGTAACATCGTCAGCTTTCTCTGCGCAACCGAAAACATCTATATCATTATCACCATCCATATCTGCGGCGTAAACTGATATCGCACCGTCATAATTACCCCTGATGACATGTTCCGAAAAGTTTTCGTTGCCATCATTTTCCCACCAGGTGATGTCGTCATGACGATATGCTGTACCAAGAACATCAATATCACCATCGGAATCGACATCAATTGCGTAACAATCGCTGGCGCCGTCGAAATTTCCCTTTATCGTATGTTCTGTGAAGTTTTCGTTGCCATCATTTTCCCACCAGGTGATATCATCGTGGGTGTATGCAGTTGCGAGGATATCTATATCGTCGTCATCATCCATGTCAATCGCAAAAACTGAGCTGGCGCCATCGAAAGTTGCATCAATTGTGTGTTCAGTGAAATTTTCATTGCCGTCATTTTCGTACCAGACTATATCATTTGCCTGGTAGCCAGCAGCCAACACATCCGAATCACCGTCGCTATCAAGGTCTATGGCATATACGTCATATGCACCGTTCAGGTTATTATCAATCACGTGTTCGGAAAAATTTTCCTCACCATCATTTTCCCACCAGGTAACGTCGTCATCGTCTTCTGCAGCAGCGAGAATATCCATATCTCCATCACCATCGATGTCATGCGCAAAAATCGCTCTTGCGCCCCGGAAATCAAGGTCAATCGTTCGTTCAGTGAATAGTATCTGTGAGGAAGCGAATCCAGCGGAAAGTAATAGACATAAAGAAACAAGTATGACTTTAGATTGTGTAGACTTCATTTTTCCCTCCCACCACAAGCAGTTTCTAAATTGGGCAGAATCTAAGTGTCTAAAATGTATTATTTAACGAAGTTAAATTACTCGAACTCTTGAGGTCAAGAGTCCTTCGAGATTTCTCTTAAAAATTTCTTGTTTAACAAAAATTTAATGAACATAACTCAATAATTTATAAATTCTCAAGATAGTACTTTTATAGTCCCGAACCATCAACAAGAAATTTGGAGAAATCAGAGCATTGACCGGAGGGTCAGTAGATTTCACTTACAAATTCCTGATGTCTTTTGGAAACTGGAAGAAAAACACATTTTATTTTCAGAATGTAGTATTACTGGAAAAGGATTGATTAACATTTCAGGTCACTGGTTATTAATATATTAAAGTCTCAAAATGCAGAGCATATTCAGAATAGAAACCTTGACGGATCATGGTCATTAACGTATCTTCCGTGATGTCCAATTTGTTAGTTCTTTTTATTCCAATTCCCTCGATAATTCTAATATAAAAATAGCCCGTTGGGCAGGAGGATTAGTGGTGAAGGATTATTCCCCTTCTGATATTCGAAACGTGTGTTTTATTGGGCACGGTGCATCTGGTAAAACCAGTATTTGTGAATCACTTTTATATTCCCTTAAGGCAATAGATCGTATGGGATCTGTGGACGAAGGCACGTCACACAGCGATTTCTCCAAGGATGAGATCGACCGTAAACATTCAATTGGTGCCAGTCTTTTAACGGCTTCCACCAAGGACGTCAGGTACAATTTGATCGATACTCCCGGTTTCAGTGATTTTATCGGTGAAGTTAAGGGAGCGTTGAGGGTGTGCGATTTTGCCGTGGTGGCGATCCATGGTGTATCTGGTGTTGAAGTTGTAACTGAACAGGTTTGGGATTTCGCAGTTGAAAGTAATACTCCCCGTTGTTTCTTTGTCAACCAGCTAGACAAGGAAAACGCCAACTACGATAACGTTCTAGATGCCCTGGAGAACACATTCCAGAATACAGCTGTCGTCCAATACGCTGTTAATCCGGGTCCTGGCTTTAACCAGGTTGTCGATGTCCTGGAGATGAAGCTTTACACTTATGACAAGGGTAATGTGACGAAAAGCGATATCCCCGATAACTTGCAGGCAAAAGCGGAATCATTGCGGGAAACCCTTATTGAACGTGCTGCTGAATCCGACGATGAACTTCTTGAAAAGTATTTTGATGAAGGTGAACTGTCACAGGACGAGCTGGAAAAAGGCTTGAAGCAGGGAATCCTTGATGGTGCTATTTTCCCGGTATTATGTGGTGCTGCTACAGCATCCGCTGGTATAGACTCACTGGCAGATTTTATCGCCAAGTTTGCCCCGACTCCGTTAGACAGACTGTCAGAAGAAGCCACACACCAAAAGTCAGGTGAAAAACAGAATCTCGAGGTAGATCCTTCAGGAAACGTAGCGATACTGGTTTACAAGACTACAACTGAAGCGCACGTTGGAGAGATGAGTTATTTCAAAGTATTCAGCGGTACTATGAAAACTGGCGATGAACTGCAGAATCTAAATTCGGAAGGCTCAGAAAAAATAAGCCAGATATCCATTTCGATGGGTAAGCAGAGAACAGCAATCGATCAATTACAGGCTGGTGATATGGGTGTGCTGGTGAAACTCAGGAATACCAGCACCGGCGACACACTTGCAGCCTCAAGTTTTCCGATGATCATAGATCCTCCAAAATTCCCCGAACCGAGTATCAGGGCGTCAGTAGTGCCGAAAAAGGAAGGTGAAGAGGATAAGATTGCTGAAGGTTTGAAGGTACTTCAGAAGGCCGATCCTACATACGATGTCACTTTTGATACTGAATTGTCTCAAACAATTATTGCGGGGCAGGGTGACGCTCAGTTATCTGTTGTGCTGAATCGTTTGCAGGAACGTTTTGGAGTCGAGGCGCAACTTGTTGAACCCAAAGTGCCTTATAGGGAGACTGTCAAATCAAAAGCTGAAGCGGAAGGTAAACATAAAAAGCAATCCGGTGGTCGTGGCCAGTTTGGAATTTCCTGGATTCGTGTAGAACCCCAGGAACGTGGTACCGGGTATGAATTTGTTGATGAAATTGTTGGTGGTGTAATTCCCCGCCAGTTTATTCCCGCGGTTGATAAAGGTATCAAGGAAACTATCGTACGTGGTGTTGTTGCCGGTTACCCGGTAGTTGACATTAAAGCGACCGTATTCGATGGGAAGTTCCATGCCGTAGACTCTGATGAATTCAGTTTCAAGATGGCAGGTTCTATTGGATTCCGCGAAGCCATTAAAAAGTGTAAAACATCTATTTTAGAACCTATCTATGATGTTGATATCAAGGTGCCACAGGATAATATGGGTGATGTGATGGGGGATATCTCTTCACGGCGTGGCAAGGTGATGAGTATGGATAGTGAGGGTAAATGGCAGCTCATCAAAGCACAGATACCCCTGGCAGAACTATATAAATACGCCAATACTCTTCGTTCACTGACATCGGGTAGAGGAATGCACCGGAGGAAGTTTTCGCATTATGAGGAGGTTCCAGGCGATATCCAGGCCAAGCTGATAGAAGAATATGAAGCGAAAAAAGCAGAAGCTTCTTCATAATACTGGTAACCGGATAATTGTATAAATTATCCGGTTTCTTTTGAAATCCTGGTAAAACAATAAGCAAAGTAGAATATTCGGGATGATTTAGTCAGCCTGGAGTGGTATACGAGGAAAAAGATTGCGACACATTTGGGCACCCTGGCGATACACATGGATAGTGGAGAGTAAAGACGGAGTGACTGACTGTTTTATATGCGATGCCTTAAAGGCTGATCCGGAAAATGACAGGGAGAACCTCCTGGTTCAGCGTGGTGATAAAGCCATTGTCATCTTGAACAGGTACCCTTATTCGAATGGTCACATCATGGTATGTCCATCACGGCATATCAGTGACCTGCGAGAGTTGACAAGTGATGAATGGTCGGAAATCGGCAACCTGACCCAGGATTCATTAAACGCAATGGAGAAGGTTTTTACTCCACACGGTTTTAATCTCGGCTGGAACATTGGAAGGATTTCCGGAGCAGGTCTGGAGGAGCACCTGCATCAACACATCGTTCCAAGGTGGAGTGGAGATACGAATTTTATGCCGGTTGTGGGAGAGACCAAAGTACTCTCACAAGGTTTATGGGAAGCATATGATTTGTTGCTTGATGCTTTTAACAGTATTTAGTTTAATATAGTAGTTAAATCTGCCTCTAATGTGTTTCCAGATAAAGGTTGAATAAACAGGAAATTACATATTTAAAGATACCCTCTTGACGAGGATTACCATAGATTATTGGGAATATCTGTTTTGGAGTAATTATTTGACGGTTTTTACGAGATCCGGAGTCTACTCATGAAGAAGTCCATGTTTGTTATCCTGGTTATTGGAATTCTCACCTGCAATGCAATAGCGTCACCCCTTTTTCAATCTTCGGTTGAAGAATTTCTGCCAATAAAAGTAAGTGATCGTGTCTTCACAGATAGCGGTATTAGTTTATCCCTGGTAATTTCAGAACCGATATGGACTGAAGTGGAAACAGGTGCTGATCCTGCATTGCTGTCCTCTATCGCAGCCAGCGGCCGGTTGGAAGTTGAAGGATATCCGGCGGTACCGATTGCCACTTCATTGTTCCGTCTTCCCCCACAGAGTGGTGTTGTTGTGGAGGTATTTAACGCTGAATATGAGACGTACACCGATGTTGAATACGCCATCTACACAGGTAATCAAGAGAATTATAATTTCGCCAGGATTGAGGACACCGGGGCTGAAGAAGACAGCTGGTATCCCGGAGTTCTGGCTGAAGCCGGTTCACCTGCAATCATGCGGGAATTTCGTGTGGCAAACCTGGTGACATATCCTGTCCAGGTTAACACAGCACGTAGGGAAGTACGTGTATACAACAGTATAGAGCTTTCCATCCGTTATGAAGGTACAGATGACCGTAACACAATCGATCACTGGCCAACACATTTAAGCAAATCCTACCTGCCGTTCTACAGGTTGCTCCTCGACTGGGATGAGAATGAACTGGACGAATATACCCTTTACCGTGGAAGTGTTCAGGTTGTCATGCAGAATGATGACATTCTGATGGACGAGATGGAAGACTGGTTCGAGTGGAAGCGCCAAAAGGGTTGGACATTAGAATTATTAACTGATGATGATGTTGGATCATGGACTTCTTCCAATATCCAGAATGAGCTTGAAGATCGTTGGGAAGAGGCTGATTTAAAATACGATTATATCGTTATTGTTGGAGATGCCTCAGGCAGTTGGGATGTTCCTGAATCCGGTTCTGCACAGGTAGATTTTTCTACAGGATACGGAGACAACGATTATGCCTGTGTTGCAGGGAACGATAAACTCCCGGAATGTGGATATGGTCGTATAAGTGTTGAGAGTACAAATAATGTCGCAACATATGTTAACAAGGTTATCGCATATGAACGTGATCCTGACCTCGATAATACTGACTGGTATTTAAAAGGTTGTGTAGCTGTAGCATCCGCAAGTTCTGGTATTGAGACTGTTTTTTCCGGTAGATATCAGCGCTGGGCAATGCTGGATCTCGGCTATACCCAGGTTGATACTGCCTGGGTTTCACCCTGGGGAGGTCTCTCAGGTGCACAGGTGCGTTCGGCAGCCATATCTGCGTTTAATGATGGTATAGGTTTTTACGGTTGTCGAGGTTATATAAGCGCGGGATTAAGCACTACTGAAATTAACAACCTCAATAACGATTTTATGACACCGGTTGCTGTAGATATTACATGTGGAACCGGTAACTGGACGGGCTGGGGCGTTGCAATCAGTGAAACTTATATGCGAGCAGGAAGCGCAAATTCTCCTCGAGGGGGCATCGGTGGTTTCGGAATGGACACATCCCATACAATGCCACGGTTTAACAATCTGTGCAGTACCGCCTCATCATTCAGTATGCATGTCATGCAGAATCCCTGTATGGGTGACATGATGTATGCCTCGAAATATTTCCTCTTTGTTAATTATGATGATCTTGATGGTGATGTAGATGGATTCCTGATGTGGTACAATCTCATGGGTGATCCAACAGTTTGGTTATACACGGACATACCTGAAGAACTTACTGTAAGTGCATCAGAGGAGATTGAACTAGGACAGAACGGTTATGAAGTATCTGTTGAAGATGATGAAGGTTTTGCAGCTGATGCCTGGGTGACACTCTACAAGGTTGACGATAACGAGGATATTGTTGTTACAGCTGAAACAGATAACAGTGGACACGTTATCCTCGATGTTCCGGTTCGTTTTGAAGGTGAAGCAGTATTAACTGTAACGAAACAGAACTGTGCTCCATACAGGCTTGATGTATCAGTCGTTTCTCCTACGTCACGGATAGGTGTAATTGATTATACGGTAGTGGATGATGGAACCGGTGGAACATCGGGCGATGGTGATGGAATCGCTGAAGCTGGTGAAACAGTTGGACTTGAGTTTACGTTACAGAATTTTGGTGATACTGAAGAGACAAATATTGAAATTACTGCCACTTCAGAAGATAATTGGATCGACAATACCTCGGGTGCTGTAACCCTGACCAGTCTTGCATCCGGCAGCACCGGGATAGGTGAAGGACTGATTTTAGTAGAAATTGTACCTGAAGCTCAACATGAATGGATACTTCACCTTGCAATAAATATAGATTCTGAGCTGAATGACTACTCAGATATTATACCTCTGACTGTTTCTGCTCCGCGATTTGCTCTCGTTCAAGTAGATCCCCAGGGAAATCTCGATCCCGGTGAGACAAGATTCGTGGATATAGAAGTGATCAACATTGGAGGTAGTATTGCTGCTGCTGGTGTAGGTCACCTTGTTAGCAATGGACCTTACGTCTCAATTATCCAGAATGATCCGAATTATCCTGCCATGAATGTGGGCGTGAGTTCCTCCGCAACGTTCCAGGTAGAAATTCATGAGTCAGCAATTCCGGGTATGACCGGATTGATGAGTATTATTTTTACCACCGAATCCGGACAGGTAGATACACTTGGAGCTATCCAGTTTGTCTTCGGAACACGAGAATCAACCGATCCTGTCGGTCCTGACAGTTATGGTTACTTCGCTTTCGATAACACAGATACGGACTACCAGGACCATGTCCCTGATTTTGACTGGGTAGAAATTAATCCTGATGTTGGTGGGAATGATTTTGACGGAGAAGAGCTGGATATTAACGACACTTCTGATGATGGGGATGAAGCAGTTGTAGTTGAATTACCATTTGATGTCCAGTACTATGGTGAAATATTCTCTGAAATGACGGTATGCTCCAATGGTTGGATTGCCATGGGCAGCCAGGCAGATTTACCGTTCGGACGTAATATGGGTATTCCCTCACCGTATTCACCTGATTACATGATTGCGCCTTACTGGGATGAAAGAAGAACTAACCAGGGTGGGATTTATTATTATTATGATGAGGTAAATAGTCGGATAATTGTTGAATGGCATGATATTACAGACTACCATAATAATAATCCCTGCACTTTTGAAGTTATCATTTATGGACAGGATGTCAGGCCGACATATTCTGGAGATAACGATATCCTTTTCCAGTATGAAGATATGAGCCACACCCAGGGTGGTGACCATTCTTCAGCTGATGTATTCTACTGGACTACTGGTATCCAGAACGGTAGCCAGACAGATGGTTTGATGCTGGCATACTGGAACCAGCTAATGCCTGGTGCGGCATCAATCACGGATGGCAGGTCAATCCTGTTCTCGACAAACGTTGCACAGATAACGGGTGCGATAGATGGTACCGTGACTGACCTTAGAACGGGTGACCCGGTGGAAGGGGCTACCATCCACTCGCCTGACTATCTTTTTGTCACTATGACGGATGCCCAGGGGTATTTCTTGATTGAAGAGGTTCCGATCGGTACTCACACTCTTGAACTGGAAGTGGAATGCTTCAATGACTATATCTCTGGTGAAATTACAGTATTTGAAGAAGAAACGACCACTGTAGATATTGAACTTCTCCATCCTGAAATCGCACTTGATCCGGGTGAAGTTAATGTTGAGTTATTCCCGGATGAACAGGTGACGTCCGGTTTAAACCTGACAAATCCTGGAGAAGGAACCCTGGCATATTCGGCTTATGTCTACTTCCAGGATCCACAACCGGAACCACCAATAACAGGTGAATCGTTCCCGGAAGCTGGAGGAGATAATGAACTGGATGAACTTTTCAATTCATGGGATTGGGCATACCAGTTTGATCTGGATGAGAATGAGACTCATAACAATGGTGTAATCTTCTGGAACAAGTATTTTATTACATCCGGTTCTAATAATCTAAATCCTGGCGATGCCAACAAATTCTATCAATACGACCGTTATGGTGAGGCTATCACTTCAGTCGATCAGCCTGTTCCGGCAGATGAACGCAGCAACAACGGTATCCTCGGTTTAGCCTGGGATGGTGACTACCTCTACGGTGCGGATAACGGTAAACTTTACCAGATGGAAATCCAGTTAGATCTTGGTATAATAACGTCCATTGATCTTGTTGATTCATGGGAGATTCCTGCAAATCCGGCAAGGTATGTGGCATATGATCCCGAAAGTGATCTCTTCTGGCTTGGTGACCATGGATCGGAAATCAGGGGTGTTAACAGGGCAGGGGAAATAATTTATGAATACGGTAACGAGTATTCGGCACGTGGAGCTTCATGGTATGACGATGGAAGCGATTTTAATCTCTACCTGATAGGGCGATCACGTGGTGAAACTACAACCTATTTTGTGCGAATGAACCCTGAGACCGGCGATACGGAAGTATTATACACCTATGAAACACTTCCCGGTGATATGGTAATTGCTGGTGCGACTATCACACCGGACTGGAATCCGCTGGCATGGACAATTGCCACCGTTGTTGATTACGATCCTGTCAACGGCATCCAAATACTTGTACTGGATGATCACATAGAGTATTTGAGCATCGATAATCCGAATGGTTCACTTGATGCTGATTCCACTGATATAATTAACCTGAACTTTGATGGATCCGGACTCCCTTATGACACTTATCGATTGTATTTAGGTTTTAATAATGACGCCTGTGATACTGAAAACAATCACATCCCGATCACTATGTTATTGCCCGATACTACCACTGATGTCAATGACGATCTTGAAGCTCAACCATTGGATTGGTCGTTCGATGGCGCCTATCCTAATCCGTTCAACCCGGTTGTCACAGTTGAATTTTCGTTGTTGAACAGGGTTGAGGTAACTGCCAGTATCTACAACCTTCTCGGGCAGGAAGTCGGAGTTCTTGCTTCCGGTCAAATGGTTCCGGGACGACATTCCGTATCATTTGATGGTTCACATCTGTCCAGCGGAATGTACTTCCTGAGGTTCCAGGCGGGTCCGATCAACGAGGTTCGTAAGCTGGTATTGATGAAGTGACCTGGAAGGCTAATAGGGATCTGATTACTAAACAATAAATTTCATATTCATATAGGGCTGGGATAAATTCCCAGCCTTTTTTTTGTTTAATATAAGTTTAGGTCATTTTAGCCAACAAGAAAATCAGATTTTCTAATACATTTCGTTGTATTCACAAACGGTATTTAGTGCCTGGTATCCTGTCTCAAAATTTTAATGAAATCAACTATCTGTTTGCCTTGTGCATTTCTCATGTCATAATTTAAGCTTATAGATTTTCACTGGGTCATGATGTATAAATGCCATATCGTAATCCCGTAGCAAACCTTCAAGAAAATAGAAACATTAATCCTCTTGATTCAGATTGAAAACCATCTTATTTGGAGGCCATCATGAGGTTGTTATATCTGACTATCATCATTTTACTTTCGAGCATTGGTATTATTAGTGCCGTCGATACTGAATTGATGAGCACATCACAATTGCAACCGATCACTGTTGAAAATAGAGTTGTTAACGAGGATGGGATGGAACTCCGGCTGGGGATATCTCAACCTTCATGGAGTGAGGTTGGAGAGAGTGAACAGCCTGTGTTATTGACAGAATACTTTGCCAGCGGTAGGATTGAGGAAGAAGGCTATCCAAGTCTTCCCGTGGCAAGTGCAATGTTCAGGATTCCACCGCGAAGCGGGGTAGTCGTAGAGGTACTGGATGCTGAATATGAAACATATACGGATATAGACTACGCGATTTATTCCGGCGATGGTGAATACCGGGGAATTAATCGTGCTGAAATGGAAGATAGCTGGTTCCCTGGAAATCTTGCTGAACTGGGATCACCTGCAATTCTTCACAATTTCCGTGTTGCTAACCTTATGACTTACCCAGTACAGGTAAATCCTTATCGTGGTGAAGTCCGTGTTTACAGCAATATAGAAGTAAATATTACCTACGAGGGAGAAGATGATCGTAATACCCTCGAATACTGGCCAACCCATATCAGTGAAGCAATGATTCCCGTTTACCGAACGTTTCTAGATTGGGACGACGATGAACTGGATGAATATGTTCTATATCGCGGAAAAGTGCAGGTAGTCATGCAGGATGATGATGTCTTATGGGACGCGATGGAGGACTGGTTCGAGTGGAAACGGCAACGCGGCTGGACATTGGAGTTTCTACATGAAGACGATGTAAATAATTGGAGTTCAACCAATATACGAAATGAGCTTGTAGATAGATGGGAGGAGTCTGATCATAAGTTCGATTATGTAGTAATTATTGGTGATAATAGTGGATCATTTAACGTGCCAGCTGGTGAGGGTGAGGGAGATCAACCTTATTCGGAGGTTGCCGGAAACGATGACCTGGCTGATGTTGGATTAGGCAGGATATCAGTTGAGAATAATACACAGGCTGTTGTTTATGCGAACAAAGTGTTGGAATATGAGCGCGATATAGATTTTGATAATACTGACTGGTATTTGCGGGGAATGGTTAATGTCTCAGATACTCATCAAGGTATTTCCAAGGTCCAAACTATGCGTTACTTCCGTCATGCCATGTTAAATATAGGCTATACACAAGTGGATACCTCCTGGCACTCTGGAAATGCTGTTGCAATAAACAGGATCAACGATGGTGTCAGTTTTTATGGGGCTCGTGGGTATGTTGGTACAGGAATCGGTACGGCTGAAGCTTCAAACTTGTCCAATGAAGATATGATGCCGGTAGTTATTGATGTTACTTGTGCTACAGGAGAATGGACAGGCGGATTGGGTATAAATGAAGCATACATGCGTGCCGGGACAGCACAATCACCACGAGGGGGAATTGGCGCTTTTGGAATGGCAACCTGGAGTACAGAGCCTAATTTCAACCATGCCATGAGTGGTGGATCGGGCTGGGCAATGTTCGGATTAAGAATGCTCACCATGGGTGATATGATGCTCATGGGGAAAGTTAATTGCTGGAACAGTTATAATGGTCGCGATGATGGAGGCTTACACGATTTCAGTGAATGGTACAACCTGATGGGAGATCCTACAGTTTGGGTCTGGACTGGTATTCCTGAAGTACTTGACGTAACAGCAGTTGAAGAAATTGAGCTTGGACAGAACAGTTATGAAGTATTAGTTGAAGCTGATGGAAATCCTGTCGAAGATGCCTGGGTTACCATGTATAAAGTTGATAATGACGAAGATGTTGTAGTTACCGGCTATACCGATACCAACGGCCAGGTAACACTTGATGTTCCAATTCGCTATACAGGTGATGCGGTTCTGACTGTGAGTAAACAACATTATGCCCCAACGCAAGTAGATGTTGGTGTTGTTAGTGCATTGTCAAGAATCGGATATGATACAATTGAATTCCAGGATGACGGTGCTGATGGCACAATCGGCAACGGAAATGGAATACCTGAAGCCGGAGAAATAATTGGACTTATTGTCACTGCCAGGAATTTCGGTGAGAGTGACCTCGATGATATTGAAGCCACAGTAACAAGTGATGAAGCCTGGGTGTCCAGTGTGACCGGGACAAGTGATTTTGGCTCTATCAGTTCTGGCGCATCAGCCGTTGGTGAAGGTTTGATACTTGTTGAAATCGCTCCGGAAGCTCAGCATGACTGGATTTTACATTGTGATATTGAATTTACTACCAGCGATATGGATTACACGGACAGTTTCCCGATAAAGGTAGATGCTCCCATGTTCGCGATGATTGCTGTTAACGGCGCGGGAGAACTTGAGCCGGGTGGCAATGCGACTATAACCGTTGAAGTAATAAATGTTGGTGGAAGTGATGCTTCAGAGTCTGATGCAACTTTAATCAGCGCTGATCCATTTCTCACAATCACACAGCCAGATGGCAATTTTGCCGCAATGGACATAGGTGATGAAGATGTAAGCACATCATTTGAAATATCAGCGCATGAGAATACAATATCCGGACACCTGGCGTCAGCTAAGCTGGTAATAACAACGGCAGATAGCCAGGTTGATACTTGCTGGATCATGATAATCCTGGGCGATAAGGAGTCCACAGATCCTTCCGGTCCCGATAACTACGGCTACTATGCGTTTGACGACACTGACACTGAATATGACCTTGCTCCGGATTATGATTGGATCGAGATTAGCCCCGAAGAGCCTGGAAACGATTACGACGGTACTGCATTGAATATAAGTGATCCTTCAGAAAACCAGGATGAGTCCGTCGTAGTAGATCTGCCGGATGATTTTCATATTCAATATTACGGCGAGGTATTTGAACAGATAACTGTCTGCTCAAACGGTTGGCTGGCAATGGGAAGCCAGGGTGATATATATCTTCAGCGGAACTGGACAATACCTTCACCTCTTGGTCCAAATTACATGATCGCGCCCTACTGGGATGAATTGAGGACTGACGGTGATGGTTCAGAAGTATATGTTTATTATGATCAACCAAATGGTCGTTATATTGTTGAATGGTACAATATGAGGCACTATAATGAGAATGATGACATTTCATTCCAGGTAGTTTTCTACAGTATTGAAGCTCGTCCCACATATACGTGGGATAACGACTTTATCTTTCAGTATTATAATATTACACATCATTCGGGGAATTCCAGTTGGCCAGAGTATGATGTACTATACTGGACAACGGGAATTGAAAATGGGAACCAGACTGATGGCCTCATGCTGGCTTACTGGAACCAGGAATACCCCGGAGCTGCAGAGATCGAAGACGAACGTGCCATCCTTTTTACCACAAACGTAGCACAGATTACCGGTATGATCGAAGGTACTGTAACTGATATCAGAACCGGAGATCCGATCGAAGGTGTAGAAGTCCATAATCCCAACTACCTGTATGTAGCAATTACTGATGACGTAGGCTATTTCTACATTGATGAAGTTGTAATCGGCACTCACGAACTGGCTTGCGAAGTTCAATGTTATAATGACTTCTGGGGAATGGAAATCACGGTTGCAGAAGATGAAACTACGACCGTCGAAATTGAACTTAGGCATCCTGAAATCGCTCTTGATCCGGGTGAGATTGATGTAGAATTATTCCCGGATGAACAGACGACCACTGGCTTAAATTTGACAAATCCTGGAGAAGGAATCCTATCATATTCGGCTTATGTTTATTTCCAGGATCCACAACCGGAACCACCAATAACCGGAGAATCGTTCCCGGAAGCTAGAGGGGATAATGAACTGGATGAACTTTTCAATTCATGGGATTGGGCATACCAGTTTGATCTCGATGAAAACGAGACTCACAACAACGGTATAATCTTCTGGAACAAGTATTTCATAACAACCGGTTCCAATAATCTAATTCCGGGCGATGCTAACAAATTCTATCAATATGACCGTTACGGATCGTTTATCACTTCGGTTGATCAACCTGTACCTGCAGATGAACGCAGCAACAACGGTATCCTCGGTTTAACCTGGGACGGTGAATATCTATACGGTGCGGATAGCGGTAAACTATACCAGATGGAAATCCAGATAGATCTTGGTGTAATTACATCCATTGATCTTGTTGATTCCTGGGAGATTCCTGCAAATCCGGCGAGGTATGTTGCATATGATCCCGATCATGATCTCTTCTGGCTTGGTGACCATGGGTCAGAGATCAGGGGTGTCAACAGGGCTGGTGAAGTGGTTTATGAATACGGAAATGAGTATTCGGCACGTGGAGCTTCATGGTACGAAGAAGATGGAAGTGGATATCATCTTTACTTGATCGGAAGGTCGAGGGGTGAAACTACGACCTATTTTGTACGGATGAATCCGGAGACAGGTGATACAGAAGTTTTATACACCTATGAAACGCTTCCCGGTGATATGGTAATCGCGGGTGCTACAGTTACCCCCGACTGGAATCCACTGGTATGGGCAATTGCTACAGTTGTTGATTACGATCCTCTCAATGGCGTCCAGGTGCTGGTACTGGATGATCACATAGAGTATTTCAGCATTGATAATCCAAACGGATCACTTGAAGCTGATTCAACGGAGGTGATCAACCTGAACTTCGATGGATCTGGACTACCCTTTGAAACATACCGTCTCTATTTAGGGTTTGATAACGACGCCTGTGATACCGAAAACAATCACCTTCCGATCACTATGTTATTGCCCGATACAACCAATGATGTCATTGATGAACTTGAAGCTCAACCGTTAGACTGGTCATTCGATGGTGCATATCCTAATCCGTTCAACCCGGTTGTAACTGTTGAATTTTCACTGTTGAACAGGGTTGAGGTAACTGCCAGTATCTACAACCTTCTCGGGCAGGAGGTTGGAATTATTGCATCCGGACAGATGGTTCCGGGACGACATTCCTTATCATTCGATGGTTCACATCTTTCAAGCGGGATGTACTTCCTGAGGTTCCAGGCGGGACCAATCAACGAAGTGCGTAAACTGGTGCTGATGAAATAAAGCGCGAGTGAAAAACTCGTGAACTTCGAATAAAATATTCTTATTATTACGGCCAGGAAGAAGGTTCCTGGCCGTAACTTTTCTCGTGCTGGTAAAAATGAATTCATTTGCACTATACATCCATATCCCTTTCTGTGTAAGGAAATGTCCTTACTGCAGCTTCTGTTCAGTTAATCTTGAAGATGATTCCTACCCGGATCGAGTCATCGAAGGTATAACCAGGGAAGCGTCTGGCCGGGCTGATCATTCCCCCTGGAATAAACTGCCGGTACATAGTGTCTATTTAGGCGGTGGTACACCTTCGATCCTGAACAGAGAACAAATTGAGTATTTGGCTCAAAGATTGAACGCGATATTTAAAATAGATCCGGACGCTGAACGATCCATTGAGATAAATCCCGGTACTTTTAATGAAGATAAAATGGACGCCTGGTTGAGTTCAGGTATCAACAGGGTTAGCCTTGGTGCACAATCTTTAGATGACGGCATATTGAAACAACTCGGAAGGATACATAACCAAAAGGAAGTGCTTGAGGGCTATCAGAAATTGCGCGAGAAGGGATTTGAAAATATCAGCGTTGATCTAATCTATGGTATAAACATACAGGAGAAATCAAAACGGAACCAGGTAATCCAGGTATGGAAAAATACCCTGGATGGTGTGATCGATTTAAATCCGGAACATATCAGCTTGTACGCTTTAACTATTGAGGAAGGAACAGTATTTAATGAACTCAGCAATTCAGGACATCAATTAAAACTCGATGTTGAACCTGAAGTTGAACAGTATGAGACAGCATTCAGGTTGCTTGCTGAAAACAGTTATCAACAATACGAAGTTTCGAACTGGGCTAAGCCGGGATACGAGTGCAGGCATAATATCTCCTACTGGGATGGTTCACCCTACCTTGGACTGGGGCCATCCGCTCATAGTTTTAATCCCTTCAGCAACACCCGCAGCTGGAATTTCAGCGCGATCGAAGATTGGCTGAGTTCGGTTGGTAGTTCGGGTGTTGGAATGCAAGCTTCTGAACAACTAACTCCCGTCCAGGTCTTTGAGGAAAAGCTGATGCTCGGTTTGCGGATGTCTAAAGGGGTATCACTTCTGGAGCTGGAAAAACTGGCGGAATCTGCAGGTATCAAATGGCCGTTGGATAAACTAGATTTGATGATCGGCGAAGGGTACCTAGAGAAAAAAGAAGCAGTACTCCGTTATACTTCCCGTGGAATACTGCTTGCCAATGAAATCGAACCCTACCTGCTGTCTTAACACAGGTAGTAAGTAGCTACTATTTTAATAATGTCATCCTTTTCAGTGCAATCACTTTACCTGGTGATTCCAACCGCAGGAAATATGTGCCTGAAGCTTTCCCGCTGAAATCAAGAAGGACTGGTACATAGCCCGGGTAGTATACTTCAGGACCTATCCGGGTAACTTCTCTTCCCAACAGATCTATGACGGTTAAAGTAAGCGATTCGGCCTTTGGAACCGCTATTACTGCGTTAATAACCGGGTTGAATGGATTAGGATACAGTTTATGCAAAGCGAATTCGGTTGGTAAAACCATCTTTTGACGATCACTTATATCCGTCCATGCCAGGTCAAACATCCAGGTTTCATTCGATTCAGTAACTGCTCCCGTACTGTCAACAGCATGAACCTTCCACCACCTGAATCCCGTCTCGTACCCGGTTAACAGTATATCCGCACTTGTTTCGTTCGTAATCACGCTGTCAGCCATCACGAAATCGTCCGTGTCAGAGATATAGATAATATAGGACATATTTCCGAATCCATTCGGATCGGACGTTTCCTCCCATTCGAACAGGGCTGTGGAATCACCAAGAACTTCCCTGTGCTCCGGTGATAAGAGGCTGAAATCTTCAGGCGCGAAATCCCGGTAAAAAGTAAAACTCCATCCCTCTTCAGGTGTTGCCCATCTTCCAATACTGTTGCTGTCCTGGACACGAACCTTCCAGCTGATCAGGGAGCTGTCGGGAATTTCGTCAACTTCATCTAATTCATTCTGAATAACTTTATCAGGTATATTTTGTCGCTGGTTATCAAGTCGGACAATTCCATCCTCAGGATTACTTAATGTTTTATCACCCTCAATTTTTATCTTCTCTGATCCTGGTCTGGATTTCGTTTGAAGACTGTTTACTTCTGGGTCATCCACAATACGTTCCGGGAAGATGAAAGATGTCTCCGTTATCCCGGCCAGGGAATCGGTGGTCATCCATTCATCAAGGGAGTAATAGACTGTATATGTAAGAGGATCGTAGGGATCGGGATCAAATGGTTGTGACCAGCTGAATACAGGTGCCTGGCTAAATTGTTCTGCATTGTCCTCCGGTGTTGACAAGGTAAACTCACCCGGCCTGTCTGGATCGGATATAGCGAACTCAAAATATCCCTCATCACCGGCAGATGCCCAGGTAGTATCATCGCTTGAAATGGCACGTACCGTCCATCTGAATACCTGGTCGTCACCCTCTGCAGGAGTATAGGCAATAAACGGCAATTCAAGCTGTGTATCGAGGACAGGGAATAAAAGTGGATCATTAATTTCCGGGTTGTCCGTTAACAGCACATCATATGTAACTTCCTGTGCATCAGGATCTGGATCAATGGTAATCGACCATGCCAGTTGAAGAGGTTGAGCAATTTCAAACAGCGTCTGGTGGGGAGGGGAAACAAGGTTAAATCCGTTTGGTGCTTCAGGCACGGAAATCGAAAAACTCCAGTTATCCTGAGCTTCAGTTCTTAATCCTAGCATGTCAACAGCGTCAACACTCCAGTCAACAGTCACGTCATCGGGAAGATTATCCAGTTCCGGTATTGAAGGATTTAACAGCCGGGATAAAACAGCATTGATGAACTCGTCTGCCCCGGGAAGATTGTTCAACGATGGATCGTTAAAACTGAAGGAGGTGCCGGAAATCGCGTAAACAGTATCGCTTGTTTCCCAGTTATCCAGTGACCAGATAAGGTCGTACTTGACCTCGTCTCCCATGTCTGAATCTTCTGACGATTCCCAGTTGAGAGTGGGAGAGAGGGTTTCAATAGTCGCGTTGTTCGTTGGACTGGTTAAACTGAAAGCACTTGGCGCATCCGGGATTTCAGCATAGGCCGAACGCAATTCCGATGATATTCTGCCATTACCGTCCTGGTCGTAAGCGTGCACTCGCCAGTATATTTCCTGCCCTTCAACAATATCCAGTGATCTGTCTGGGAGGGGATCTATAGTATTCCCGGTTAAATCGGTGTTGATAAGTTCTCTTCGTGATTTCCCGGATCGATCAGCTGAGATGATTGCTGGTGTTAATTCGCCTTTTTTCTTTTTCCCATCCAGGGAATTTGTCATTTTCTCATTGCCTGGAGATTTATTTTTTCCCCTGAAATTATTGCGATTTAATCCAATCAATCCGTCATCATTTTCCGGAACTGCACCCAGAATACCATTTCCGTCAAATTCAACGACAGCATTAGTTTCTGTTAATCCGGCAATTGAATCGACATCCATAGTCAGCAGGGAATCCGAACCCCATATCAAAGTATATTCCACATCTTCATTTTCCGGATCGAGTGATTCATTCCAGGAAAATCCTACAGTTGACCATAGAGTACCGGCCGTTTCGGGTGATTCGAGGTGAAATGCAGAAGGATTTCCCGCGCCTTCCGTTACCGTTACTTCAATGACTCTGCTCTCTATCCATTGACCATCCGTAACATTGCAGGTGATCAAATGAACTCCTGTAGCGTCAAAAGGCGGGATCCATGAAACTTCAGATTCGCTGTGGGATAAATCTCTGATTAAAATAGCGGATTCATCACCCGGCAAGCTGTCAGAGACCACGGAGAACTCGAGAATCTCGCTGGAATCGTCTGCAGAAAGGCTAATTATTGCCTCATCACCAGCCTGGACTGTTATATAACTTGGAGAAGCATATAAAGCCGGGCGATCATTCCCGATATATCCTGTCATACCCGGGGGGAATTTTACAATTGTTTGCACACCTTCAGGAAAAACCGGTCCGTAAAAGCGGTCAGAATCCAGGAACGGTGTGCCCATTATGGGATTTACATCCGCAAATACTCTTATATACGCACGGGCATTTGATGGAATTGAGGGATTATTTACATCAATATCTGTGAATAAAACAAAACTCCCCAGCGGACAAACTCCGGGTTCCGGCCATGAAATAGCTGAAGTGACCAGGATGTCGTTTTCAGTTGGTTCGCCGTAGGTTTCCGGATGCGCTGAGGGTGCGTTTGGACCATCACCACCCATATCCAGGATTAATTGAATTAGAACAGCATCCTCAATAATTTCCGAATTCTCATCGTAGATAAATGTCGTTTCACCCAGCGGATCAAGATTGCTTAGCATCCAGGGCATAGGCTGCGCAAACAGGCCTATTGAAAAAACGAGTACTAATATCAGGATTATAAATATCTTTACTGAGAGCTGATTGAATTCCCTGAATTTCATCTTCCTGTCCTCCCAGTTTTATTAACCGTCTTGGTGGGAGTGCTGATTCTTTTTACCGGTTTTTGCAGAGGTGGATCTCCATCTCCCCAGGGAGGTCTGTCGAATCCTGTTATAGGAAGTGTGTTTGTATGAAAATTACCTGGTGATAACGGCTGGAATAATTCTTCTTCTCCCGGTGAATATTGAGGACGAGGTTGATACCAGTTAAAAGCCTGGTGGCCAGGGGTAACAACAACTATGTATCCCTTACCGGGTTCGAAGCTGAATGATGATCCCTGCCAGCCATTGTCCTGGTGGTACCATGCCGGGTAAAAATGCCCCGCATACCAGGTGTAAATATGATCGGATGTTGCGCTGTACATTCCTCCCGTTAATCCTGATTCCACAAGTCCTGATGCAGCCAGGGATGTGGGGAAAGGGAAACCTGTACCCACCAGGTTAACCCCCGGACTCAAGGTTCCCATATTTATCTCTTCAGCTTCCATTGCAGCACCTGTTAGTAATAAAGTTACAGGAGCCGCATTGTCTGGTATAATCAACCAGTAACCCTTTTCCTGCTCGAGATCGTTCAAAGTTCCAATCCATTGATCAAGATTGGAATCGTAGTATGACGCACGTACGGCATTGATCCCATAGGTTATAATTCTCGTCGATGATTCCCAATCGGTTCCACCGGGAAGTTGATCACCGAGAACTTCATTAATTGTGGCGTTTGTGGGAAGAACAGGAAATGAAACCAGGTGAGCACCAGGTTGAAGATTCATCTTCCAGACACCGACCAAATTTGATGGATCACCAAACATCCCCTGTGGCAGTACCGGGGTTGCAGCAATCACAAGAATAAAAACGAGTAATAATATTCCATTGGATCGAACTGTCAACCGTCTGTAGTTTTTATAAAAATTCATGATTATACCCCGTTACTTTACCAGGACAACTTTCCTGGTTGCCCGGAAATTCCCGCTTTTCATAGACACAAGATAAACACCACTGGCAAAATTAGAGGCGTTCCAGTTGATTGTATGGTAACCAATGTCCCGAACTCTTCGGTCCACGACATCAACCATTTGTCCCAGGACATTAAATATCTCTATCTCAGTAAATGATCTTAACGGGATTGCAAAGCGAAGATTTACCGAAGGATTAAACGGATTGGGATAACCCGCTTCCAGCGCGAACTTAACTGGCAGGCCATCTTCATTTTCATTCACGCTGTTAAATGGAGGAACAGCCAGTCGCCATTTGTTGTAACTTTCAACATAATCGTCCTGGCTTACTGCAACCACCCACCAGTCAATATATGCCGGGATTTCAGTCGCTAAAGCAAGTGTGTCAATTCGTAATACCGTGCTTGTATCCATTCCCGTATATACAGTAACCGTATCATTACCCAGCGCCATGATCAAATGATATTCCGGGAAAGTAAACGGATCTGGATCCTCCGATGAATACCATGTAAACAGGATCTCGTTTCCCGGGTTGATATCTATATCATCATCTGGAAACAGCAATGCGAAAGGCTGCGGTGGATAGCTGTTTGCCCTTGGAAGTACCGCAATATCATCTACAAACCATCCGTCTTCAGCAACAGAAACATCGGAAGAATGGACAAATCCGACCCAGCTTAACTCCAGTCCTGCCCATTCCTGCAGGTTTACTGCACCTGTTTTCCAGCCCCCGGATTGTCCGCTGTATGCTTCAGATTCATCCACCGGGTTTGTTCCTGAAATAATCACGTAAGGATATCCACCAACAGGTGCTACCTGGTAATAAGTATCACCTTCCGGCCTGACTCGTATAAGTCCTCCGTCGTAGGCTCTACCCATCATGTTTACATCTTCTTCGTAATCTATCCAATGCCGCCAGGTGAACATCATTGGTCCGTAACCACCTAAATTTATATCATCAAGGCGAAGATATCCGAAAGCCTGGTGTGAATAATCACCATGGAGGTTTGTTGCCCATAAACGTTCACCACTATAGGCAGAATCAGGTCCCGATGTGGGGATACCCCATTCCCAGTCACCTGTATTATATAAATCAGCATCGTCGTCTTCGAAATCATAGAAGTGAGGATATGGATCGTCATCATTCAGGGTAAATTGATACCAGTTTACCGGTGGGTATCTAACCTGGTTTCCCATTGCGCTGAGGTCACTGGCATGTACACTGTATGATATAAGGTTACCTGCATCAACTGAATCAATTCCCAACCCTAAACTGGTACCCCAGACTGTATTGTCTTTAAGAGGTTCCAACCTGTCGATTCCTTCGTAACCGCCGTCTGTATTCCATTCTATCCAGAGAGAATCAAGATCATCCGGATTTTCAACTTCAACGACTACCCACGCTGGCCACGCTTCACTCGGGAATTCATTGAATAACCTGGGGAAGAGAATTATCGACTCAGTGTCCTCAAAATCAACCTGGGTAACCGGAGACAATTCACCTCGCTGACCATAGTAGTCAACTCCACGCACAGCAACATTCCAGGTAGCACCGTCCTGCAATCCCGTGACAACTGTCTGTCCGCCAAATTCCATGTCCATCAAGTTCGGATCATTATGGAAATCCCAGATTACCGGGCTTTCATCTGTGAGTGGTATGGTATCCGCAACAACCTCATATGTTCCAAAGTATGAGTTAAAAATTGTATCCCAGGTAAGGGTAAATCCATCATGAGTGGTAGATATAACCTCGACAGAGGTCACGGTTTCTGGCGGATCTATTTCACGTTCACTGTTAAGGATTTCAAAATAGTCGACTAATGACTGGTGGAACGAGTCATAATATCTCAACATTGGTTCGAATGTTACGTGTGTAGGAGGACGTTCATCACCAAAAAGATCAAGCCACGCGATTCCCCCCTCTTGCAGGGCAACCGGGTATTCATCTATTTCAATATGGAGAAAGTTTTCGAACATTGCCCCGCTTACATATTCATCATCATGAAGAGCATTTTCCTGCTGGTTGTTTGGGTCACACCGCAGGTAATCAGCGGCGGAAAGTAGGATAGAGTCACCTTCACTGTAATGATAATAAAACGGTTCAAACTGGGAATAATTAACCCAGTAATAATCTTCTATAGATACCGCGTTATGTAAACCAAGTATGTTCTGTTCGACCGGTATTTCCGGTGTCAGGTGGATAAAATCGTGATGTTCCGCTGACCTGTCACGGAAAGGTTTATGGATAAATGTTTCAGTCTGTCCTGCGGAAACGACAATAGACTTAGGGTCTTCGTGGGTATGGTCATAACTGTGATATTGAATAAAAAGCGGACCTTTTGGATAGTTTGATTCCAGGGAATCACGAAGGACTTCCTGGAATACCTGTAGTGGAGCTCGTCCTGTTCGTGAAACATCTGAAAGTGATTTACTGTTGCTGTAGTCCCCTTCCTCAGTCCATTTCACTTCACGACCGGCGCCACTAATGGCCAGGAATCCACAATCGATCTGGAAAAACAGCTGTACTGACGCCTGGACACCAAGGAAGTCATCGTTCGGGTGAACCATCTGAATGATCACATTTGGTAAAGCAGCTTCCGGATTTACAACAAAAACTCCCCAACCATTCCTGAAGCTTCCGATAACATCGTCGTCAGTGTTATCCGGTGTACCTGAATCATCGACATAAGTCTCATCCAGTCTTTCACGCAGGATGTAATAATCCTTGTTGTACTCGAGATCATGAAAGAGGACGACATCATAATAATAGGAATCTGAAGAATCAGCCAGCCTCATGTCCGTGAGATTGAGTTGTCCACGGATAAAGGAGTTGAATATTATTCTCCAATCTTCAAGGATTGCGTCACCCGCCGGTGTATCGGGTATAATTCGGTATTCACCGAATCCGTCGGTTTGGATATCAAGGTCTTCAGGACCATAGTTATTATAACCCGGGGAGGCTATCCCCTCAGAAACATGGCTTACCCAATTATCGTAGGCAGCTGTTGGGCAGTACCCGGCAAGAAACCCACGCAACGATCCGGTTTCCTCGACAATAGCTCCAATGAGTAATTGTGGAATGATAAAAAATAACAGGGATAGTAGTATTACTCGATGGTGCCGGCGCGTAAACAGTAGACCGGTCGAATTCATGATCATGCGACACCCCACACTGTTGAATTCAGGCAATATTATATGGTACTCTTCTCATTATTATATGTCAAGCTCCATGCAAATTTGGCGATTTAAAAGTTGAGTTGCCAGATCAATTCTGTATTCGTAGCTTGAAAATCCCTCCGGAACGTGAATATCGTTCTTCAGGAGTGATCTAAAGTCACAGTATATTGTTGTAATGACACGATATATAATACTGAAAGATAGAAAAATTGCGTGCAGATTTATGTTTATTCCGTGCCCGGTTATTTAAAAGCCGGTCGAAAGCCAGCACGGCTTGCAGGGAGGGACGGATTCTCTGCAACGGCAGTGCTCTTCGGTCATCTTCCGAGATAAAAGCTGGTGACCTGGTTAAAATCCGGGAAAAAGGATTGTACCGTGAAATTCGTATCCTTGAATTACCCGGGAAAAATATGTCAAAAGAGGCTGCGCGTGAAATCTGGCGAGACGAAACTCCCGGCGAAGTAACCGATCAACGGAAATTGATAGAACTTGCCGCAAGGGTGCGTGGGGCAAGGCGTGAAGGGGCGCGTCCGACAAAAAAGGAACGCCGAACACTTGATAAAGTAAGGGGGCGAAAATAGCCTCCTGGAGCTCAATTCCCAAAAATCGGGATTTTGCTGGAAATTAACCAAGTAAGAAGTTTTTATCTTATGACCGGAAATCGTAAATCATAGAAGCTAGGAATATAGAGATGGATTTGGAATTATTGAAGAATTCGCTTCGTCCCGAAACCGTTTTTTTGGATATAGAAGCAGATGATTGCTTCACGTTGATCAGGGAAATAAGCAATAAAATTAACCGGGAAAACCTGGTAATTGATTCAGAAAGGCTAGCAGAAGACGCGATTACCCGTGAGCAGGAGATGCCCACCGGAATTAACGCCGGTATTGCCTTACCTCACGCACGCACTAGCGCTGTATCCCGCATGGTATTAGCATTTGCGCGTCCTGCCAAGCCCGTCGATTTTTCCAGTCCGGACGGTAATCCATCGGATCTGATACTCTTTTCCGCCATTCCACTTGATTGCATAGACGAGTACCTGAAGATAACAGCGCACCTGGTACGTCGATTGTCTCGACAAGAAGTTGCGAGTGACCTCAGAAACGCAAAAACTCCAGGCGAAGTACTCGAACTTCTTGGACTATAAGGCTTTATGATCATCTTAGATTGAGAGTCCGAGAGTAATCCCTACTTTTCAGTTCCTCGCAGTAAAGATTTTCACCAAATCAGCCGATAAAATAAGTGTCGGCTTCCGACATTAATGCAAGGGGACTATTGCTGTAAGCTAACCGGGAGGTTGAGGGAAAATCCTCCGGGAGAGAAAGGTATCCTCCATGCCTTCATCCAATAATGACTCGGAAAATGTGCTCTATTCCATTTCCCAGGTAAATGCAATTACTGGAGTAGGTACACCAACGATTCGCAAGTGGGAAAACGCATTCCGAGATTATTTAGATGTAGTTAGAACCCGTGGTGGTCAAAGACGGTTTAACCAGGAAGCGGTCGATAAGATCGAATTTCTCAAACGTCTAATCTATGAAGAAGGACTATCACTTGAAGGGGCTCGAAGACGGTTAGAGAAGATGGAAAAACCTGAGGATCAGGTTGGTGATTCGGATCCCCCGATGGAACAACTGGCGGAACTTGTCACTGATTTGTTACTTCGTAAACTCTTTAGAGAGGGTCAGGATGTTCCTGGCGAAGGTTTAAATCCATCTTCAAATGCTACAAGTATGTTCTCGAATCCTGACGATGAGAAAATGTAACCGTTTTTGATAATCAGCCTGTAGTAACCCCCAATCGACGGGGGTTTTTTTATGTCGTGACGAGCGAAACTATACAATCACAGTGTTATCATTTTATAAGTAAGATTTTCTGGAATTGGATTAGAATGTGGCTCTGGACTTGTCCGCCAGCGGCGCGATCACTTATCCCGGGTAAAGACAGCTTAATCTGATGAGGATCTTTCTATTATTGTCCAGAAGATTTCTGCCTTTTCATTGTTGGATAGATCCGCGTTCTCCAGCATTTCCTGGATTCCACTACTGACTTCCTTAGGCATATCCACTTTGCCAGGCATTTTCGCAGCAGGTTCACCACGCATGATATTATCCAACGGCAGGTTGGCTTTTTCCGGGGCTTTGGCAAGGATTTTTTCGGTCAGTTCAGGGTTGTCTGTGACTATGTGTACAACTTCATCATTCAAACCTAACGACCTCAAATAGGAGGCAAAGACACGGACGGGGGAGATGGGTTTGGTTTTTAGTTTCTCATTTAAAATATCAGTAATTATCCAGGCAATACCCGAGATCGAACCGGTCTGGATAGTATGTGTCAGTCTTTTTGATAACGGCAGGAAACCCACCAGGAAAAACAGGATAACTATCAAGAAAAATGATTTTAAACCACCAAAGAGTGCACCAATAGAACGGTCTAACCATCCGAGAGATGCTGAACGGACTATTTTCCGTAGCAGTTTACCCACCAAACTGATTAAAATCGCTGCTGCCAGGAATATAACAATCGCCGCGATTATCCCGGCTATTCCACGTTGAAGTGATGTGTTATCCGTGATAAAATAAGCGAGGTAGGGGGCAATAAGTTTCGCGGCAAAGTATCCACCGATCAGTGCCACGATATCAGTAAGTTCGAGTAAAAAACCGCGGAAGAGTCCGCGGACAAAGAAAAATCCGATGAAGGCAACCAATACCCAATCGAGTATTGTCACACTATCCCCCTAGCTTTTCACTGACCATTTTTCGCACTTCATTACCGTCCGCTTTTCCTGCCAGTTCTTTCATCAATGGTCCCATAACTTTACCCAGGTCAGCAGGAGATTTCGCCCCGACCTTCTCAATGGTATCAACCACCAGCTGCTCAAGGTTTTCGCCGCTTAACTGTTCAGGAAGCAGTTCTTCGCAGACAGATATTTCAAGTGTTGCTTGATTCGTAAGTTCATCACGACCGGCGTCTTCGTATTGTTCACGTGCACCGATCATTTTTTTACGGTGAGCAGCAATTACCTTGATGGCATCTTCTTCAGGAAGGTCACCGCTATGGCGCGTCCTTTCATTTGTAATCACCGATTTGATACCTCTTAAAGCCATCAGCCGGGCTTTATCACCCGATTTCATGGCTGCTTTTATCAGATCGGAAATGTGCTGCTCGACATTCATTAGGTAACCCGGTTCATACTGAAATATGATTTCTGGGAATTGTTAAACAGGACAGATCTAGAGATGACCTTTTCTCTCGAGTGCCGCCTGGAGTTTACGCATTTTACGGCGAGCGATATTGGACTTACGTTTACGAGCTTCAGATGGTTTCTCATAACGCTGGTGTTTACGAATTTCTGCCATTAGCCCTGCTTTTTCACAAGCTTTCGTAAATCTTTTGAACGCCTTCTCAAACGGTTCGCCTTCCCGTAATTTAATATAAGGCACTGTAAAACCTCCGGTTATTTTTGATTGAATTCAAACTTGAATATAGATTAATCACATATCTGAATGCAAGATATTATTTTATATCTGCTCCGGATCATCCCGGGGGCCATTTGTGACGACGTCCACCCAACAGGTGCAGGTGGAGATGATAAATCTCTTGGCCACCGTCATCCATAGTGTTGATCACCAGGCGATAACCGTTCTCGGCGAATCCCTTTTCTTCGGCAATTTTTTTTGCGACTAAAACCATCTCGCCGATAATCTCTTTATGTTCTTCTTGACACTCGTTGATCGTAGGAATTTCAACCTTTGGTATCACGAGAATATGTATCGGCGCAACTGGGTTTATATCTTCAAACGCCACAACTTGTTCATTTTCAAAAACTATCTCAGCCGGAATTTCTTTACGGATGATTTTTGCGAATATATTACCAGCGTCGTAATCCATTCCCTCCTCCTGCGATTATCGTTGAAAATGAAAATAGACTCCACAGATGACTCAATCAAGCCGACAGAGAACCACTGGATTTTAATCCAGTCTCTCGAGAGATACCCTCCAAAAAATTCAGTTAAATAATCTGCATTATTATAAATCATAAGCTTAGCTCAGTTTACAAAGAGAGTAAGAAGAGAATAAATCAAATATATGTCTCCCCATGATGAAACCTGCCAATTAAATTAAATCGTTGGAAAAATCAAGTTGCAATCTTATTAGAAATTTCACCACCTTTTCAAAAACCATTTAACCCTAAATGGAGGTCCCGCTTGTCGAAGTCATTTGAAACGAGACGAAGAGAAACACTGTTGGCTTTGATAGGTGTAACACAACCTGAAGGATTTTCACCTGCACTGGAACGTATCAGGGAAATCGCCGAACACGAAGACTCTGATGCTTCGAAACTGGCTGAAGCGCTTCAACTTGACCCGGGTTTGACTACACGTATTCTGCGTATGGCAAACAGCTCATACTATACGTTTAGAAGGAAAAAAATCACTAGCCTGAATGAGGCTGTGGTTACACTTGGTTTTGAGGCTGTTCGCCAGATGACTCTCACCTCAGGTATTGTTAATAAACTGAGTAAGGGTGAAGACATCGACAGAGAAGAAGATGCCGACGAAGTTGATGATGAGGTAAAACATGTGAAAATCCCGGAATTTCCCTTTGAACGATTCTGGTCTCATTCGATTGCTTGTGGACTTGGAACAACAATTATTGCCAGTGATATGAATATTCCGGGAAGCAAAGACACATTTGTAACCGGGTTTCTTCATGATATTGCTAAACTGGTATTATGGCGTTACCTGCCAAAGCGTTGGGGAAGAGTATTAAATGGCATTCGTAATGGGATTGATGCATTACGTGCTGAGAAAGAAGAATTCGGGTTAACACATGCGGATATTGGTGCCTGGTTACTTCGAATGTGGCGATTCCCCAAGGAACATTTTATTGCTGTTGGGACTCATCACCAGGAGAGTGGCAGGCTACAGAATCCTTTAGGAAAGGCAATCTACAAGGCTGATATGATTTCCGGCTTGGTGATGGAAACTTATCCTTTCTCCAGCAGGAACCGTAGGGTTGTCGAGACAAAATTGATCAAGATGAACATGAATAAACATCAGATTGACAGAACGGTTGAAACAATTACCAGCCGGGTGAAAGATATCGCTACTGATCTTGATCTCCCAATCGTTGACAGTATCGCAGACGAAAATAAAATTAAGACCGAAGACGTAAGTTCTGAAGCTGTTGATTAGTATTATATTATCTCAAGGTATTATCCTTTAGATTCCTGCCGGCTTAAAGTCTTGACACCAAGAAATAATCTCAGATAAATGCAAAAAAAACGCGGTCAAGTGACCGCGAAAATTATTCAATAGGTAAGGTCAGATCATCCAACTTTATCCTTAAAGCCTTTACCGGGTGTAAATGACGGATATTTCTTAGCTGGAATCTTAATTGTTTCGCCGGTACGTGGATTACGACCCTTACGTGCTTCTCTCTTCTTGCGTTCAAAATTTCCGAAGCCAACTATGCTGACTTTATCGCCTTTCGCCACGGCCTTTGTTACAGTATTTACGAAAGCATTTAGGAAAGCTTCGGTACTACGCTTAGTTTCACCAGTTGCTTTTGCCATCGCTTCAACAAGCTCAGCCTTGTTCATCCTGACCTCCATGATTGGATTTTCAAACTTATCCCGCTGACTACTTACGAGAAGACGGTTGCTAGCTTGTCCTCCCTGATATGAATATTACTAATGCAAATATACTCCATAATCCCTAAGAATCAAGTCTCCAAAGGAAAAATTGAACTTTTCCTGTTTTATTTCAGCGGTACAGATTCTACTCAATAACCGCATTTATTCAGTGGTAGTTTAAATAATCTTCTGCTGATTGTTGAAATAAATATATGATTAATAATTATTAATATGAGAAATATAGATTTATTAACATCAGATAACATTGATAATAAATACGGTTGCTGCCTTTGCAAGCGGTTTTATGAATGGCAACAATGCTCTTTTGCTCTCCCGGAGCAGGGGGGTGCAGGGTTACTTCTCACCAGAGAAGAAGGACTGAAATTCCTATCAGGGCTATTATTGTACCGGCTAATCCGCTGAAACCTGCGTCGTCTCCAAGAAATTTCCTGCTGAGGGGAATGAGAAGCAGGGGAGATGTCATCATGATTGTCGAAGCTATCCCCACAGGTGCGAAATAAATAGCTACCATGGAAAGGGTAATGCCGGCGAAAGGTCCCAGGAAACTTCCTGTCAGAAGCTTTATAATACAACTCCGTTGAGATATTGACCTGATTGTTGACCATCCCTTTCCCTTCACTATAACCCATCCCCAGAGAACAGCGGTAGCAGCTATCATTCGGACAAGGGCCACAGATACTGGACTGAATTCCTCAGACATTCCCTGTTTCGCCAGGATGAGACCAATAGCCTGGCAAATTGCAGCTCCAAGTGAGAGAAATATTCCCCTCGTATAGTGTTCAGGATTTTCTACACCATTACTGTTTTCGGATTGTTTCGAAATTACCCAGACCACACCACTCACAGTAATCAGGATTCCAGAAATCTGAGAAATTGACAGTATTTCTCCCAGGAAAATCCAGGCAAGTATCGCGCTGAAAATAGGAGTTGTTGCCATTATCAGGATAGTTTTCCTTGGTCCGATATCATGAAATGAGATGTACATCAATGAATCGCCAAGTGTCAGTCCAATAATGCCACTGGCTATCAACCATGCGTAAATGGCCAGTGACGCAGACGGAGGCAGTGGTGTTCCGAACAGTATTACATGTGTAATTATTACAAATACCAGTGCGATAAGTAATCGAGCCCGGTTTACGTTCATCGGGCCGATAACTCTCCCGGCAAGGGTAAATAATATGGGTGTAATTGACCAGCAGAGTGCCGTAGTCAAGGCGGCAAGTTCACCGATCAGAATACCGGGCACTCTCGGTTAAACCTTGAGGTTGGTGGCGATTGTGGATTTAACTTCCTCGTAATCTTCGGGAGTATCCACTTCCATGATTGGAAGATGTGTAATATCGGCAATTCCAAACACTTTACCGTTGCTTACAAGTTCATCAAAACTGGCTTCGTAGAACTCTTTACGGCCATTGCCATTTTCAATTCGGTCACCAAGGACTTTGTAAAGATCATGTAGAATTTCGCTTGATAACCTGTTGATCCCGATCGATTCACCGGCTGATTCGGAAGGCACAAGGTGTTTTCCAATTTCGATTATTTTCTCCGAATCATCCAGCCGGACTTTTACCTCTTCCTCGTCAACACGGTCAAGCCGTACGGCAAGGACAGTTTTACCGGGAGCATCGATGGTAGTTTGAATACTTCTATAATCGAGGACAACATCACCGTTTATTAAGAGCACGTCATCGTTTTTAGGCAGCAGGGCATCCCGAGTCAGCCAGACTGAATAGGCTGTATTTGTTTCAGCGTAAACAGGATTCTCAACCCAGGTGGTTGCAGTCTCCGGAAATTTCTGTGAGACAAAATCATGTAGCTCCTGGTACCTGTATCCATAGACAAAACAGATCTCGTTGATTCCTTCATGTTTCAGGGATTCTATCATCCGTTGCAGGATAGGTTTACCACCAACATCGAGCATTGTTTTGTGGCAGTTCTCAGTCAGTGATCCCATACGGCGGGAATTTCCTGCGACGAGTATCAGTGCTATCATTTAGCGGATCCTTTACGAGTAAAGCCTTGCCAGGACTGGTTTTGTGTTTTCGACAGGTGTTTTGTCATCGCTCTCAAAGCCTGGATATGGCCTATCCACGCTGCAAATATCCAGATGTTCCCGGGGATCAAAGTAAACCACATGTAATATTCCGGTTTTCCCATAAACAGGAACAGGCTAAGGAGTGACACATGTGTACCCTTGCCGGTGAAAGTCCAGATTATCAATGCTGTATCAAGTATGGCTGTTTTTTGCGAACGGTGTCTTAAGTTTTTCGGCATCCTCACCCTGGCCCGGACACCACCCTCAGTATACATGTATAATCGGTAGAGCAGGTCGAACGGGAGAAGGAATAACTTCCTTTTACGGGGCGCGCTGTTTTTCTCCTTCTCGTGTTCTTCCTCGTTGCTGCGGTTGGTAAAACTGATGGCGTTGAGGTACGCTTCACGGACATGGTTGAGGTGCATTCCCTGGTATGTCGTACTGACAATTCCACCAAAAAATATCAGCAGCCACCAGGCGATAAAGCTGTATCCATCAGGTTTCCAGGCTAAGCCGATGGCGATAAACATTGCCAGGCCGACAATAAAATCGGCAACACCGTCATAAATACGCCCGTAGGGAGAAAATTGTTTTTTTAAACGTGCCAGTTGACCGTCTGTACAGTCAAGGACGTTGGAAACCATGTAGAGGATAGCACCAATGAATATTCCCTGGTAGGTACCGAGAAAAACCGCAACCGCGCCCGCAACCCCAACAATCCCTGAAAATATCGTCACCAGGTTAGGTGTAACTGTTGTTCTTGCCAGGGGATAGGCTACAAGGAAGCCGAGAGGACGGTAGATCAAAAGGTCTACCCATTCCTCAACTTCGAGCGGTTTTAATGTAGATCGGTATTCACCAAGTAACGACATCGGATCTCGTTATAATCACGTAAATCAAACACAAAAAAGAAACGCAGCCTCAATAGCTGCACTCAGGAGGTTGACCAGTTCAATTGTTAGAATTGTGTTGGCAAAAGATACAGGTTCTGTAATCTACCGTCAAGTTCTCTTATTCCGGGAATGATGATTTACTACAATTCAGTAGATAAAATTAACAAATATTTAAGTTTACTACAATAATTCGCTCAGAATGTTGTATATTAAAATATTCCTTCACATTACTAGGTTTTTATACTTATATCCGCTACAAGGAGGAAATCATGAGTTATTTATATTCTAGTATATATCGTTTCGTTTTGGTATCTATGTTAATTCTCGGTTTCTATCACATTCCAGTCTATACGTCAGCGCAAGAAGTTACTTTCAGCGACCAAATCTTGTTAACGGGTAATCCCACTGATGTCAGGTCTGTCATATGTTCAGATCTCGATGGAGATGGAGATTCAGATGTTCTTGGGGCATCTTCCGTGGCAGACATGATTGTCTGGTTTGAAAATATTGACGGAATAGGGCTGTTCAGTACGATGCGAATAATAACGACAGAAACGCTAGACGCAAGAGGCGTAGCTAGCGCAGACCTGGACGGGGATGGCGACCAGGACGTTCTCTCTGCGTCCGATGATGACAACAAAATCGCCTGGTATGAGAATATAAATGGCCATGGGGAATTTGGTCCACAACAGGTTATATCACCTCAGGCACTTGGAGCGAAATCTGTCTATTGTGCTGACCTCGATGGAGATGGTGACTTTGACGTTCTTTCTGCGTCGGGAATTGACAGTAAGATAGCTTGGTATGAAAATACAGATGGATTAGGAGATTTCAGCGAGCATCACGTTATCACACTAGATGCAGATAATGCCGAGTCGGTTTATAGTAGAGACTTGGATAATGATGGCGATAACGATGTTCTTTCAGCCTCTTCATTGGATGATAAAATTGCCTGGTATGAGAATATGGATGGTTTCGGTAATTTTGGTGAACAGCAGGTAATAACTACCAATGCCGATGGAGCAATTTGTGTTACCAGCGCTGATGTCGATGGAGATGGTGATTATGATGTTCTCTCAGCATCCAGCGATGATGATAAAATCGCTTGGTACGAAAATATAGATGAATTGGCAACATTTGGTCCACAACAAGTGATTACCGAAGGTGCCGGTCAGGCGAGAGCAGTTTTTTATGCTGACCTAGACAGTGATGATGATATGGATGTTATATCGTCTTCATGGCAGAACGGAAGGGTTGCCTGGTATGAAAATACCGATGGACTCGGAGAATTTGGCCCACAACAGATATTAATTGAACACTATGGTGGTAATGCGGGAGCGTCTATTTTTAGCACGGATTTAGATAGTGATGGAGATAATGACGTTATTGCTGCATTTTGCAACAAAAGTAAAATTGTCTGGTTTGAAGATTGTGATGGGATGGGACATTTTGGCATTGAAAAAATCATTACTCCAAAATCAGATGGGCCACGATCTATGTATTGTACCGATTTGGATGGAGATGGAGACAACGATATTCTTTCAGCGTCACAATATGACAATCAAATCGCCTGGTACGAGAATTTAGATGGATTTGGTGATTTTAGTCTTCCTCGGATCATTACTACAGAAGCAGATGCTGCCAATTCCGTCTTCAGTGCTGACCTGGATGGGGATGGGGATTTTGATGTCATCTCAGCTTCCTCCGAGGATGACAAGGTTGCTTGGTACGAAAACGCTGATGGCCTCGGAAATTTCGGTCAACAACAAATAATTTCAACCGATGCGAACCAGGCTTTTTCAGTATTCAGTGTTGATTTGGACAGTGATGGTGATAACGATGTTGTTGTTGCAGCTTATTTGGACAACATGATTGCCTGGTATGAAAACACGGACGGTTTAGGAGACTTCGGCCAGGAACAAATAATCTCAACAGAGGCAGAAGGGACTCTGTATCTTTTCTGCTCAGACTTGGATGGTGATGGCGATCATGATGTAATTTCAACCTCCGAGATTGATAATAAAATAGCCTGGTATGAGAACACCGATGGTTTTGGTGAATTTGGCCAGCAGCAAATTATTACAACAGAAATAGATCAACCCTATTCAGTTTACGCAATCGACTTGGATGGAGATGGTGACAATGATGTAGTTTCAGCATCAAACGAAGATGATAAAGTAGCCTGGTATGAAAACATGAATGGGCTCGGAAACTTCGGTCCGCAACAAATAATTTCTGATGATATTTATGGCGCAAGGTCTGTCCACGGTGCTGATTTTGATGGAGATGGGGATAGTGATATTCTGATATCATCATATTATGATGATAAAGTTTCCTGGTTTGAAAACACAGATGGTTTAGGATCATTTGGATTAGAGCAGGTAATCACCGAAAGGGCTGATGGTGTTACAACTGTTTTCAGTGGAGATATTGATGGAGATGGAGATATTGATGCTCTATCAGCTTCTTTCAAAGATGACAAAATTGCCTGGTACCGAAATACAATGATCAGTAGACCTCCCCAGTCTTATAATCTTTTGGAACCTGATGATGGCAGCGTATCCGGTTCATTGGAAATAAGCCTGAGCTGGGAAGAGGCTATAGATCCTGACGATAATTTATCTCACTATTTAATTCATGTATCGAACAATCCCGATGATATCGAAGAGAGTGTAATTGATAGTTCAATCTCAACTTCCTTAACATTTGTAGGGGAAAATCATTTACAATACTGGTGGACTATCTCTGCGGTTGATGAAGCAGGATATTCAACCTGGGCTAACCAGGTATTCAGTTTTACAATTGATTTTGTTCCAGTAGAGGAAACAAACAATCTTGACCTGCCAATTAAGTATGAAATAACCTCAATCTACCCGAATCCCTTTAACCCAGTCACATCAATAACAATCGGTCTTCCTGAACCTGCAGACCTGCAGGTGAGTGTTTTTAATATCCTTGGTCAGCAGGTAGCTTCATTGGCAGATAGCCGATTTTCAACAGGCTATCACAAACTCAACTTTGATGGATCAGGTTATTCGAGTGGGATATATTTTGCGTCTGTGAATATACCAGGCAAGCTGAATGAAATCAGGAAAGTTGTATTGATGAAATAGGACTCTGAACGACAAATTTTTTAAAAGGGAAGAATCTTCTTCTTTTAGGATATCAATGCGCACAATGATCAATATTAATTATAGATTTCCAACACTATTAATTATTATAATTGCTGCAATTATATGTTCACCAGCAATCAATGCGCAGGAAGTATCTTTCAGCGATGAGATCACTATAACGCTTGACGCCGGTGGGGTTTTGTCCGTTCTCAGCATTGATCTGGATGGAGATGAAGATTTCGACGTTCTTGCTGTTTCACACCTCGGTGATAAAATAACCTGGTATGAGAACATAGATGGTTTCGGAGATTTTGGTACTGAACAAATCATTACAAATGAACTGGAAGCGCCAAGGCAAATTTACTGCGCTGATTTAGACAGTGACGGTGATAATGACATTGTAGCACAATCTCAGGCAGATGACTGCGTCGTCTGGTATGAAAACACGGATGGACTAGGTGATTTCGGACAAGAACACTATGTTGATGCGGATATAAATGGTCCCTGGTCAGTTTTTAGCACTGATATTGATGGAGATGGCGATTTCGATGTGATAGTTGCATCATTCGGTAGCGACTACATCTGTTGGTATGAAAACACCGATGGTGCCGGTACTTTTGGTGATCATATTATAATTTCAATTGAAGTAGAAACCCCTGTGGAAGTCTTCAGCTCGGATATTGATGGAGATGGCGATTACGATTTAGTCTCAGCTTCGAATGGTGATGAAAAAATCGCCTGGTATGAAAACACTGATGGGTTAGGAGATTTTGGACCTCAACAAGTTATAGCTCTTAATGCGGTGTCGACTGAATCCGTAATTTGTGTTGACCTGGACGGCGACGAGGATAAAGACGTTCTTGTGGCATTTAATGTTAACAGCAGGATCAGCTGGTATGAAAACACGGATGGCTTGGGAGGTTTCGGAGAAGAACAACTTATTTCTGAAGAAGTAGTAAATGCTTACTCGGTTCACTACGCAGACCTGGATTTAGACGGGGATCAAGATGTTCTTTCCGCATCCTATGGCGATGATAAGATCGCCTGGTACGAAAATACTGATGGACTGGGTAATTTTGGAGAACAACAAATAATTAACGATAATGCAGGTAATGCAAAATCAGTTTTTTGTGCGGATCTGGATGGTGATGGAGATTTCGATGTTCTCACTGCAGCGTCTGATTTAAACAAGGTCGCTTGGTATCGTAATGATTTTTTTGTACCTCATGATCCATATCCTTTCGATCTTCTCCAACCTCCTGACAGCAGTTATATATTTTCGCAGATAACAGTGCTGGAGTGGGAGGAAGCAGCTGATCCAGATGGTGATTTGTCAAAGTACAAGATATACATATCCGAAAATCCCGATGATCTCGAAGACAGTTTTATCGATAGTACAACATCCACCCATTACGTTTTTACAGGAGAATTAAACACTCAGTACTGGTGGACTGTCCTGGCCAGGGATAGCCTGGGCCACGAAACCTGGGCGGAACAGGTTTTTACTTTCACATTAGAAGCCTTGGGATTTCCTCCTGAGCCCTTTGGTCTCATCTCACCCGGAAATCAAAGTTCAGTAGACTCCGAATTCGTGACACTTATATGGGAGTCCAGTCGGGATCCCGAAGATGAATATCTCAGCTATTGGATTTATGTATCCGAATACCCTGATGATTTAGTTAATAACCTTGTTACCCATACTGTTGATACGATCTGGACTTTTAACGGTGAGTTTGGCAACAAGTACTGGTGGACAATAATGGCTCGGGATGCTGCAACTAATGAGACCTGGGCTGATGATGTATTCAGTTTTACGATGGCTTATAACTCCGTAGATGAAACCGGTACTTTATCTCTTCCTGCCGAATTTGAACTGACATCGATCTACCCGAATCCGTTTAATCCTGTGAACTTAATTACAGTTGGCTTTCCCGAACCCGCAAATCTTCAGATAAGTGTTTATAACCTCCTTGGTCAGCGGGTGGCTTCACTGGCAAGTGGATCCTATATAGCAGGTTACCACAAATTTGATTTCGATGGATCGGGACTATCCAGTGGAATATATTTTGTCTCGGTGAATGTGCCCGGTGAACTGAATGAGGTCAGTAAGATTGTGTTGATGAAATAAAACTATCCGATGTAAATCTTACAGATATTATTTATTGTCAACATCTCCCATCCATACAGGAGCAGTCCTGATCCTGTTTATCCAGCGTATAATCCGGCTATTCAAATCTTCATTTGAGACAACACCATCAAATTCAAATCCCCACCAGTCTCTGTAGATGCGGCAGGCCACAACTGTCCTGAATGTCCGTCCCCTGTTATCCCATGTCGCAGCGGCAATTTTCCATGAGGTTCCAGCCTTTTGATCTCCATAAACGGTTGATGTGACAGCTTCACCCATCCACTGGTTCTCATATATCTCCTCTATTGACATAGTTTCAGTACTCATATTGGCATTTCCGGACAAGACGTCGGGAAGATTATCCGCTATCCACTCTTCAGGTTCTAATTTACCAAATGGTCCCCAGGCGAGATCAAAACGCCATTCTATACCGACCGGAAGCACCCAGATGGATGACCATAGCGAGGGGGGCAGCTCACCACGTTTTTCGTCAAATCCTGGATATGTTTCAGCGTGACAATCCAAAGGATGCTGAAAAGAAACTGATATGTCGTCAAACGATGCAGTCTGCAGGGGTGTTCTTAGTACCTGCTCTAAACTGGCGTCCCTTGGACCAGTTATTAGACTCAAAGCCATATTCTTCTGTACGACGGTCAGAATTGAATCGGGAGTACCTCGTCGCAGGTTAATATTACAATCAGCAAAAATCCTCCTGTTATTTGCTGGATCATCCCAGACAAGGAACCTGGTCTGAACCGTTCCATTGCCAAAGAGTGCTTCTGCCCAGTAAACCTTTTTACCATTAACTTCGAAAACTCCTTCCTGCCCGGTCAGTTCAGCCTGCATGGGAAAGTCGGAAGCCCAGAATGTTGTGACATACTCCCTGGTCAGTTCAGAAGTAAGAGATTTAGCTCCTTCAAGTGGTCTCAGGTGCAGGAAAAACATCCACCATCCGTTGTCGACAATCCTGAAATGTCCATTCCTTGGTCCACCGGAATCGATAGTAACCCTTGGATTAAGGCCATCTTTCAGCTGCTCAACGGCATCGAGAGGAAGTGGCGGGAATTGTTCTTCGTTTTGTGAAAAACAATTGGGTATAACCAAAACAATTAACGAAACTATTATCGCATACTTGATAAACTTTTGATGAAGATGATTCATTTTTTTTAGTCTCTTGACAGGTTGAAGATAAAAACAAAATAAATAGGCTGACTGAAAACGCAAAATGTTATTGAGTGAAAGATTATTTTTCGGATTGATTACCGGCTCTAAGAATAAATCTGTCGACAAGAAAAACCGTTATGGATGTGACCAATCCGGGGTATACGGGCTCGATTCCCAGCAGGTAACCAGTTGATCCGGGTAAATAATTTGAGAGTGTCCAGAGTATCGCAACACCTCCGGCAAGAGCCATTGAAATCAGTGCTCCACGGGAAGTCATACATGATTTTTTCCAGAAGCTTGTCAGAACTGGAATCAATAGGGCTGGAGTACCGATGGAACCAAGTTCTTTCCAGATATCAACGACACTTCCTTTCCAGGCGGCCAGCAAAATGGCCAGTACTGCAACAACGATTAACGATAATCGGACCGATCTGATCGATTGTCCAGAACTGATTTTCCCCTTTGCCCGGGAGACTATATCACGTCCAAGTAACATCGCTGCAAGGAAACCGTAACTGTCGACCGTGGACATTACCGTGGCGAATAGTCCTGCGATAAATATTCCCAATAGTCCAACGGGCAGTAATAATCCGGCAAGTGAAGGATAGGCATTTACCGGATTAGCCAGCTCAGGGATCAATACCCTTGAATAGAGGGCAGTTAGTGTTGTGACAATATCGAATATCAACCAGACGCCAACACTTATCATCGTTCCCCATTTAGCTGTCGATTCACTTTTCGCTGCATAACAGCGCTGGTAAAAACTGGGTTCTATATAGGTTTGAGCGGCGACAATGTACCAGAGAGCTATGTATGCGCCCCTGTTTCCTCCATGCCAGGTCAGGTGTGTTGAGGGGAGTTTTATTGCAAGATCAGAAAGTGATAAATGGTTCAGGCAGAAGAAAAGGAGGATAAAAAAACCACCGAACATCAGGAGAAACTGAAGTTTATCTGTACGGACAACAGCCCTGAATCCACCATGCCAGAGGTAGGCTGTTGAAAATGCAGCTCCGAGCACAAGGGCAGCGATCAAAGGTAGTGGAATAATCAACCTGATCAGTTCGCCCAGCATCAGGATATATGCCGCCGGGACTGTCATTATAAACAGGAGTGCCGCACCGACAATCGCGGTATTTCGTCCATATGCCCGATCAAGCTGGTCAGGCAGGTTGATGTATTTCCCTCTCCTGGCAAGTGGCGCAAGGAATAGGGCGAATATTATCGCGTGTATATAGTATGGAATGCCAAAAACCAGCCAGGTACTTATCCCGTGTTTCCATCCGAACTCACCGACACCGAGGATACCACCATACCAGGTTGTTACTAGTGTTGCTACAAATGCTGGAATCGTTAAACGTCTCCCCGCAAGGAGAAAATTTTCATCTTTGTCTTCCTTCCTCGCTGATCTGATAGCAATAAACCAGAGGATACCCAGGTAGAAGAGGACAATTGAAGTATCAATCAAACCAAGTTGAGGAATAGACGGGGAGTTCACGGATTATTACCCGGTTGAAGGTGAATATAAACCAGTAAAACTCCTGAGGATAAACTTATTGTCGCCGGTGATTCGATAATTTCATTGGAACAGGAAATCAAATTTCCAAGTGATAAGTCCCGGTTTTCCAGGTTCCATTTTAGTCCGGATGTCGTTACCCCGGTGCAAAATATCAGGGGTAGCATGCTGCAGAGGTGTTTTTCTTTACCTTCAACTTCGAGAGTACTTCCTGATGATAATATCCTTCCCACTGCTGTTTTATCAATGAGTTGTATATCCAGACGCTCAGAATATTTTACAATCGCATCCAGAACAGCTATTTCATGATCAAAACGGTCACCCTTATATCCGATTACATCGACTGCGTTTATATCTTTCTCCAGGCAGTGGATCAACGCTTTTTCGAAGTCCGTTGATTCCTGTTCCTGTCTATAATCTGTAATTCCACCCGATTTTTTGAATTGGTCCAGTGAGGATTTTGTAACACTGTCAAAATCACCGGTGACAGCATGAGGACTAATTCCAGATTTGAGTAACATGTCGAGAGCGCCGTCTACAGCGAGGAGATATTTATACTTTCGCCAATTATCGATCGCGATATTTTCCAGGCAATCCTGCCCGTTCAGGACTACCAAAGCTCTTTCATTTATATCGGATCTTTGATTCATTCTAGCTTCTTGAAATTGCAGTTAGAATATGATTGAACAAACTATAAATGCTGCGATCAGTCCGGCGGCGTCAGCGATCAGGCATGCCGCAAGGGTATGCCGTCCCATCCTGATACCCACGCTGCCAAGGTACACAGCCAGCACATAAAATGTAGTCTCTGTTGATCCCATCATTACGGAAGCCAGTCTTCCGACAAATGATTCAGCGCCATGAGTCTGGACCAGGTCGCTCATTAATCCAAGTGCTCCACTGCCGGAAAGAGGACGAACCAGTGCCATCGGTAATGCCTCAGCGGGGTATCCTATTGCGTTCAGGAGCGGTGCCAGCCAGGTTCCCAGTAATTCCATCGCACCGGATGCTCTGAAAACAGCGATTGCCGCGAGAATTGCTACCAGGTATGGGATAATCCGAACACCGACATTGAATCCCTCTTTCGCACCTTCAACAAAAACTTCATATACTTTTACTTTTTTGACCAGGCCGGAAACCAGTATTCCCAGGATAGCTACAGGTATCGCCCATGATCCCATTTCACCGAGCAGTTGTTGTATTCCTTCAGCCATGGATCAATCCTCCTCGTTGTTCGTTTCAATTTGATCCATTTTTTCACTGGATTCGGCAATGTCTTTTTCTCCAGCATCAGCAACTTGTGGCGAAACTTTCTGTAGTATTTTTGTGGCGATTATGGCGACTGTTGTTGAAACAGCCGTGGCGATGATTGTTGGTCCGATAATCTCCGTCGCGGATGTTGCCCCGGACGATACCCTGATTGCGATAACTGTTGCCGGGATGATTGTAACGGATGATGTATTTATTGCCAGGAATGTCGCCATGGCATTACTGGCGCTTTTTTTATCAACATTTATTTTCTGCAGGTCCTGCATCGCTTTTAAACCAAGCGCTGTTGCTGAGTTTCCCAGTCCGAGCATATTGGCAGCGATGTTAGCAAGCATACTTCCCATCGCTGGATGGTCCTTCGGAACTTCTGGGAATAGTCTGGTCAGCACTGGGCGGAGTATTCGAGCAAGTCCTTGTACCAGTCCCGATTTTTCTGCGACACGCATCAAACCCAGCCAGAGCGCCATCACACCTATCAGCCCAATCGCAAGCTCAACAGCTGTTTTAACACTTTCAAGAGCTGCCGTAGTAACGTTTTCCATCCTGCCCGTAAACGCTGCCAGGATGATTCCAATAGCAAACAGGAAAAACCAGACGTAGTTCATGAAATTATCTCACGTTTGAAGTGAACATCGGATACCATTAAATAATGAAATATCTTGCCTGGATAAATTCTTCAATCAATCGCAGACTAATATAACAATTGAAATTTCGAAAATCAGAATTGAAATGGTCAACAGAATAATTTCGTATTTTTGGCGCTTTTAATTCCTATATTTCACAATGGAGCTATTTTCAGGTGTATTAAGTAAGAACTAGTGATACATAAATGGAAAATTGTATTATACTTAGATCAGGTGAAATGGTGATATTTTCGAGGCGAATCTATTTCATTTGGAGAAACTTGCAGAAACTATATTGCTGATTGGTTATTGAGCCTGATTTTCTTATCTTCAGGCAATAAATTGTGCTAACAAGAAGTATTGTGACACTTGAATCCATGATTGTATGACCATATTTCGTGTGACCTGGGTCAAACAATTGATTATTTTGGCTTCATATTTGTAATAGTAGCGGTTTAGAAGTATTACAATCATTGATCCTAATATCCGGAGGAAGCATTGAGTACTGATAAACCCGGTGAAAACTGGCTTACACAAGAAGGATCGGAAGGTCTTGACCAGGCATGGCGTGATAGAGTAGTCGTCATCCTCCAGGATCTTGTTAACTTGCCACATCTGAAATTTGCTTATGTAATCAGTGGTGAAGGTGTCCGCCTGACGAAATTTCTTGGACAGGGTGGTGAAGAGCTGGAATCAATGGAACATGATCACAAAGCATATTTTCATCTCGCGGATGTTGTCGAAGAGTATTTAAAAAACCTTGGAATTGATGCACCTGCGCATGTAACGGTTGAAATGGAAGAGGATATGCTGTTTGTGGGTTCCGCAGGACAGCTGATTCTTGTAGCCGCATTTGAGGGGAACGTGGCGCGTGGTTACATGTCAATGAAGCTCACAAAACGGATTTCACATTTGCGTACCCTGTTCCGTACACGTGAGCGTGGTGGATTATACGTATAATATAGTATCTATATAATTGTACTTCGGTAGGATAACGGAATATCCGTTAAACAGGCAGATAGGTTTTCCGCTCTTACAAATATTAAGGAGGGGACAGTGCTCGGCAGGAGTAAATCAAAACCCGGCGATTCTGAGCTTGAAAAAGCTATAAACAGTATACCTCGTTCAAAAGGACCGCTTGAAATCCTGATTCTAAATAACCAGGGACTTCCGGTTATGCATTATGACAGGGATGAAGGCGTCTCGGCAACGATTGATGAGATGCAGAGTGCCCTGAGCACCGAGCTTGTAAGGGGTATCTACGATCGAATCCAGAATATTCGAGAAGAGGACCTGGAAAGAGCCGCGTTTTTCTTTGAGGATTCGATCCTGACTGTTGAAAAAGATGATCCATTTATTTTTCTTATCACCTGGCCTCGAGGAGTAATAAAGGTCAGCAACACAATTGACAGCAACTATCTTAAACGAATCGGTCGTACTCTTCACGAGGAGCTAACCTGATGGATATCAAGTGGATTGATAAACTTTCACAGATATTTGGTGTAGTGAGTGTGATGCTGGTGGACAGGGATGGACTGGTGGTTGCTGAGGCCGGACGTTCTTCCGAGAGAATAGCTCCTCATTCCGCACTGATGGTGAAGAAGCTTATTGATAAGATTGGCCTTAAAACGGTTGAAGAGTGGATCTGGACCCAGTGCGAAACGGAAACTTTTATTATCGGTATAGCCAATGTTGACATTGGTATTGTAGTTCTTGTGATGGAACAGGATTGTAATCTTGGCCTTGTGCGACTCGAAGTAAGGAATATCAGGAGAAAATTAAGCGACACATTTATCAACGCTTTAGGTCCTGTATAGGGAGATAGAGATGGCGACAGTAAACTTCGCACGTCGCGAGATACTGTGTAAAATAGTGTATTACGGCCCTGGCATGGGTGGAAAGACGACAAACTTGTTGTCGATCCATGAACGAGTACCGGAAAAGATGCGTGGCAACATGACCAGTATTGCCACCAGGCAGGATCGTACACTCTTTTTTGATCTCCTTCCCATAGAAATTGGGAAGATCCAGGACTTTACAATCCGCCTGCAGTTGTATACTGTTCCCGGCCAGGTTTATTATAACGCGTCACGTAAGATTGTCCTTAAGGGTGTTGATGGAGTAGTGTTTGTAGCGGACAGCCAGATCGGCAAGATGGATGAAAATATTGAGTCGCTACAGAACCTGGATGAAAACCTCACTGAACATGGTGTAAAACCGGGTTCGATACCGCTGGTTCTCCAGTTCAATAAACGGGATTTATCTCCCCTTTACAGTGTTGAAGAACTCAATAAAGCTCTAAACAAGGATAATTTGGCGCATTTTGAGTCTATAGCTACTACCGGGCATGGAGTTTTTAATACATTAAAAGCTATATCCGCGATGGTTGTTAAGGATATAAAGAAAAAAATCAGCTCAGCTGATAAGCAGAAAAAAGCTGAAAAACCGGCTGAGCCTAAGCCAGCCGAAGCTGAAGCGAAACCCCGGGTCGACGATAGTAAACCTGCGCCAGCGCAGGAGCCTGCAAAAGTAGAACCGGAGAAAGTCGCGGAACAGGTTCAGGAAAAGCCTGAACCGGTGGTTGAGCAATCTTCGGCACCGCCAGAGCCGACACCTCCTCCTGTTGCGGCTGAAGAGACAGAAGCTCCAGCACCGCTTCAGAAACCTGCAATAAATGATGATATTGATAGAGAAGAAGAGAAAATGGAAGAACCCGACAGCACGGAGAAAAAACAGGGATTCTGGAATAAGGTTTCATCAATATTTCGAAGTCAAGGATAAATGCCATGTTAAATCTAAAAGATGTTGAAAGAGATCTCGACAAGTTGCAGCGTAGCCAGGCTGTTCTCAACCAGATAGTCCAGGAAGCAAACGCACTTGGTGTATTTCTGGTCGATACCGACGGATTCCTGGTGGCAGAAGCCGGCGAGATCGACCTGGATCGTGTAGCGTTGGCAGCCCTGATTGCGGCATCATTCGGTGCTACAGCGGAAATTGCAAGCTTACTTGGTGAACAGGATTTCAACAGGCTGACTCACCAGGGAAAAGATCGTCACCTCTTTATTGGAAAAGCAGGGGAAAGGCATATCCTGATTGTTGTATTCGGTGGTGAAACGAATCTAGGACTGGTGAAGCTATATACCGAGCAGGCTGCTGATCATCTTGGCAGGTTTTTCGAAGGAAAAGAAACAGGTGACCAGGATCAGGACACTTCAACCGGCGAAGCCGGAGATGAATCCGGATCGGATGATGACAGCGAGGATTCAGGTGAAGGAATGTTCCCTGCATGGCTTGATGGCTAAATTTAAATTTTACCCGATAATATATATTAGATAACCATTAAATTAGATTTCGTACCCTGGTGGAGTTGTTATATTGAAGGAGAAAGTTAATAAAATCCTCATCGTTGATGACGAGGAAGATATAACAATAGCCATCAGTGATTTTCTCAAGCGGCACAGCCCGACGATAAATCCGATAGTTTGTAACGATCCCCGCCTAGTTTTCCCCATACTCTCAGAAAATCCGGATATTCGATTGATCCTCAGCGATTTCAGGATGCCGGCAATAAATGGCCTCGATCTGCTTCTCCGTGTAAAAGCTCAATATCCACGAATCCTGTTTATAATAATGACCGGTTACGGGACACCTGAGCTGGAGAAAGAAGGATTACGCCGGGGCGCAATCCGTTACGTGGAGAAACCGTTCGACATCTCTGAACTGGTAGAAATTATCCAGGAATCACTTCGCGGTACATCCGCCGGTTTTGGTGGTGTAATCGAAGAAGTGCAACTCCCGGATATTATCCAGCTAATCGGGATGAGCGGAAGAACAGTCGCTCTAAGTATTGTTGCCGACCAGGGGAGAGGGACTGTTTTTTTCCAGGACGGCGAAGTTGTCCATGCGGTTTGTGGCAGCCTGACAGGTGAAGAGGCGTTTTACCAGATATTTGACTGGAGTGGTGGACAATTCGCCCTTGCAGCACGTTCACCGGGTGAAGAACGGACAATCTTTGGCACCTGGCAGGGATTGTTGCTTGAAGCAGCACGAAGGCAGGATGAGTCGAAAGCCGGGGAAGCTGTTATAGAAGAGGCAGAAGAACCCCTGGATCAACAAGAAGATTTAATGGACCTGGAAGATGTTTCCTTTGGCGAGCAGCCCCCTGATGATTCAAAGCTAGCCTCAGAAATAATTGAAGAATCAACTGCTGCTGAACCTGAACTACTTGATCCTGAATCGGCCGCGGAATTATATGTCCCTGATTCGGAAATCTCAGAATTGTCTTCTATTGAAGAGATTGAGGAGAAAGAAGAGACCGAAGAAATAGAAGATATCGGGATTTTTGAAAAAGAAGATGTTGAAGATAAGCAATCTCCGGAAAGGGAAGCCAAGGCGGAAACTGGAGAAATACTGACAACAAAACTTATTGGTGATTGTCTTCCAGGAGCGGTTGATAAGTATTTCAAGGAATGGCCTGGGAAAAGCAAGAAATTGTATTATAAGGATTTGCCAGTATCGATATTAAGCAAAAATCTCCAGATGCATTTGAGCTACCAGTTTCAACTTCTTGTAAACAGGATGGTTAGGCTTGAAGATACACCGTTTGATTTAAAAATTGATCCGGTTAATGAAGCCCTTGAAAACCTGCTTCATGAGATACGCAGTAACTGGGAGATAAAAAAAGATCAGTACCGGGGTATGCTGCATTCGGCTATCCGTTTTGAACTAGCGAGAACCCTTGACCCGGCAAGGGCTATAACCCAATTTCTCCAGGAACATTCGGACGGCATAGTTTCCAGGATCAAAAAGGTCCTCAAGGGTTTGATCGATCACGAGCTGATTTTTACAGACTTTAAACAGCTTGTTGAGGAGCTTGACCGTCACGGTGACCCGCGTCTGCATCCGAAAAAGGTAGAAAACTTCCTGCGTACTATCCTCGACCGCCGAAATGCCGAAAAGGGTTTTGAACTGATGATGGCTGAGATTTATCGTCTGCTCGAAGTTGCCAATTACGGCCTGAACACGGAGTTCTCCCATATCCAGTTCGGGGTAGTAATCCATATGCTGGAATCTCGTGGCTTGCAACAGATCGCCGATTTTGTCAAGGTAGAAAAACGTGTCGGTAAAAAAGCGATTTCAGTTAAAGACCTTGAAGCGGTGATGGAACGGTACAGGATTTATAAGGAAAATCAGTCAGGGTAATACCAGTATAACGATTGGATAAAAAGTAATAGTTTCTTTATAGTGGGCCAGGTTCCCCGAACCTGGCAATTAATTAGCCAAAAAATAGCTCAAATCCCAGAATCCAGTGAGATTGTTGACTACTTCGTAAAGGTGTCGTCCCGGATTTATGCGCAGAGGCGTACTCGATCCGGGATCCAGTGTCGTTAATAAAAAAGTAAGATTGTTTTGTTGGTCTGAAAAACACCCACCGAGCTACACTTTGTTCACGGCTGTGCTACGCACACCGCAAGCCTCGCTTCACTACGTTACCCCTCCATGGCGGGTAATGCTCACAGCGACACATTCTTCTAAGTAAACCATTAGCCCCGAAGCCTCACCTGTTCTTTCCAGAAGGTATCCGAAACCGTATCTTAACACAAAAATTTCCTGGCTAAAAAAATCAAAAATCGGGGTAAAAAAATGTTCACTCGCCACTTATGCTGTTTATTGCTCGTATTACTCCTGTTCCCTCTGCTGACAGAAGCCCAACCTCTGCAGGTCTGGATGAACCAGTATACTAACCAGAGCCAGACCAGTTATCACATGATTCAGACAAGTGATGGTAACTATGCGCATTGTGTGCGGGAAGGGTACTCAGGCGACGTTTTATACCTGGCTTCCCCTGAAGGAGATGAGATATGGCATCGCACCTACGGTGAAATGGGCAATTATGATGGCAACTATGATGTAGTAGAGCTGCCCGGGGGAGGATTTGCAATGGCGGGATTTACCTGGGTCGATGAACAGGAAGCGTATGATGCCAGGTTGATAATAACCGATGAGTCAGGGTTCCTGGTAACCGAAACCCTGGTCGGGGACTCTACACAAAGCGATAATGGTCGTGCACTGGTCCGAACAGCGGATGGCCGCATTTTTATGACCGGTGATACCTGGACCGGTGAGCGGTCGGAAGGGGCACTCTGGGAATTTAACGAAGCTGGTGACCTGGTTAATAGCTATACATTCAGCGAAGGTGTGTATTCTGTAGGATTCAACAGCATTGATATTACGTCAGATAATCATCTCGTGATGAGCGGTGGTGGTTACTTCGCTCTGAACAATTATGACGGTTATGTCGTAAAGACTGATCTTGATGGTAACGAGGTCTGGGGGAATGTGATATCACTCGCCTTCTGGCAGTACATGACCATTGTCCGGGAAGCAACAGATGGTTCCTTTATGTTTGCCGGCAATGCGGCGCTGGATGAAGATGGTTCGCCAGGATATCCCTGGTATGGTAAACTCGATGCGAATGGCGATTCTGTCTGGGTTAAGCATTACCCTGGCAGTACCTCCACCAGCTATTTCCTCACATGTACAGAAGATCTTGACGGCAACTGGCTTTTTGGCGGAAGAATTGAAGGTGAAGATCCGCACCAGGATGCGCTGCTGTTAAAAGTGGATCCTGAAGACGGATCAGAGATTTGGACACTGCTCGTAGGTGATAGCACCGCCGGCAGCGACGAAGGTTTCTCGGATATTCATGTGCTGGGAGATGACTCCTATATCCTTGCGGGGGATGGTGATTTTGGTGAGTTAACATACCCTGCTTTCCTGGCATGGTACAACGCTACTGGAACCGGAGTGGAACGCGACCGGGATATCCAGCTTCCAGATGAGTTTGAAATTGTCCGGATTTACCCGAATCCCTTCAACCCGGTAACGTCTATCTCCGTGGGATTGCCCAAAGCGGCATTCTTACAGATGAATGTATATAATGTTCTCGGTCAAAAAGTTGATATATTGACGAACAAAACACTTAGCGCCGGTTACCATAGTTTTACATTAGATGCATCAGACCTCTCAAGCGGTACATATTTTATTCATGCTAGCGTACCCGGAAAGATGAATGAGTTGAGGAAAGTAGTGTTGATGAAATGATTTGTAAACTGATAAAAAACAAAGACACTGGATCCCGGATCAAGTCCGGGATGACACCCAGAGTATAACATAACTTATATAGCATGAAAAATGCGGATCAAAAGATCCGCATTTTCTTTATGTAAAGTCTAAAACCAGTTAATCAGTGTACGTTAAATACAAGTTTATGTATCCTGCGGTCGTCGGTTCGTTCGGGATGGAAGGTACATAGCCAGATATTGTTCTGTCGAACAAGGACAGGATCGCCATTGTATTCGGCAAGCACTTCAACACCAGGACCAATAGCTGTAATCTTCGGTGCTCTTATGAAAACGGCTTCGAAAGGATCATCCAACCCGTCGATATTTACTGGAGCAGTGAACGAATCAACCTGGCGGCCGTAAGCGTTTCGTTCGATGGTTACATCAATCAATTCGAGAGATTTGACCTTGTGATGGTCACCTTTTCCCAGCCATATAGCCCCGGCACAGGTACCGAAGATTGTTTTCCCGGAAGCTGCAAACGCTGATATCAGATTATTTATCCCGTAACGACGTCCAAGCAGGTCAAAAGTACTCGATTCGCCTCCAGGTATAACAATCCCGTCGGGAACAGCTTTCAGTGCGATATCAGGCTGAGCAGCGGCACCCCTCCGTGCTTCTCTTGGCTTGTTGGGATTGGCGAAGCCGGCGTCTTCCGCGGTTCGGATTTCAACAACATCCAGGCCAACATCATTCAGCGCAGTTTCGTGGGTTTCAAAATCACCCTGTAAGGCGAGAACACCAATCAGCATTACCAGCCCCGTGTCGCCAGTTTTTCTTCTTCCGGCATTGTCCTGACGTCCAGGCCCATCATCACTGCACCCTGGTCACGTTGTGCTGCAAGTACTTCTTCGGCATTGTCGGCGTTGGTAACGGCACGGACTATTGCCGCTGCGAGGGCGCCCTGGATTTTGTGACGTTCGGCTTTATCCTTGATGTCCGATCCGGCTTTGAAGATACCCGACCCGACAAATACACTTTCAGCGCCAAGCTGAACCATCATCGCGGCGTCAGCAGGTGTTGCTACACCACCGGCGGCAAAGTTCGGGACAGGTAGTTTTCCATGTTCGTGTACATAACGGACTATACTGTAGGGTGCACCGAGATTCTTGGCTTCGGCCATCAGCTCGGCTGAATCCATGTGCTGAATTCTGCGCATGTCGCCCACAACCTGGCGCATGTGACGAACGGCTTCTACGACATTACCCGTACCTGCTTCACCCTTGGTACGCATCATCGCGGCGCCTTCACCGATCCTTCTTAGCGCTTCACCCAGGTTACGGCAGCCACATACAAACGGAACTTTAAAATTATGTTTGTCGATGTGGTTTTCTTCGTCGGCGGGGGTGAGGACCTCAGATTCATCAATAAAGTCAACGCCCAGTTGTTCGAGAATCTGCGCTTCGACAAAATGACCGATACGGACTTTCGCCATTACCGGGATCTGCACCGATTTCATAATTTCTTCGAGGACATCAATCCGCGACATCCTGGCAACACCACCCTCTTTACGAATATCAGCCGGTACTCTTTCCAGTGCCATAACCGATGCTGCGCCTGCATCTTCGGCGATTTTCGCCTGGTCAGCGTTGGTGACGTCCATGATTACACCGCCACGAAGCATATCGGCGAGTCCGATCTTCAGCTCGATAGTCCCAATAGTTTTACCGTTATCCATAATATTACCTCTGAAAAAGCATAAAAATTGTATCACGAAAACCAGCCCTGGATGTTAATCCAGGGCAGGTAGTTATTAAAACATCCAACACAATGAAGATAAATAGTATAAACGTCCTCCACAATGAAAAGATGTATGGTCGTGGCTCCATGAATTTATAATGTAATATGTTGTTATAATAGTTGTTACGATTATTTGGACGGTTGTTCTTTACCACATGGCGCCCGGACGATTTTTAACTGTTTTCTAACAATGTTCAATACTTTTCGGGAAATTTTAGCTCTCCCGGGTATTAGCTGAAGTCTGCGGGATATGTTATTTTAATAGTGTAAATATCAAAGGACTGTTTACAATGAGAAAATATACCCTCGCTTGTTCGATCTTTTTGAGCCTGTTTATTGTTCAAAATTCATATTCCCAATCGATGTTTATTGATCTCGACGACAACGGTATTGGTGTTGGTGGAAGTTTTACCCAGAATCCTGAAGCGTCAATGTTAGCTGTGACGCCGTCCATCGCCCTGAACGGTACTTTTGATATTGGCTTTTTATATGGTAATGTCAGCCAGAATGTTGAAAATGCAGACGATATCAAAGGGAAAGTATTCTCTCCATTTGTAAACCTTCTAATCTTTCGGCCTAGCGAGAATACTCCTGTTGGCTTGTTCTTATCGGGAGCATATGAAAAAGCGATGTACGATTACGAATTTCATAGTGTTGGATGGTATGGTCCGACAGAATCCAGTGGAGAAATAGAGGTTATGAGTTTAATATATGGGGCAGGTGTGTATACTCAATATCAGATTGACAATTTTTCAAACCTGTATCCTGGGCTTCATATTGCCAGGGTTTCCACCAAAACCGAGAAGGAAGATGAGGACGGATATGATATAGATACGGATGATAGAAATACAACAGTTGTCTCATTTGGATTAGATTTCCAGCGCAGAATATCGGACAACCATTCTATCCTGTTCTCAACATCGGTTGGCTTTACCAGTGATGACAGTCCAACGACAATTGCAGTTTCCCTGGGAATGTTAATTAACTTGAAGTTAAAACGCTAGCGCAAAAAAGCATATTTTCTATCCATTTATTATTTATTACTGTCTCCCTCATGGATTTTTATTCCTACCGTTTGGATATTCCTTGTAGTACCTTTCAAAGTTCTGTTAGCATCATATTAACAATTGTGAGCAAAGGATAAGGCAGTGAAAATCTTAGACCAATCAAAAGAAGGCGCGGTAGTAAAAGTGCGCGTTGAAATACCGGAAGAAGACCTTCTCCCGCATTTTGATAAAGCTTATAAAAAGGTACAGAAAAACCTGGCAGTTGATGGGTTCCGTAAGGGTAAAGTTCCGATGAGTGTTGTTCAGAAACGCTATGGTGAGAGCATTCGTTGGGAATCGATTGATGATTATATCAAGGAAATCTACCCGGAAATCCTTAAGAAAGCAGAGCTTCGTCCAGTTACACCTGGTGATATCCAGGAACCGGATTATCAACCGGGTGAAAAATTAAGTTTTACAATGGTTGTGGAAGTTCTTGACGAATTTTCAGTCGATAACTGGAAGGGACATTCGGTTCTAAAGGAAGTTGCTGAAGTTAATGATGATGATATCAACGAATACCTTGAATCCATGCGCAGGGATAAAGCTATAATTTCAGTGCGCGATGAAAATTCCGGTGCTGAAATAGGCGATCGTATGACAATCGATCTGCAGGAGCTCGATTCGGCGGGGACAATTGTTATCGGTCATAAGAATGAAAATGTTCCGATTGAGCTGGGAAAAGAGATGCTTGGGGAAGGAACCGATGAGCAGGTAGTTGGTGTCAAAAAGGACGAAGTACGCAGGATCAAGGCTCAGCGGACAACCACCGATGCGGATCAGAAGCAGAAAGTTGAAGATTTCGGCTGGGAAATTACAGTTAAGAATCTGGAACAGGTTGAGTTACCTGAACTTAATGATGATTTCGCTTCCCAGGTTGACGAAAAGATGGAAAAACTGGATGACCTGCGTGAGAAGATCAAGATCGATCTCGAGGGATATACTAACTACATGGTAAACCAGAGGGTAGCGGAACGGATGATCGATAAAATTGTCGAAGCAAATCCGTTTGATGTCCCGCCGTCCCTGATTGCTGAAACCCTTGAACGTCTTGTCCAGCGCCAGAAAGAAGAGAACCAGAACATGATCAGTGAAGATGTTCTGCGAAAAAGCCTGGAATCTGTTGCAGAGAAACAGATCCGCTGGTCGTTTATAAAAGAAAGGTTGATTGTTGACCTTAAACTTGACGCGACAGACGAAGAGATCGAGAAACAGCTCGAAATGCGGGGAGAAGCTACCGGTCAGGATGTTGAAAACCTGAAAATGATGTTCAAATCGGGTGAAAAACGCGATATGCTCCAGCGTGAGATTACCGAGAGTAAATTGATGGAAACTCTGCTCAAGGAATCAAAACTCGATGAGCGGAAAATGCCTGTCCGTGAGATTTTAAACGGCTGAGCTACGAGCCCTAAAATAGCTGCTGTTATTGATTTTCAGTCATTTTTTTAGCAGCTTTTAGGATTATATAAGACTTCACGATTTTAAACACAGAGGCACGAGATGAACCTGGTTCCAATGGTAGTAGAGCAGACGGGGCGTGGAGAACGTGCGTATGATATCTATTC
>JANQEY010000279.1 GCA_028278125.1 bacterium | reverse complement strand
GGCCTGAAATCAGCGCCGAGACGAACACTTGTATTCAATTTATAAAATGGTATACTTTCAAACGTTGAAATTGGTATACTTTTAAACCGCTGGTAACATTAAACAGAATGGCTCCGCGTCTCGCGCGGTTCATTACATGATGCCATGCATCAGGATAGTCTATTCTTAATGGACGGGACATGGATTATTTTGTATCATTTTATGCCCCAAACGTCAAACGGAGATTTGACCCCTTTATTCAAAACTAGGTATTTTGCACCCCCAGAATCTCCCTAGTTTTCAAGGGTTGTCAAAAATTATTTTTATGAAATGATATCAACTAATAGACATCAGATAAATATAATTTTGGCAAAATCATTATGGGCAGAATAGTTTACGTATTTATAATTAAACCATAAAAGGAGAAACAGAATGAAAAAAAACAGATTGTTTTATAGGTTGATGGTGTTGATGACGGCAGTAGTTTTTATGGCAAACAGTGTTTTCGCGGATTGGGACACAACAAGTGTGCCAGGAGAAATATCAACAACTGATAATGTCACCATTGGCGGCAGTCTGGATGTTACCGGGCCGATTGATACTACGGACAATGCCAATATCGATGGAACGCTAACGGTTAACGGTCCGGTGACCACTAATGATGATGTGGATATCAGCAGTTTTTTGCAAGTTGGTGATGATATTATCCTTCCGGTTAATCATAATATTCAATTTGGTGATAAAACAACGGGTGTTGACGCCTATATCGGATTTACTGATTTTTATCTCACAAGCGATAATGCAACACGACTGATTATGTCCAACTTTGCTTATGTGGATGGCAGCCTTGATGATGGCTTTGGATTCAGCGACACCTATTCGGGTTCAGGGATCGATATTTTTGGCCCCCATATTTATTTTCATTCAAGAAGTAGCGGGACAACCCACACAAATGCGTCAATCAACGGTGTGGATGGTCATTTCAGTATATACAATGATCTTGGTGTAAACGGCAATATCACTGTAAGCGGTGACATTTCAACCGAGTCCATAGATGTACGGAATGACACGCTCAACTTTACAGGCGGGGATGTCGTGATTAGCCAGAAGCTGGGGATCGGCACCACAGCAGCGCCCCAGTCGGAACTGGATGTGGCAGGTATGATGACCGCAGAGAGTATTGATGTGGGAAGCGGTACTTATAAAATCCTGGAGCCGGGCACTGAGTTGACATCCGCTCTGCTGGACCAGGAAGGCGTTACCTTTATTCTGCCGCCGGGCGATTACACTATGCCTGATGCTGTATTGCTGCATAACAGTTATATATCCATTATCGGTTTTAAAGGGACAAACATCATTAAAACAGTTGAAAACGGCCGTCTTGTGGTTGATGGCGATCATTGTTTATTTCAGAATTTTACATTCGATCGTAACAGCCAAGCTGGTGACAATATTGCGATTCTTAGTTGTGTGGGGAATAAATTCGAAAACATTTACATGCATGACAGTAGTAGTACAGTTGCTGCGTATGGACCTGGATTTTACTTAAATAACGCGAATGAAACACAGATTGTCAATTGTGTTATAAAAGGAAATATCACAGGGGGTATTGTTTTTAATCATAATCCTTCAAATAACTGCAGCATATCAGGAAACCTTATTGAAGGAAATGGTTCGGGCGGAATTACAATACATGGCGGAAGTAAAAATTGTAAAGTAATCGGCAACCGCATTACCAATAGCAACGCTAACGGAATTGGGCTTAATTATGCATCAGAATGTATTATTGTGGACAATATTGTTGAAAATCATACTAGCAGCGGTATACAGCTCCGGTCCCCTGATGTTTCGAGCATTTCCCATCATAATATCATTTCCAATAATTATCTTGCGAGCAATGGAGATTATGGCATTGATTTTTATTCGCAGTATCCTGAAGCAGAAAACAAGAATATGGTGATCGGCAATACATGCAATAGCAATACGCTCGGTGCCATGCGGATTGTGGATATATCTGATAACAGGATCGCGTTTAATGAAGGTACGGATTATGATTTGTCCGGGGATGTAATGATCGACGGTAGCGTGGGGATCGGCACCAACAATATCGGCGACTACAAGCTTGCGGTGGAGGGGAAGATCGGCGCAAGGGATCTTGTGGTGACACTTGCTGACTGGGCGGACTATGTTTTTGAAGCGGATTATCATTTGGCGTCATTAGACGAGGTCCAGTCATATATTCAAGAAAACAAACATCTTCCCGGTATTCCCAGTGAGAGGGAGATACAGTCATCAGGTCTTTCTGTCTCCCAATTACTATCAAAGCAGATGGCTAAGATAGAGGAGCTGACACTTTATATCATCGATCTGGAAGATCGTATTGATGCACTGGAAAAACACAAATAGACCGAAAACGCCATTTATTTTTTGGCGCAAAACAAATGGGATATTTTAAATAATCATAAAAAAAGGGCTACAGGTATGAAAAGACATATAGCTATTAATTTTTTTACTCTATTGGTGTGTTTCATATTTCAAGCGGAAACCGTTATTGCGGATGATGTTTATCTGCAGGGGACTATGACAAACAGAATTTGTTTTTCACCAGACGGAAACATCATCACGGAAGATCCATGTGAAGTAGAAGACGGAACTTTCGTGTATATGATTGCCAATGGTGAAGTTCGTTTTAATCCGGGGTTTCAGGCGGAGCCGGGCAGCACGATTTTGGCAAGCGGCGGGATTTTGTCCGATTTGTCAAATGTTCCCGATTATATGATGAACTATAACTCGGATGATGACGGACTTCCGGACTGGTGGGAGATTTTAAGCTTTCAAGATATTAAATGGGACGAAACCGACGATAATGACAACGACGGCCTGAACAATGGCGATGAATTCGTTCAGGGAACAAGTCCGACTAAATGGGATACGGATGGAGATCAGATACCGGACAAATGGGAAGTGGATAATGGGTTGAATCCTAAGCTGGCGGATGATGGTATTATCTCAAGTGACGGTGATCTTTTGACCAATGCGCAGGAGTACAGATTAGGATCGGATATATATACCACCAATATCGTTGTCCACCCTGAATTTACGCCGGGTTCCGTATACAATACGATCCAGGATGCTATTGACGCGACTATTGACTCGGGTAATCCGGGTTATATTTCTGGAATCACAGATGTTGTTTACGTGGACAACATGTATCCAGGTTATCTCCGTCCCCGGGAGAAATACAAAGGGGCTCCCCATATTTATACTGGTATGAAAAATACCGATCTGGATTTCGGCGGTAAAAGCATTATACTTCGATCGGTGAATGGGCCTGATTTCTGTATACTCGATTGCGAAAAAAACAGCAGGATCATCACCCTCGGCAGCGGTCAGGATTCGACGATTTCAGGAATTGCCATACGCAACGGCAGTGCTGACAATGGCGGCGGCATATACTGTGAAACAGGATCATCGCCGATTATCGAAAACTGCTATTTTACCGGAAATACCGCTTCCGAAAAAGGTGGCGCCATATATTGCGCTGCTTCTTCAACACCGACAATTCGGGGGTGTCTGATCAACGGGAATATTGCATCGGAGGGCGGCGGTGTTTATTGCGTCAGTTCCAATCCCATAATATCAGAAAGCCGGATTGAAAGAAACCGGGCAATATTCGGTGGCGGTATCTATGATGAATCTTCATCCGGCGACATAAATAACTGTATTTTTGTTGGAAATGAAGCCGATAATTACGGAGCGGGACTTTATTTTGATTCGTCAGACACATCCCTTTCCAGCTGCACGATTACGGAGAACATTGCCAATATTAATGCTGGCGGGCTGTTTGCCGACGGTTCGACAATAACGATAACCAACAGCATCGTGTGGAACAACCTGCCTGAAAATATTTATAATGCCGCCGGTGCTAATCCTACGGTCACTTACAGCTGTCTTTCGGAAACATACCCCGGGGTAGGTAATATTACAGAGGATCCCATGCTGGTAACAGGTAAAACAGGAAATTATCATCTGAGAGTTCAGTCTCCCTGTATTGATTCAGGGGCACCGGCCTGTCCTTCGACGATTGATATTGATGGAGAGGAAAGACCGCAGGGCTCTTTATGTGACATGGGAGCGGATGAAGTCAAGCAGTGCCTGGTCTACCCGGACGATATGCCGGCTGTGGAATCCATCCATGTGATCAGCTCGTTTTTCGGGTACCAGTCCGGTGTGGACAGAGATTTTGTTGCCGGAAGAACGAACTACACGGATATTGCGGCCGGTTATAACCATGCACTGGTGCGAGTGGATGAACCCCGTGTTGATGAATACGGAAAGATCTGGGCATGGGGTAAGAACAATCATGGTCAGTTGGGAGATTATAGAAATTATGACTTAACGGTTTCCGAAAGAGCGGAAAGGGTATTGGATGGCGTATTCCACCTGATGGATGCGGTTAAGATCGATGCCGGGAAACATCATTCGGCATTAGTGAAAGCTGATGGTTCTGTATGGTTGTGGGGCGATAATTCAAACGGACAGCTGGGAATAGGAGATGAAATATGGTCGCCTGTTCCGCTATCCCGATCCGTCAAGCTGATCTACGCGTCCTCAGTTGTACAGGGAGACGGTTTTACGGCGATATTGGCCCAAAACGGCAGGGTCTGGACATGGGGGAAGAACGCAAGCGGACAACTTGGTGACGGGACCACAACAGACAAGGACTTGCCCGTAAAAGTAATGATTTCAAATGTCATGGCCATTGCTGCCGGAAAAGAGCATATGGCCGTTGTAAAGAACGACGGAACGGTCTGGACATGGGGAAACAATTCTCACGGCCAGCTCGGGAACGGAACCACTGATAACAGCTCAGTGCCAGTGCAGGTGTCCGGTACATCCTTATTTAAATCTGTTTCATGCGGAAGCACGCATACACTGGGCATTGATGAAAGTGACGCTATCTGGGCGTGGGGAAACAACGCAAGTGGCCAGCTTGGAAATGGGACTAATGATGATAGTTCTGCGCCGCTGCAAATCTCCAGTTCCCTGACATTCACCAGGATCAGCTGCGCTTATGACCATTCGATGGGTATTGACGATCAAGGCAGTATTTGGGCGTGGGGAAGCAATTCAGAGGGACAGCTGGGAAACGGCAATACGGATAACAGCAATATCCCGGTTCAAGCTTCAGGCACACAAATATTTGTCGATGTTTCCGGTGGAAAGAACCACTCACTGGCGGTTGATAATGAGGGTGTTGCATGGGCGTGGGGCGATAATGCCTTTGGACAGCTTGGCATTGGTTCTGTTATCGATATGCATGTGCCCACAAAGGTCATCAGTTCTGACAATGTGACGGGTGTTTGTGCAGGATCCGATCACAGTCTTTTGCTAATAGACGGGCTTGTCTGGGCGTGTGGAAACAATTCAAAAGGCCAGCTTGGTAATAATAATAATTCGAACCAAAGCATAATAAACTATGTGCCCCGATTTTTTAACCTGACATCGATTTCAGCAGGTTCTGCAAACAGTGCTGTGATCGATTCAAACGGTATGGTTTGGATATGGGGTGACAACGCGAATGGACAGATCGGCAATGGTAGAAATTTGCGCAGGCCGGTCCGGAATCATCTGATATCAGATATTGAAGATATTGCCTTGGGAGCCTCGCATACATTGACCTTGAAAAACGACGGAACCGTCTGGGCATGGGGAGACAATTTTTTTGGGCAATTGGGGAACGGGACAATGGTAAGCAGCAGAACGCCCGTACAGGTCCAGAGTACTCAGAACTTTGTTGCGATTGCCTGTGGCGATAGCCACTCAATGGCCATTGATACGAACGGCAGCATCTGGACATGGGGAAACAATTCCAGCGGACAGCTGGGAGACGGAACCACATCCGGAAGTTCTGTTCCGGTAAAGATTCAAGGCACTCTTATTTTTAATGTTGTTGACGGGGGAATGGCGCATACAGCGGCAGTGGATTCAAGCGGTAATGTATGGGCATGGGGTGATAACACAAGGGGACAGTTGGGAGATGGCACCTTTGTGCAAAAACTATTACCAGTTCAAGTGACATCTCTTGCTGGAATTTCGAGTATTGCCTGCGGTGGCTTTCATACACTGGCGCTTGATGCCTTAAGCAGCGTGTATTCATGGGGTGCCAATGACAGGGGACAGCTCGGGAATCTCTCTAGGACGGACAGCAATCTACCGGTCTTAATACCCGGTCTCACCGCCATCGAAGATATTGACGGGGGAGATGAATTCAGCATGGCACTCGGAAGCGACGGAACGATCCGGACATGGGGCGACAATGCGTATGGTCAACTGGGCGATGGAACGATTCTTCCAAAAAACCAGCCAGGTGTAATGACCAATCGTATTCCCAAGGATCTTGCAATCCAAGCGGTGAGTTTTGTCATGGAAGATGAGGACATTTACCGGCTGTATACAAGTTCACGGTGGAAAAATAACGATATCAGGAGCTGTGACGGGGATCACACCATTCAGCATAGATCATCAACCGGGGGTGCCGGGACCTGGGTAACGCCACACGATCCGCCGCGGCCTGAGTACTGGCAGGGGAGAGAGGAAGTGGGCTGCCCGGAAAACTGCACACCCAATTGTCAAGCATTTGCGCCGCCAGAGGTAGTTGAAAACTGGTACTGGGACAACCAGTGTGAACCTATCGTCATTAAAGT
>JANQEY010000219.1 GCA_028278125.1 bacterium | reverse complement strand
TGTTATTCTGGCGCGAATAAGATTTGGATCCGGATCATATGCGCGGAACGCGGCAAATAGATGGCTTTCACCATAGGCAAGGAGAACTTCTGTTTTGACGGGCGGCGGGATGTTTTCACCCGGACGGACTTCGTACGCCAGCTCCATGGATAAAGCCTGTTCCCATATACTTTCGTTGAGAACACCATCAACCCTGATCTCGGAGTTCACCCGCGGAACTCTGTGGAGCTCCTCGACAGTCTCAGTGGCGTAAGTTGCTGTTACAACAAAGTTTACTACAACTAAAACGATTATTTTAAGAAATAGGTAATGCTTGCAACACCTTTTTCCAAGTTGCATAGAAACTCCAAAACTATCCTCTAAAGGCCCAAATCCGGCTCACCTAAGATATAGACCCCCGGTGTTGCTGATAAGTTACAGGGTACATAAAATGTTATTTCCTGTCAATCATTGACCTGATTTTTTTCTTAATTATTGGATAGATTCAAACAAGTAAAAACTGGCAACTTTGTAATTGAATATGGAGTTTTTCTCATCTTGACATCAACCATCTGATCAATTATAATAGTATACGTTTACTGTCACTTTTATATCTCACCTATACGTGGACGTAGTTATTATGGATACTGACATTTTCTCAAGAGAAGAGCTGCTGAAAGCGCTTTCTCTCAAGCCTGGTGAACTGGATAAGTGGGAACAGCTTGGATTAATCCGATTACCTGGAAAAATCGATAATTCGACTCCCTACTACACTAATTCAGATATTGAGGATGGTCGTCATATACAGCACCTGTTATCGATGGGTTATGATTTAAACGGTATACAGAAAATCATCAGGAAAGTTGGCCTGCCATCGAATAGTACAAAAACAAGAAGTTCCAGGAACGCAAGGAAACTCCTCACTGTTGGTGAGCTGGCTAAGCAGACCGGTTTGAACGCCCGGACAATAAAATACTGGGAAGAACGGGAAATAATTCAGCCGGACGGTCGTAGTGAAGGGGGATTCCGTCTCTATTCGGAACACTATATCTATCTCTGCAACCTGATAAGAGATTTCCAGAATTTTGGATACTCACTCGAAGAGATTAAGGAAACAGCGGATCTTTTCCGGGATTTTATCACAATCCAGAACGGTACCGCAGGCTATGCGAAAAAGGTTATGAATGAACGTTTAGAACTCATGCAATCAAAAATCACACTACTTGAGGAGAGAATGAAAATACTCAAGAATGGTATCGGCCGATGGGAAGATCTTATCAGGAAGAAAAAACGTGAGATAAACCAGTTACTGAATTCGAATTCATCGCCAAAAAACAAACAAGCCAATCGCAAACCAAAACTTGCGACAAAACCGGGAAATTAGTCTTCAGCAGCATTATGATTAGAGGATAGAACATGAAAAGGATAGTATTTATAGAACCCAAATCGCCTGACCTGCATATATTTTCGGGATTTCCTCTGCCTAGATTAGGCCCTGTGATCCTGGGGACAATTGCCGGTGAGCTTGGATGGGAAGTCTCTGTCATTTTTGAGGAACGTCATCCAATCGACTGGGCGAAAATCTACCGGGCAGACCTGGTAGCAATATCGACAATAACCTCAACAGCACCGCGTGCATATGCCATCGCGGATAAAATCAGGGCTAATGGAATTCCGGTAATAATGGGTGGACCTCATGTTACATTCCTGCCGGACGAAGCGCTCGAACATTGCGATTTTGTGTTACGTGGTGAGGGTGAAATAGCTTTCCCCATTTTTCTGGATGAATTTGCGGGCAACAAGAAATGGCGTTCAGTTCCCAATCTCAGTTTCGCTGAAGAAATAATTAGAGACACAGGTTGTAAACCTGGTACAGGCACTAGGGCAGAATTTAATGTTCAAAACGAAATTACCCACAATTGCGTTCAACTTGATGATCTTCCTATCCCTGATTTTTCCTTGATTGAGGGAAAAGCTCCGCTGATGGCCGGTAAAAGAATAATTCCGGTGCAGACCTCACGGGGTTGTCCATTCGATTGTTCATTTTGTTCCGTAACAGGCATGTTCGGTCGAAAATATAGATGGCGTTCAACTGATCATATTATCAAAGAATTACATACTCACAATAAGAAGAGAAACTATATCTTTTTTTATGATGATAATTTTACTGCGAGTCCAAAACGGACTAAAGAATTGCTCAAAAGAATGATAAAGGAGAACTTTACCTTCGAATGGTCGACCCAGGTTAGAGCAGATACGGCAAAAGACAGTGAAATACTTGAATTAATGAAACGGGCCGGTTGCCATACCGTATTTATCGGTTTTGAATCGGTGAATCCCGAAAGCCTCAGATCGATCAAGAAAAAAGCTACCGTTGACGACATGAAAACAGCTGCGAGGGGATTCCGGAAAAATGGCATTAACGTTCATGGAATGTTTATTCTCGGCCTGGATGAAGACAATCCATCAGCGGTAAAAGAGACTGTCAGATTTGCGCGCAGGAACTGGCTGAGCTCAGCACAGTTCCTGATCCTTACACCATTGCCGGGAACGAGATGTTATGATGATTTAGCGAAGGACGGGAGATTAAAGTTTAACGACTGGAGCCTCTATGATGCTCATCACGTGGTTTATCAACCGAACAATTTTTCACTGGCTGCGCTGCAAAAGGCACAGATGTTCGCACACAAACGGTTTTATTCTTTCAGGGAGACACTTCGTCGTTTAACCAGGTTCAAATTCCTGGATATTGGCATTGCGCATTACGCTCGCAGGTTGAACAGTAACTGGTATAAGAACAACAAAGCCTATGTCCGTCTACTGGACCTTTTAAAAACCAATAAAAAACTATCTATTACTGCTGATATCAGGCAGATAATTAATATTGATGAACCGGAAAAGGTTAAACCTGGCACTATAAATAATAAACAACTGGTCGAGGTAAATTAACTCAAATTACTCCTTAAACCTGGCTGAACGGGGAACGTCTAATAATTTTAATGAGTTTAAGAAAAAACGAGAATCATTGTGGTTTTAATTCAAACTCCTTTACATTTAATATAATTCTTCGGCTTTTTGATATTGAATTAAAATTATGCTTATAATAAAACGATAATCATATTACTTTATCCTGGATAAGAATATTATCTCGCAAGATGATGTTTTTCATTTCATTCGAGGTTACAGTGGACTATAGAAACAGGCATGCTGACAGAATAAATAAAAATACAGACTCATCCCCCGACGTTGCGGTACATCGTGATAATATACCCTGGTACATCGATCCGATTCGATCATTAATGTTTATAATAGTTCTTGCGCTGTTTTCCCTGTTTTTTCTTCCAAAACTTTCTTATTCACAGTATTTCGGACAGAATAAAGTAAACTATGATAATTTTGACTGGTACTATATCAGGACAGAACATTTTGATATTTACCATCCAAAAGACGAGTTCAAAATCGCAGAATTTACTGCCTGGGAAGCGGAGGAAGCGCTTCAATCGATACAGAATTCCTGGAATTATTCTTTAAACTCGCGAATAACATTTATTGTCTACCCGAATCACAATGCTTTTCAACAGAATAACATTGGCGGATTTGTAGGTGAATCTACCGGCGGATTTACTGAATTTCTTAAGAACAGGGTAGTTATACCCTTTGAAGGTTCCTACAGTCAGTTTCGTCATGTTATTCATCACGAATTAACTCATGCCGTAATGCTGCGAATGCTTTATGGAGAAGGTATCCAGAGTATTTTATCGGGTTTGAGCAGGATGCCTCTGCCCCTCTGGTTTATCGAGGGACTTGCTGAATACGAGTCACAATTCGGCTGGTCAAATGAAGCAGATATGTACATCCGTGACGCTGTCATTAACGATTACCTGCCGCCGATAAATCGTCTATCCGGCTATTTTTTCTACAAGGGTGGTCAATCAGTCCTCTATTACATCGATCAGCGCTATGGTTCGGAAAAGGTTGGTGAGATTCTGCGTAGGATTCGAAGTCATCGTGATTTGAACCGGGCGATAAAAAAGGCTCTTGGATTTGACCTGGAAGAGCTTAGTAAACGCTGGCATAAACATGTAAAAAGAGAAATCTGGCCGGTTGCCGCTAATCATGAATCACCGACAGATTTTGCCGAGAAGTTTACAGATCATGAAAAATGGTACAATTTTATCAATACGTCGCCTGCACTCTCACCTGATGGCGATAAGATGGTGCTTCTTTCGGACAAGGATGATTACCTCAGTCTGTATCTATTCTCAACTGTGACCGGCAAAATCGAGAGAAAACTGATTACCGGGCAACGAGTGGAATTATTTGAAAAACTTCTCTGGATTCGTCCATGGGTTGGCTGGTCTCATGACAGTCGTTACCTGGCATTTATCGCTGAATCGGGTCCTGAGGACGCCCTGTATATCCTTGATGTTGAAACCGGCGAAGTGGTCAAAAAGATGAGTTTTGGTCTTGACGGCATCTTCAGCCCTGTCTGGTCACCAGACGGAACAAGAATTACACTGGCTGGTTTTGATGATGGACAGAGCGATATTTACCTGGTGAATATAGAAGAAGAATCTATCAGGAAGCTGACAGACGATATTTTCAGTGATTATGATCCATCATGGGATCCTAACGGTGAAAGGATTTTGTTCATATCAGACAGAAATGGATACCTTGGCCAACCCGGTGAAGAATTTAATATGTGGGATCATGATTACGAAAAAATCGATGTTTATATGCTTGATCTTGAATCTGGTAAACTTCACCAGGTTACTGACGATAAGTTCATTGACCGAACACCCTCATGGACTTCAGCAAAAGATACGGTCAGCTTCGTTTCAGATCGCAACGGGATTGCAAATATTTACCTGATGGATCTCAATGATGGTTCAAGCTGGCCAATTACTGATGTACTTACCGGGATTGTACAGCCCAGTTGGTCGCAGTCAGGAACTGTAGCGTTTTCTACATTCCATGAAGGTGGATATGATGTCTATCTCTATAAGAATCCACTAGATACTGAACGCAGGAAAGATCTGACATATACAGCTTTCCAGCAGAAGGAAAACGGTAATCTTCCCACAGCTTCTCGTAACAAGGGTCAAAATGAGCTTGCAGGGAACCTGGTAATGTTGGCTGATATCTCCTCTATCCCTGTCGAAGATATAGATATTTTAAGAGATACTGAACCATCCAGGCATTCTTATATAGTTGTTGACGATTCAACTGATGCGGCTATACAGGCCAGCTCGGAAGAAGCAGACGAGGAATCATCAGAAAATATAGTTGTAGAATCATCCGGCTCGGAAGAGTTATCTCCCAGTGATTCGCTTACTCAATCAGAACTTGATTCTCTTATAGCCGACAGCAGTAATATAATCGTGAGAAAACCCGAGGAACGCGGTGTACGGTTTGTTCCTGATGATGAACCGGGTGACATCAAGGAAACAAGGTTTAATCCTTATTCAAATTATGTCTTCAGTCCTAACAACATCGATAATGAAAGTGCGATTAGAAAAGCCAACGCGAAACAGGGACCATTGCTGGATGAGGATGGCAATTTTATTCAGCGCAAATATAAACTGAAATTTTCGCCGGACATTGTTAACGCCACCGCAGGATACAACACCTTTTTCGGTCTCCAGGGTATGGGGCAGGTTTTATTCAGTGATATTCTCGGCAATCACCTGTTTTACCTGACAACTGATCTCTATTACAGTTTCGAGAACAGTAATTTCAGCCTCTATTATTATAATCTTCCGCAACGCGCTGATTTTGGAGGTGGTGTTTTCCATAATGTCTATTTCTTTAACCTGGGCGATTTCCGTGACCGAAATTACGGCGCTAGCTTCGACTTCCTCTATCCAATTTCAAAATATAAACGATTCGATTTTTCAGCAGCCTTTGTGAATATCGATAGAGATGTCTGGAATCCAATTAAATTTGACTACGAACAGGCGGAAAAGAGACATTTTATATTACCCAGCCTGGCTTTGGTCTCAGACAATACTCTCTGGGGCTGGACTGGTCCTATGAACGGAAGACGATGGAGGATTGGTGTGTCATACAGCCCCAAGTTCGAAGAATATGACACAAGTAAGGATGATATCTGGGGCATAGATTTTCGTACACTATCCCTCGATGTCAGGCAATATCATCATTTCGGACTGGATTATGTCCATATGTTCCGTTTTGCCGGTGCAGCCAGCTGGGGTGAACAGCCACAAAGATTTTTTGTTGGCGGAGTGAGTAACTGGATAAACCGCCGTTTTTCCGGCGGAGATATCCGGGTAACTCTTGATGACGTTTACTTCAGTGGTTTTGCCACTCCCTTGCGAGGTGCAGACTATTACGAGCTTGATGGTACACGCTACGTTCTCATCAATAACGAATTCCGATTCCCGCTGATCAGGCATATGCTTTTCGGATGGCCATTGCCGTTCTTCTTCTATAATATCAGGGGCGCAATGTTCCTTGATATGGGTGCTGCGTGGTATGGAAATAACTTTAACGGTTTAACAAACGCTGAGAACGAGCCACAAAGGTTTGAAGATATAGCTGTAGGATATGGCTGGGGCGCAAGGGTGAACCTGGGTGCCTTTATCCTGAAATGGGATATGGCCTGGGAGAATGACTGGCAGGGTGTTTCAAAACCGAAATACTATGTATCTCTAGGTACCGATTTGTGATCCGCCTGCCTCGATTTTCCTGGTATTCGTCTTATCTACCATCATAGAATAGAGGCATTTATTCAGGCGATTGGAAAGATCAAACATAACCTGTAAAGACACACTGTCTATCCGTCCACCGGTCTTGGTAGACTGTTCGATTTCCTCTATTCTTTTCAGCATTTCTTCAGCAATGCTTCTTCCAGTATTGATGCACTCTTCGATTGATTCAGTTCCTTTTATTTTACCGTTTTCGGTCATTTGACCGCCTTGCTGAAGTTTGTGATCAGCCTGTCAATTTATGCTCTATCTGTATTCTTAGTACAAACTCTATGCCGTTTAACTGTGAATAAATATCAGTTAGATAGGAACCGGATAGTTCGAAAAATGCAACTATTGAGAGCACACTGCAGTTATTTTTGTGGCAGTTAGTGCGGGTAAAAAATGATGCAGGGACGAATTGGTTCTACTTAAAATCCTGGGAACGGATTTTGTACTTTTGCATCATTCGCTGGAAGCTTTGACGGGTTATCCCGGCTATTTCGGCAGCTTTGGTGACGTTTCCCTTGGTTTCCTGCAACCTGATCTTAATAAACTTCTGTTCGAGGATTTGAACCACTGCTTTCCTGGCATCCTTCAGCTTTTTATGCACAACCGGGGGATCGAATGGAGAAGATTTTGATTTTGAGACACTTTTTCCAATTGGTTCCATATGTTCACCAGGAATCATAACAAGAGCACGAGCAATAGAATTTTCAAGTTCCCGCACGTTCCCGGGCCAATTGTGTCCCATAAACCTCTCTATCATTTCCGGGGGAAGATGCCATTCCTTTTTACCCATCTGGGTAGCAGCTTTCTCGGCAAAATGCTGAACTAAAAGGGGAATATCTTCACTTCGTTCTCTTAGTGGCGGGATTTCGACATTTACAACATTCAACCTGAAATACAGATCTTGTCTGAATTTACCGTCGTTTACTTTTTTCTCCAGGTCAGCATGTGTCGCAGCAATAAACCGTGCCTGCACTTCAATCGTTTCATGACCACCCAACCGAACAAATTCACGTTCCTGGATAACCCTTAATAATTTCTGTTGCAAGTCGGGAGATAAATCACCTATTTCATCGAGGAAGATCGTTCCATCCTGTGCAAGTTCAAACTTTCCCCTTTTTCGCTGGTTAGCGCCTGTAAATGCACCTCTCTCATAACCGAACAATTCACTTTCCAGCAAATTATCCGGAAGAGCTGTCATATTAAGTGGTAGAAACGGTTTTTCAGTTTTACTTCCCCATTGGTGTATCTGGCGGGCTACCAACTCCTTGCCTGTTCCGCTTTCCCCCAGAATCAGCACGTTTGTAGTATTGGGTGTTCCCGCTATTGAGCCGATAGCCTTGTAAATATCAAGCATCGGTGGACTGGAACCTATCAACTCATAACGGTCGGCATCGTCCGGTAGTTTTTCACGCAGCCGTTCAATCTCCGATCTTAAGCGTTGCTCTTCCAGGCAGCGTTGGATTAATACTATCACTTTCTGGAAATCCAACGGCTTTGCCATATATTCATAGGCTCCACTGCGTACAGCCCTGATCGCAGTTTCCATACTGCTGAAACCTGTCATTACAATAACAGGGGTATCAATTCCCTCTTCCCGCAGTTTGTCGAGCACAGTGAGACCATCCATCTCGGGCATGTCAATATCGAGGAAAACCATAAGTGGTTTTTCAGATTTTATCAATTCGAGCGATTTTATCCCGTCACCGGCCTCAATAGTTTCATATCCTTCACTAGTGAGAAGGTTACGAAACACTTTCCGGATTCGTTCTTCATCATCGGCAACAAGTATGCGCTCAGTTTCCATTTTTTATCCAGCAGTGGTATGAGAAGTAAATTAGCTAACGCTTAAATATATATATCGAGCAGATTTTAAAAATATATAACAGGTATTAGTGAAAATATTCAATAGCATTCTATTCATCAATATCAATTGGCTCAGCTTTAAAGAAAATTGTTTACTGTATTGTTATTCAACCTAAGCAGGAATATTTTCAACTTTTAGAAGTTACTTAAACCTGGCAGATATAATATTTCGACATGCAAAACCACGAAAAAAACATATCCTGGAGTGGACTGCTTCACCTGCTTGTAGTTTATATAGTTTGGGGAAGTACTTACCTGGCTATCAGGGTTGCGGTTCGGGAAGGTGGTGGTTTCCCACCCTTTATGCTCGGTGCCACCAGGACTCTTGTTGCCGGTTTATTACTTATCGGTTGGACATATTTTCGTAAACACCGTTTGTTACCAACAAGATCGGAATGGCCGATCCTGATTGCTTGTGGTCTGCTCCTGTGGATTGGTGGAAACGGCCTGGTAAACTGGGCAGAACAGCACGCGAACTCCGGTTTTGCCGCTCTCCTGGTGGGAACAATGCCGCTCTGGGTGGCGATGGTAGAATCGATAGTAGACCGTCGTCCTCCGTCATTTCAACTCATTATGTCGCTAGTAATTGGTTTTGCTGGACTCGGTGTACTCACCTACCCGGTGATAAAACAGGGTTCTGCGACGGACATCTGGTCGGTAATAGCCCTGCTTCTCGCACCCCTGTTCTGGGGAGCCGGTTCCGTGCTACAGGTCAGGAAACCGGTAAAACTCACACCTGCGGCAAGTTCGGGTTATCAACAACTGATCGGCTGTATCGCCTTTTTCCTGATATCATTTGTTTCCGGGGAACCACCACTGGCTCCCACAACTGAAGCCTGGATTGCCTGGGGATACCTGGTGATAGCCGGATCGATTATCGCCTTTACATCATTTTTGTATGCCCTGCAACTGCTTCCAACTGCAGTTGTCACCACATATGCTTACGTAAATCCGGTAATTGCAGTTTTCCTGGGATGGGTAATACTGAAGGAACAGGTTACCGTTTGGACAATTGTCGGCACAGCTCTTATCTTAGCCGGTGTTGCGGGTGTATTTCAGTCTAAACGAACTCAACCACAGGCTGCAAATCAATCCAAACAGGTGTAATATTTTTAATTATTTCGAATCCGGGGGATCCGATGAAAAACTTCGCTCTTTTGATTTTGATTGCGTCATTCTTATCATTCTCAATATCTTCTCAGGCCAGTGCAGAAAATCCAAAACTATCCTCTTCATCTTCAAATGAAACGCCGGTAATTTTCCTTCCACCTGCTGAAGAACAGGGACCTGACGCGTTCCTGGAAATGTTGAGCGACCTCGGGCTGACAGAAGATGACCTCGGATTTGAACCTAAAGGATACTGGACACGCTACCCCGATCCCCAGGATATACCTTTTAAGATGCTGGCTTTTGATGACCTGTTCGCGGAACCCCAATACATCTATGATTTTGTCCGCTTGATGGCGCTCTCAGTAGACGATTATCTCCATCCTGATTACCTGGATGGAAGCGACAGGGGCGGGAGTAAAGGATTGTTAAAAACTACCTATTACTGTGGAGTCCGGCAGGTAACTGCCCAGTTCAGGGACTACAGTGCGTCACTTTGGGCAGAGCTGGACGAAAATGAACCATTGCTCGGTGCGATCCGGGATATCTACGAACAAACTGGACGAGTTTACCGGTTTAACGCAATGGGGCAGGCTTCTGATTTTCCCCTGATCGAAAGGGATTTACGTGAAGCAATCAAACCGATCGATATTCGAGTACAAAGGCATATAGCAAAAACTGTAATCCACCTCCTTGAAGCATGGAAATTCCGTGAAATCGGTATGCGAAATGTTGACTACAAGGATGCCCTGGCATGCTGGAAAATTCGTCAACTTGGAGAAACTCAATTCGACGGACTTGAATACTTCCCGGAACTCGAAGATTGCGCCAATAACATTGACATGAACTCAATTTATTATGCTGGGTATAAGATTCTCGAATCGGGTGAAATGTTGGCAGATAGTCTAAAAGCCCTGCAGGGTGAAAAGGGAATTGACTGGAAAAACCAGGTATTGAACGTATCTACACCGATCGGACGTATTGTACTGGCTGGATCCGGGAAGGACATTCACAGGTATCATGACGCTTTTCTTGTTATAGATTTTGATGGAAACGACACCTATTATGGTGCGACCGGATCAACCCCATCGCTGGATATCCCTGTTTCATTAACACTTGACCTCGGTGGTGATGATAAATATAGCAACGATGACGAATTGCTACCCTCGCAAGGTGCAGCAATTTTTGGTGCGGCAATGTTACTGGATCTTGAGGGAGATGATATCTATCAATCAACAAGGTTGTCCCAGGGCGCATCAATGCTGGGAATCGGTGTTCTTGCCGACATGGCGGGAAATGATGAATACCACATGTGGACATCCGGCCAGGGAGCTGCATATTTCGGTGTAGGAATCGCAATTGATAATACCGGTGATGATAAATATACCCTTTGGGGCGATGGGCAGGGTTATGGGGGAGTTGGTGGAGTTGGAACATTGATCAACAGGACTGGAAATGATCACTACTGGTGCGAACCGGAAGCCGCGAACGTTTACCGTCCCGACCTGCATTCAAAGGATAAAAAATTGAATTATTCCTACTCCCAGGGTTGTGGAATTGGTCGACGGGGAGACATTACAGATGGACACTCCTGGGCAGGTGGAATGGGTACACTGATTGATCTTCGGGGTGACGACATCTATGAGTCCGCAAACTGGTCAATGGGTTGCGGATACTGGTATGGAATGGGATTTTTATATGACGGTCATGGGGATGACCAGTACCTCAGTGCAAACTGGAGCCAGGCTTGTGGCGCTCATTTCTGCATAGGTGCTCTGATAGATGAAGAGGGCGATGATATTCACAGTGTTACCGGGCACCAGTCCGCCGGGATAGGATTCGGGCATGATTATACCATTTCATTGCTGTTTAATCGTGGTGGAAATGATACATATAAAAACCGTAATGACGGATTAGGCTTTGCCATTAACATGTCCCAGGTTTTTGTTTTCGATACAGGTGGCAACGACACATACATTACAAGCGGCGATAGATTTAATTACGGAATGAATAATTTCGACAAGTACAATCCTCCGCTACTTGGTGTTTTCCAACTTCTCTTTGCTAAGCAAGTTTGCCTGTTTGCCGATATATCCGGGGAAGATAAATATCTTATAGAAGATTTTGATACTGGTGAAGAAATTGGGTATGATAAAAGAATGAATGACGGAAATGCCGTCTTCTATCCAACCGAAGCAACACGTGACACCCTGGCAAATAAAAATTACTATGGCTACGGAAAAGACTTCAAAATGTTGAAAAATGGTACAATAGAATATTTTCGTGATAAAATGAAAAGAAGATTTGAAGAATTTAAGTAATAAGGTTTTGGTATAAAATAATAGTTGAATGAGTTTAAATAATATTGATCGGTTTTTACGGCTCACATTGTCTTAAGTTAAACCAGTTAAAGGCGAAAATAATAATAAGAGGCTTCGGGTTCGCCAGGTTGCGGATTTCGTTGATTTTTGTGTGCCCGGATTCCAACAATGATTGTCTTGTTATTCGAAACAACCAGATAATGTTTTTAGATTAAGAATAGCCAACCTATTACATAACGGGTGCCCTCAATGGGCAAGTGTTTAAAGAAATACAGTAAAGACTACTTCATTGCCCCGGTGATTTTAAGCCTGGTATTATTTGTACTCGTCCCCCCCATTCCCGCACAGGAAGATACTGAATTCCCCCTGCGTGATTTTATCGGCGAAGGTTTATGGACCCTGATGCACAGCACGGAGCTGATTTTTGATGAACCTTTACTCGCTGCAGAGATGTATGCCGGTTTAAACGAACGATCAGCTCAGAAACGAAAACAGGGATGGGAATCGGGTTTATACATGCGAACCGAGGTAATGCACACTGTTTCTACCGGCGCCGTTTACGCGCCTGTTCGTTTCCAGTACCGGCACTTTCGTGTTGGCGCAGTATTTCCGTATTACATGAGACGTGAGATCCCCTACAACGGTTTTGATGCACAAGCTGCCGGTTTTGGTGATATGTCGGTCTTTACGGAGACGTCTTTCAGGATTTCCCGGAGCTGGTTTATGGGGAAAGTATCGGTAAAACTTCCCACTGGCGAGACGACAAAAACAGATAGATATGACGGAAAAAATTATCCCGTTCCCCTTGGAACCGGTACTTTTGACTATTCTTTTGGCATCAGCACTATTATCCCTTTATACCTGTCATCCGTTGGTGGTGATTACGATGTTGTTCTGGACTGGAGTTACCGGATAAACGGGATTGATGAAAAGCATGTCAAAACTTCGGGATTCACTACAGAAGCAGAACTGCAGAACGGTCACATGTATTGGATGAACGCTGCTGTTGTAAAACCGATCAACTACGAACTCGACGTTTTTGTATCGGGGCTGTTTTTCGAGTCAGGTTATGGTGAAACCAGCTGGATTATCAGGCATACAAACGGCTTAACAACAAGGGGAACAGAGAGTCACGATCAGCGTGTGGTAATGATTGATGTAGCGCCCGGTATCTGCTGGCACCTGCCGGCATTGTCGGTAAGAGGTTTACTCGAAATCCCGGTGATGACATCTCGGGACAAAGCCAATAATGAAAGGGAACGAAGTGTTACCCTTAAACTTGGATTGACGTACGTTTATTAGACATTGGATCATCGATAATGAAATGCATCAAGCATAAAACAAATACTGCCAGGAAAACCGGACGAATTATTACTCGAATGGTCTACCTATCCGTTGCCCTATTGATATGCTTTCTGCCTGCATGCGACATATATGATCCAGAAATCGTTGAACACGTTGAGACAAGTATAGAAAGAGACAACTTTCAGTTTGGATCGGGCGGTAACAATATTTCAATGATCTATATCGAACCTGGTGAATTTCGTATGGGTGCCGGCCCAAATGAAGACCATGCAGAAGATAATGAATACCCCCGTCATCCGGTTGAATTTACTGATGGATTCTGGATTGGCCAGTTTGAAGTTACCCAGGAACAATGGTACAATATTACAGATGACAATCCTTCGTTATCCGGTGACAACCCATTTTTCCCCGTAGAGAACGTTTCATTCAGTGATATTGTTGAGATATTCCTTCCAATTCTTAACTCAACCGTACCGGGAACTCCCTGGCGGCTGCCAACTGAAGCGGAATGGGAATATGCCTGCCGTGCCGGTACATCATCTCCATATGTATGCGAAAACGAATACGTTAATTATTATATAAGATCAGCAGGCGAGTTTGAATTTCCTCATGAGATTGGTGAATTATTACCAAATCCCTGGGGGATACACGACATGCATGGCAATGTCTGGGAATGGTGCCTGGATAATTATCATGACGCCTATGACGAAGCCCCTCGTGATGGAAGTGTTTGGATAGACACTCTGGGACAGGGTCGGGTTTTACGGGGAGGTAGTTATCTACAGCCTGTATTTAACAGCCGGAGCGCGAAGAGAGAATGGCAAAACCCGGACTATTCAAGACGTGATATCGGGTTCCGGCTGGTGTTTGATGAAAATTATCAGAATCTTGCTCCTTACAAACCGTTACCTTTCGAGGCAGAAATTGTAGAAGAGGGAGTTCTGTCGATTGTTCTCTCCTGGTCTTGTTCTGATCCAGAGGGTGATCCACTGGAATATGACCTGTTTTTCGGCACTAATAGTACACCACCGCTGGTAATTTCAAATACTATTGATACTACCGTTACATTGCAGGGAATAAATTTCGGGCAAACATATTTCTGGAAGGTAATAGCCCGTGATGAGGATGGAGAAACATCAGTATCATCGGTGCAACGGCTAACAACCAGTATCCCTGTAGAGAGTTCATTTGAACTTGCAAATACTGGACTGTCAATCGACATGATCCTTATCGAACCGGGCAGTTTCGAGATGGGTACTGCCTATGGAGACCAGCATCTCCAAACAGATGAATATCCCCGTCATATGGTTGAAATAGATTACCGTTTCTGGATCGGAAAATTTGAACTTACCCAGGATCAATGGGAAACTGTCACAGGTTCGAATCCTTCCTTTTTCACCGGTTGCGCGGATTGTCCAGTTGAAAATATCAGTTGGGAAGAGATCCATGACTTTTTCCTGCCGGCTATCAACGCATTCGAAGAAGATTCACCATGGAGAATGCCAACTGAAGCTGAATGGGAATATGCCTGCCGAGCCGGATCGGGTGAACATTTCCCCTGGGGCGATGATCCTGTTGTCCCGGTTATAAGCGATTACACCTGGTACTCTGAAAATAGCGACGATCGTACTCATGACACCGGTTTGTTACTCCCCAACGCTTGGGGTATTCATGATATGATTGGAAATGTGATGGAATGGTGCGAAGACTGGTATCATCCGAGTTATGATCTTGCACCTTCCGACGGGAGTGCCTGGCTTGATCCTCTTGGTGTTTTCCGGGTATTCCGTGGCGGGGCCTGGGAGAGTGGCGAAAATCAATGCCGAAGTGCCTATCGTTACGCAATCGAACCAACATCCAGGAGCTCTACAATAGGATTCAGGCTTGTTAGAGATTTTTAACTGGTTTAGAATCAATTATTATCAGTAGTAGTAAAGAATATATGCCCCTGTTAGCTCGCTAACAGGGGCTATTTGTTTATTATGATTGATTCATATATTAGCAGATTACTTGACAACTTTGATCAATTGGACGAGTATACTGAAGTATTTATATTCCCTATTACAGAATGTTTATAACACTGATGGAGAGATAGATGAAAACCTTTCGTAAAGAACTCTATTTTGATATATCCACTCGCAGGGCATTTGTTCATATTACACCACAGGTACAGGAATGCATTGATGAATCGGGAATCCGTGAAGGTTTAGTCCTGGTAAACGCCATGCATATCACGGCATCCGTTTTTATCAACGATAACGAACACGGTCTGCACCAGGATTACGAAAAGTGGCTGGAAGAACTGGCTCCTCATGAACCGGTATCGCAGTACCGTCATAATGACACCGGCGAGGACAACGCCGACGCGCACCTCAAACGGCAGGTTATGGGACGCGAGGTGACAGTTGCCATAACAAACGGTCAACTGGACTTCGGCACTTGGGAACGGATTTTTTACGGTGAGTTTGATGGTCGCAGACCGAAACGGGTGCTGGTTAAAATTATCGGTGAATAAGGCAAGCTGGAACTGGATCTCCACGTGAATACAAGACAGTCTATAAAGAAACCAGGAAACTTGCCTCAATATCTTGCTGTCCTGTTTTGCTTTATATCGTTTGCCATTCTAACTTCGGGTTGTGCACGCGAAGATATTTCACTACGCCCTTTCCCCTACCCTTACAAAGCAGGCCTGGCATTCTGCAGCGATATTGATTACACAAACAGTATCGAGGAGTTCCTGGCTATCCAGGAATATCTATGCACGAACCGTGACACCCGTTGGGGTAATGGATTAGGTCTTGAAGTGGGTAACAGCTTCTGGTTTTTCGATCCGACGGGAAAAAGTTCATTTACAATATTTGATACGCTGGGAGTTGTTAATGACAGCGCTTCAAAGGTAATCGAAGATTTCATTTTAGCCGGATATATAGACTGCCTGCATACGTATGGTGATTATACGGGTATCGGTTATAACGAAGCGAGGTTACCCCGGGCGATCCAATATTTCCAGGATCGCGGATTGACAATCCCTGCCTGGGTTAATCATGGGGACGAAACGAATACCCAGAGAATCGGCCCACGTGACGAGGAACTAGGTGATAATCCCGATTACCCGGAATACCACACAAACTATTTCCCTGATCTTGGAATCAGGTATGTAGAATCGTGGCGAGTAACCCACCGGATCGCCATGGAGAAGGACGCCGGATTCCGTGATTTCGGATTCCACCTTTTTGACATCGCTTATTCGATCAAGGAGATGTTAAAACCTGGTGTATTTGATCCGGTCACCAACAAGCATTTACTGAATCCAATAAAACTGGACGATGGCCAGGAATACTGGCGGTTCAGACGGTTTATTAACGATGACGGCAACATGGGAAAATATGGAGTAGATGTAGGCTACCTTGCCCATCAATTACGCCCGGAAAACCTGGATAGACTGATTTCCAGTGGCGGTTACATGGTAGTCTATACACACTTCGGTGCTAACGAAGATTATGATGAATGGATTCCAGAACATGCACGCAAGGCTTTCAAGGGATTATCGGAAAGATTCCAAGAGGGTTCCATATTCATAACGACAACAACAAGTTTACTAGATTACAACTTGATGACCAGGTTCCTCGACTGGTCATGGGAAAAAACTGAACAGGGATATACTGTAAATATAGGCATGTTAGACGATCCGTTAAGGGAATCACCCGTTCAACAGGAGGCAGTAAATCTCAGGGGACTAACCTTTTACACCCCAGATCCTGAAAATACTTCGATCATCTTAAATGGAATTAAGGTAGAGAACACCTCGATTCACCCTCCAGATGATACCGATCAAAGTTCTATTTCCATACCCTGGTTATGGCTGGAATATCCTGAAGGTTATTGATTTAAACAGGTCATCGTGGCTCTCAAGGAGCGGTTCCGATTGCTCAAAAGCAAACCAACAGCTACTTTCCGGGTATTCAATCCGTAAAAAGAAGGTATAAGATCATGCAACTTCCAGAGAGTCCGCAACACATCAGTAATCTACGTGCTTATGAACCGGGGAGATCAGTTGAAGAGATCAGGGAAGCCCTCGGACTTGAGAAGATTATCAAACTGGCAAGCAACGAGAATCCCCTGGGACCATCTCCGAAGGCAGTTGAAAGAATAAACCAGTCTGTTGATGGACTGGCGACCTATCCGAATGCTGGTCTTGAATTACGTGATGAATTGGCTGTTCATCATGGTATCGGCCTGGAAAATGTAGCTGCCGGATCTGGAAGTGAATCGATCTTGATGGCAGCAATGAGGGCATACCTGCAGCCCGGTGACGAAATTATAACAGCGGAGGGTACTTTTATCGGTTTTTATGTCCTCTGTAATTCGATGAACCTTAATTGCAGGACAGTTCCACTCCAGAACTACACTTACGACCTTGAGGGAATATCAGAATCTATCACTGACCAAACGAAACTTATATACCTGGCAAACCCGAACAATCCAACGGGAACAGCGTTTCATCGAAGTGTTTTTGAACAATTCCTGGAACGACTTCCTGATGGTGTTCTTGTAATCCTTGATGAGGCATATTTCGAGTACGCCCAGGAATGGGATGGATACCCGAACAGCATGAACTACCGTCACGACCAGATACTGACACTTCGTACCTTCTCCAAGGCATACGGCCTGGCAGGTGTAAGAATAGGTTATGGAATTGGTCACCCTGAGATAATTGAAAACATCCTTAAGGTTAAACTTCCATTCGAACCAACCTCGTTGGCTCAAGCTGCTGGATTGGGTGCACTCGAAGATGTCGAATTCCTGCAGAAAACTGTTGATACAAACCGCAATGGGATGAGAATAACGGTAAAAGCCCTGGAAGGATTTGGCCTGAGACCTCCCAGAAGTGTCGCTAATTTTGTCTATGTACCGATGGGAAGTCCTGATAAAGCGGTATGGTTCAGTGATGAATTGTTAAAACGAGGAGTAATCGCCCGCCCGATGACACCCTTCCGTCTGCCCGAAGGAGTCAGAATTACAATCGGTAACGAGGAAGAGACAACCTTCCTGATAGAAGTTCTCAATGATATTTTCGCGAAGGGTGTATAAAAAATATACAGCACATCGTTCCAGTGAAGTAATGCTATAATCTGAAATATGTTACAGTTATTGACTTGATTCGTTCTAAACCTGATTTGATCGTAGTGTGTAACAGGAAAAGATTATGGATAGGAAAATGCGATATTTCGTTCTTGTTATTTTCTTTATTGGTTGTCTCGTTGGTTGTACCGAAAAGGAAAAAAGTACAGAACCACAAATTCTCGAACCGATTATCACAGGAGTTACTCCAGGTTCAGGGATAGCTGGAACTGAAGTAACAATCCAGATTGCAGGTGAATACCTTTCTGACGCTGAAATAATAAACAACTCACAACATATCACAATACTATCTGTCGAATCAGAATCGGAACTGGTGACTGTTTTCTTAAGTATTTCTTCAGATGCTGAACCATCTATCATCAATTTTCAACTTAGAACACCTGAAGGTTCTACAACCTTTTCATTTGAAATTCTGCCTGATCTTTCACCAGTTGTCACAAGTTTCAGACCTGAAAAGCTTTATACCGGATACACACTTAACTGCCTGATCTCAGGAATTCGACTTCACGAGGCAGAGTTAATATTTACTGATCCCAGTATAGAAATTTCAAACGTCGTTTCAACAAATACTACTTTACATGCAGATATTTCCTGCGGAAGTGATCTTGAAGCTGGGACCTACGATTTTCAGCTCATCACAGAAAATGGGAATACAGATTATTCAGTGGAGATATTAGAATTAGCAGCCCCTGAAATTACTGATGTTACTCCCGGTTATACCCATATCTGCCAGGAAACAGTCTTTACCATAAATGGATCAGGTTTAGTGAATCCAGAGATATTTTCGAATTATGCTGGATTAGATATCGAAGTGATAAATCTTCTATATGGTGAAGAGGTTCAGCTAAGGATTAATTCATTACCCACACTTTATCCAGGTACTTGTGTTTTAAGTCTTGAAACTCCCGCGGGAGTGATTGATTTTTACATAGGTTTTCAAACACATGAAATCGATCGTATTTCCTGGAACGAGGGATCACCGATACCTATTCCAAGTGTGAGTAGTTCAGCGGTCTGGGATAATGAAAATCAAAAATTTATTATCACAGGAGGTAGAGTAGCTACTTTTCGACCGATTCTGAGCTCGGTTTTGAGTTATGATCCATTACTGGATATGTGGGAAGAACTTAACGAATTACCCTTTCAGATTAATCATCATAGCTCCACTATTCAGAATGGTTTATTGTTTATCACTGGGGGTATAGATTCAATTTACCTTGAAGCAAGAACAGATTTTCTTGCTTATGATCTTTCTACTCAAGAAACCACAATCCTTCCGGATCTTCCAACGCCTAGAGGATATCATTTTCTAGTTTCTGATGAGTCATTTCTATATCAATTCGATGGACTACATCAACCCGATATTGAATCATATGACTCCGTAAACGAATCCTGGCAACCAATTAATAACGAACTACCTGATGACGATGCTAGAGCTTATCATGCATATGAACTCGTTGGGAGAAGACTGTTTGTTGCAGGCGGATGTAATCTTCTTATGATGTATGATAACAGATATTCAAATGAGTTCTATTATTATCACCTTGATCAGAATCAATGGTTTCAATTAGCAAATATGCCCTACGCCTGCGCTAAAAGTACTCTTAATTACTATGCTGGAAATCTCATTTTAATAGGCGGACAATATGAGAATCCTAATAATGGTACGAGAACGTACTATAGGAGGGTTGAAGCATATAATATTTCAGAGGGATACTGGTATTCTTTAGAAGATTTACCTATTGAAAGAATAGAACATAAGACATGTGTTTTTAATAATAAATTGTATGTAACATCCGGTGCGAATTATCTCGATATATTCACTCCGATCCTGGATGATGATACCTACATTGGAACGATAATATTGGAATAGATAAAGACGTATATTCGTTTTAACAATAATCCCGGGAATTTCCCGGGATTATTATTTTCTAGAAACTTATCAAGTAAAAACTGGCTTATTTTAACAGCACAAGCTTTCTTGTGATTGTCTTTTCACTCGTTTGCAGTTTGATGAAGTAAGTCCCTGATGAAATTCCATCTGAATTCAGGATAAAGTCCTGGTATCCTCCAGGTTCAAATCCGCTGAAGAGTGATTTTACTAACCTTCCCTCGATGTTATAGAGTTCAAGTTCAACATTCGAAGGTTGTTCCAGGTAGTAAGTTATTCTTGATGAAGAATTAAACGGATTAGGATACACTGAAACCAGGTTAAAACTCACCGGTTTAAACTGGAGCGATTGTTCACCGACATCCAGCTCGTCAAGTTCAAGATAACATAAACCGACACCGGTACTTGCCCACAACTTTTGCCTGAACCGGTCATAGTAAAGACCAAAAATACTTTTATTCTGTTCCGGATAGGGTAGCTCAAATGTTAATTCAAACCAGCTATCTCCCCTGTCTGATGTTACCCAGAGATTTTCAGTTCCATAAGCACCTACGATTATCAGTGTGTCTGATTCAGGTATAACCTCCATCATTTTATAGCAATTATAGAATTCATTTTGAGTAAGAAATTGTTCTTCTCCCCTGTTCCACACGCCATCGCGCCAATTATAACAATAATAGGTATATATGAGAAATAATTCGTCACCTACTCCTTTTAAAGAGAATATCACTGAATAATCATTGTCTACCTGAAAATCCAGCGATTCCCATGATTCACCTAGGTCAGTACTCCGGAAGACCATATCATTGTCGCTGAAGAACAGTGACGATTCATTTTGTGTGAAATCATGAATATGATAACCTTCCGGAACTGATGAGAATATCCAGTTTTCACCATTATCTTCGGAAATTGCAACCTGTGGATCTGTATAGTCACTGCTAACCGACATTATCCTGGTAATATCATTCCCGATATAAATGTCTATGGAATTACCCAACGCTGCATCAAGAGGTTCATCCAGGTTCCAGGTTTGTCCCCGGTTGTATGACCTGGCGATAAAACTTTCAGCGTATGAAGGATCATAAAAACTTCTCTTATTTACTACGAGGCAGAGTGTATCACTGGCGACATTGAAGACATTGGTAAATGTGCAAAGTGTATCTACAAAATGAGGAGTATTTACTGGTTCCCACTCTTCAAATGGTTGTTCATTCAACCATGGTATTCTCGTATAGTCATTGGCATAACTTAATGCACCTGGCAATATTGTCAGATCTCCTTCACTACCTACGGGCGGCATTGAAGGTATCTGATACCAAAACTCTCCATTATTTTCAGAACAGTAAATTCCGTATGCGGCAGCACTGACATAAATGTTATTATTCCATATATTTTGTGATATATCTAGCACATAGAATCTGTTTTCAGGTAATCCATTAAGCATCCGTTGCCAGGTTCTTCCAAAATCCTCGGAGAAAAGAACACCAAAACCACCTATATAGCTTAATCCGATAAGATATAGTCTCCCGGGTATTTCGGTATCCTCGACGACTCTCTCAGCATGAAAATACTGGGGAATCCCCTGGCTTGAACTGAACCATGTTAATCCGTCATCATCTGACAGAATAACACAATTTTCCCATAGTTCATCAGGATTTATTGAATTTAATGCTGATATTAAATCTCCATTCGACAGCCTGTTAATATCGGCAACTTCCGCTACCTCTATACCCAGCAAATCTTCTAAATCGTACGAATACCAGTTTTGTCCCAGGTTATCACTACGGGAAATTCCTTCCAGATCCAGGGTATCCGCTCCTGGATGAAAGCTACCATATCTCGAGGTAGCCCAGATAGTACTATCGTGAAGATCATCCTGCTTCAGACAGTTTGGAGTCCCTCTGAATCCATGAGGATATAAGTTCTCCCCCCACGACTCCCCACCATCATTTGATACAAAAAAACCGCCCCAGGAAGCTGAGAACCAGTTATCATGATTATTGTAGTCTACTAAAAAACGAGATCCCGGAGCTTCAATCATGTTCCAGCTTTCACCACCATCGAAGGTAACGTGAACATCAGAATTACCATCGTACAAGAATACAGTGTCTGCTCGTGAATCCAGTACCTGTAATTCTCTTATTGTGTAAGTGCTATCAGTAAAAACACGATCGTTTGCAGGTATCCAGGTTTCTCCACCATTTTCACTTATCCATAAACCCGACCTGTTACTGGCAAAATACATCTTTGTACCGGAAGAGTCACAAACAAAGCTTGAGGCAGTGGGATATCCTACGTTCTCGTGGTTCCATGAGGCATGAAGAGAACAAAGAGTAAACAGAAGTAAAAATGATACAACCGTAAACGCAGCAGATAATTTACTCATTTTCGGCTCCTTTCACGTCAATGATCCACTAAAAAAGCATAATAAAAAATCGTTCTCCAATCAATATTGAAGAACGTTTATAATATTTTGTCTACAAATATGAGAGACAATTACATAAATAGCAAATATAAGGATAATTTTAAGAGAAGGTTACTATCATAAAATTCTTCTGATATTAACCCGGTATTACCAGCGTATCCAGGTTAACCGAAATAGCTTCAGCCCGACTGACAGTAAGTTCATCGGGGACAATCGCAAACCTGTGAAGAACGCCTATATCCTCCAGCGTCATCTTCGCAAACCATGGAACCTCAGCGAGAACAAGATCACCGCCAAGGTTATCCAATCTTGTTTGAATTGCCAGGAGGGATGCAAATAATGTTGAATGGAGAAATTTCATGCCTCTCATGGTTAAGACAATCCTTCGTGCCCCCTGATCGATAAAACGATTCATGACTACTTCAAGGCCACCTTCTGTATCAACATCGAGTGCCTGTCCCCCAAATATGTACGCCGTTTTGCCCTGTAAACGACTGGAGTAAGATGTAAACTTCATATTCTTCCCCGGCTGAATTATCCTTGCTTTGGATAACTATAAGGCAAGCGATATGCCTGAATTTCAGTGCTTAATTCTAAAGGTTTTAGGGGATAGTATCAAAATTCCAAGGGCAGAGTCTTCCTTCAGCAGGAATTCCTTTCCGCCTCAAAGTTAAAGTGATTATTCAACTTAATTAAAAGCGATTGTGCGGATATGAGGCTTAATCAGGTTAAAATCTGAAACCAAGGTTAACGGTCAGCCTATCGGTTTGGGGGGATGTATCGGATTCCGGCGACCATGCGTACCATATTTCCATGGGTCCCAGGAATGTATCGAGGGCAAATCCACCAGCGTAAGAGTGGATAAATTCCTCACTCTTCGGACGCCAGCTTTCTGCGTCGCTGAATGCGGTAAGATCATAACGTGCCAGCAGGTAAGCATCAGCAACATACCTGCTTATGAGGTCATAACGCCATTCAAAGGTTCCCGAAACTCTTCTTAAAGCTACGAACCGGTCGGGTTTGAGAGCGGGAAAGTCGGTTATCCCGCCAACACGGAACCTGTGGGTCATGGGAGTTGTGAGGTCAGATACACTACTGCGTCCGGCAATTCTTGCGACGTTTCTATGAAAAACAGGTATCACCGCCTCAGCGTCAATATCCAGCTTGTTAAATGAACGTTCGCTGCCCAGTTGGGTGATGTAACTGTCATAAGCAATCCCAACTTTTGCCCCGGACCTCGGGAATGGTTTACGATCCTCGGTATCGAGATTTGCACGCAATGTAAAACTGTTGAGGATCATTGTTGACCAGGAATGGTTTTCATAATCCTGCTGAACTCTTTCGGACTTTATCCCGGCGGATAATTTACCCCAGGTTGAGAGGTTAAAGACTGTTGTCACATACCCATTGAGGTTAAGTACTTCAAAAACATCCAGTACTTCACCCTGGAAATCAAACATGTCTTGTTCACGTTTAGCATACCAGCCTCCGATTTCCCATCCGAGGTATGTCTTCGCAAGGCGATCCATTCGTATGGACATCCCATACTTTTCGTCCCGAATACCGTAAATTCCGCGAAGAGTGATCTCTTCACCCTGTCTTAATAGAGCGCTTCCGGTAACAAGGTTAGCGAAATACCTGGCCTGGCGGTCGGAATCAAAGCCTAGTCCGATACCAAGTTTCGGAAAAGGCGCTTCCTCAAGCAGGAAAACAACCGTTATACCGCCTTCAGAATTATGTTCAAGATATGAGTAGGCAACTGTATATCTTCCGGTTGCATGTAATTTTGTTAGACTTTTCAGAAGATCCTTTGATCGAAGTGGCTGCCCCCTTTTAACCTCTACATCACGCATTGCAAGACCCTGGCGTCTGGAGGGGACACCTTCAATCCTGATATCCCGTACGATACCCGGTTCAACCGCAATAACCAGGACGTTGTCTTCATCTATTTTTGCGTTAAGACATGCCGCGCTGAACCCAAGTTCACGCAAATATTTCAGAATACTCTCCAAGCCACGATTAATTGTCCTGGTATCCGAAAGACCAGTAGTAAGTTTTGATCTTTTTAATGCTTCTTCCCTTAATGAAGACGGCAGGGCACCGATCACAATTTCATCGAGCTGGACAGTTACCTTCGGCTGACTCAGGTCAGGTTCGATTAGCTCGAGTAATTCCGGGAGGTGGTTTCTTGCAGAATTTCTCCCGATCTCGATTATCTCCTTAACATCATCAAAATCGGTTTGTGTAAAACCCCCTAAATCAGGTTTTATAACCAGGTCAGCTCTCGCCCTGGCGATTGAATCATTATCCACTGTCATCAGGGTGGTAACCTGGTTGGCAATCTCCCATGGACTGTCCGGGTTCAGATTTGGTACAGCCGGGCTGGAACAATCATATGCGATAACGAGATCAGCACCCTGTTCAAACGTCGCGTGAACAGGAATATTTTCGACTGAACCGCCATCAACAAGCAGTTTTCCCTTATACCGCAATGGCCTGAATACGATAGGAATTGCCATCGACGCCCTGATAGCCATCGGCATATCACCGGTGTCCATAATAACCCTGCGACCGGTTGCCAGGTCAGTTGCGATTATCCCAATCGGGATTTTCAATTGGTTGAACGATCCACACGCACCCCCAAAAGGTGCATCCATCGATAGTTGGAGAATTTTCAGGAAAAGTGTTTCCCCGGTAAAAATCGCATCGGGTATATAGGGCTGCAACCCTTTAAAGCGGAGTGTCAGAAGTTCCTGGTTGGCATATTCTTTCTGCGCAAGGAACAGGTTCCTCCTGTGAGGGGCATCGGAAAAAAGTGTACTCCAGTCCAGTTTACGGGATATTTTTTCCATCTGGGCAGGATTGTATCCCATAGAATATAAACCAGCTACTACTGCACCAATTGACGTCCCAACCATCAAATCAACCGGGATATTTTCTTCTTCGAGAACCTCAAGGAATCCGATTGCCGCCAATCCTCTTGCACCTCCCCCGGAGAGGGCAATCCCTAGATCGGGACGATCGTATTCCAGTTCAGGTAAAAAACCTTTCGGTACATGTGCATATCTTGTGCCCGGTATTAAATCACTATCGGTATTGTTAGCTGCGGTGTTATTGCTGGAATCGAGAGAAGATAAAGGAATTGATAGAGCCTGTTTTTTACCTGTTTCAACTGCTGAAGATGGATAATTACAGACTAACAGGATTAAAAACAATAAAATGAACAAGCTGACAAACCGGGGGAATTGCTGGGACTTCCCCATAAGGCATGCGGCAGGTAAATTTAAAACTTCGGATCTGATTTTCCGAAGAAGTATCATATTTCGTTTTTATCTTTAATTAATCAGCTGAATCTTAGTTCGAATTACCGTTTTCTACTTCAGCCCAAGATACTAAAATCCTGTAGATAAAACGAATACCATCAGTGAGTGCGTCCAATCTTATTCGTTCGTCCGCACCATGGACAGATGAATTCTCTTCAGGGGTCAAGGGAAAAGGCATCACACCGTAAGCCTGGATACCAGCCCGGCGCAGTTTTGTCGCGTCTGATGTACCCGGCGAAATATATGGAGCGACAACAATACCAGGCCATGTTTTTTCTGCCGCTTCTGAAACCGTATTAAAAAAAGGTGTATCAAAGTCTATAATACTTCCACCACCCTGAACACCTGCTTTATGACGTACTGTTACACCCTCCTCGGCGGCAACCTCTTCAAGAACACGAGTCGCTTGTTCAAGATTTTCACCGGGTAACAGTCTCAGGTTCAGGTTTGCTGATGCGAATGGTGGTACGACATTGGTCTTAATTCCGCCCTCGACCAAAGTCACTGCAAAGGTATTGCGGGTAATTGCCTCATACCGAGGTTTCCCGGGCTGAATACGTGAATCAACCGGTTGCATTATCGAAATAAATGTTTCCGAAACCGGGTTAAAATTTTGTTCAAACCGGTACTGGTTTATCCTTGTCAAAACCCGTGACAATTTCTCAATAGCATTCTTCCGGCTTGGAATTGCCGCATGACCGGCTTCGCCAATCGCAGTAACTTTAAGATTATGGGCGGATTTTTCCGCAGCCTGCAGCCAGAGGCTTTGAATAGTATTTCCATCTGTCCAGACCCTTCCGCCTTCACCAAGTGCGACAGATGCGTCAATCAGGTCCGGTCTTTCTTCGAGTAGCCAGGCCACCCCGGGTCCACCGCCTGTTTCTTCAGCCGCTGCAACGAGAAAAATAACGTCGCGGTCGAGGGGAATATTGTTTCTTTTCAGCAGGATTAATGCGGCAAGGTGCGAAACTATCAACCCTTTGGCATCGATAGCTCCTCTGCCGTAAAGCACTCCATCTTTAACCTCCCCGGCAAAAGGATCCATTGTCCAGCTTCCCCATCCAACATCGGCCGGTACAACATCGCTGTGGCTATACAGCAGGATCGGTTTCTCCTGCCCTGAACCGTGATAACGGGCAATAAAATTATCTCGTCCCTCATCCGTGGCTGTACGTATATAAGTAATCCCTTCACGATCAAGGATATTGCCGAGGTACTCAGCAACAAGGAATTCGTTTCCCGGAGGATTGGTTGTATCGAGACGGATCAAATCTGCGAGGATACGGGCAGCTTCACGCCCCATCTCCTCGAATCGCGGTTCCTTCTTCTGACCGGCATACGATACCTGCAGGGAAAGAAAGAGAAATACAGGAAGTAGTAATTTTATATATATGTAAAAATGTCGTTCGTTATTGTTCAATGTTGTCCCATACTACTCTGAAACCGAGGTCTTCTACCCGACTCGCAGGAGTTCCCCAATACCTGAAGAAACAGAGAATTCCTGCTCCACCGGCATTTGGATTATCTACAAAACTTCCACCCCGTAGTACTTTTACTCTATTGATAGTTTGTGTAGTATCAGGTCCTTGTGGGTTTTCTTCGGGACGTGTCCACCATGAATAATAAGTCCTATCATACCAGTCTGAACACCATTCCCAGGCTGATCCAGCCATGTCAAGAACTCCAAATGGTGATGCACCGTTCGGGAATCTGCCAACCGGTCTAGTCTGCGCACCTGATCCCCTGTTTACATCGGCATAATCTTCAAAAATATAATTTGTGGTGGCAAAGCCCCATGGAAATTCTCGGCCATCATCACCACGGGCTGCCTTCTCCCATTCAGCTTCTGTTGGTAGCCTGCCTCCAACCCATCTTGCATATGCTTCAGCGCCATAGAAATCCACATAAACAACTGGATGATCTTCCCAGCCTGCATCTGCTTCATATAGATCACCTTCACCATGGATATGCATATATCCAAAAAAGTGATGACCATTTCCATCACTCAGGAATTCAGCAAACTGTGCATTTGTAATTTCAGTTTCTGAGATGTAAAATCTATCCAACGTTATATACGCTGCAGGAAATGCATTGTCATATAATGGGACACCCAAGTGATCAACCGCATCATATCCCTGTATAAACCGTCCCTGGGGGATCTCAATCGCATCTCCTACCTGCACCGCACCATTTGTTGTATCCGATGTGTCAGGTGCGATACCCCCTCCACCACCGGACTGGCATCCCATCCATGTTAAGGATTGACCTGCAAACCAAAGCATGAATAGTACCATTAGAACACCGCTGAACCGTTGCCATGTCATTTTCACGTTCCTACCTTTGGTTGTGCTTAATTTTAACCGGCCTCAAGATAATTCCGCTAATAAACATCATCATGTTAAGGATGATGGTACCAATTTGACGCTCATTTCAAGGCGTTGGTTTATTCCACTGTTAGCCGCCCTCTTAACAATAATATCTCGTATAATATACATAATTCAAGCGCACAATGTATCAGCTTTTTTAAGTCCGGGCATGGATGCCGAAATATACCGCTCCTGGGCTGCTGATATTTTAGCCGGTATATCCTATGAAGGCCCATTTTTCCGGGCCCCGCTTTACCCCTATATCATAGCTATACTCGGTAAAGTCTTTTTTAATGATACTTTCTTGCCTGTCAGGCTGTTCCAAATTCTGTTATCCGGTGTTTCCGCTGCTGTTCTCGCAGCAATAGCACGACGGTGGTATGGTCCTGTTGCATCAGTTGTGGCAGGTTTTGGCTGGGCGTTCTACGGGTTATCCATCTACTTTGATGGCGAAGGCTTAATCGTAAGCCTCTTCACCAGCAGTTTTATCCTGATGATCTGGACTCTTGACCTTTATCGACGAAAAGGTACATTGGGAACACTGATAGGTTCATCGCTACTACTGGGAATAATGACGGCCTTTCGTGCAAACGCCCTGATTTTCTGGCCTGTTTACCTTGCGGCAGTTACAATCAGGCCTGGTGCCAAAAAGAGAATTCGTTCTCATCCCCGCTGGTCAGCACCAATTATCGCGTTTTTTATCCTCCTGATGGCTGTATTCCCCATTCTGATACATAATTCAAATAATAACGGCGGCTGGTCAATCAGCACCCAGGGAGGAATTAATTTGTACCTGGGTAATAATCCTGATGCCAGTGGTGCGTTCGCAGTTGATCCCGAATTCGGTAAAGCATGGACACGAGCACAGGTTAATTACAGGGCTGAACAGGATGTTGGTCATAAACTTTACTCAAAAGATGTCAATAACTATTATTCCAACAAAGCGTTTCAATATTGGATTAACCATACCGGTGACGCGATAAATCTACTTGGTAAAAAGCTGCTGCTATTGGTAAACAGACGTGAGATAGAAAACAACCGTGTCCTGCATTTTTATCTGCGAGAAACCAGTCCTGTAACATGGTTCCAGGTGCAGATTGGCTTTTTGCTAATTGCAACGCTCGGAATCCCATTCTCGATCAAGTCCTGGAGATTTGTCCCGGATAGTCGACCGGCTATTCTGTTTATTCTCCTTTATTCCTTAAGCCTGCTGCTCTTCTTTATCAACGCACGTTACAGGTTCCCTATTATTCCCCTACTTCTTTTATTGGCAGCAGGATTTATTGAACGATTCTACCATTATCTTATCAATCGCAAACTAACCAGCCGTAACGCTATAATCAGCCTGATAGCGGTGTTTATACTTTCACTGGTAATAATCCTGCCTGATCCTGTCAAGGGTACCGGTGGTAGTTACGAGGATTGGCTGTTTCACAATGGCAATTCGCAATCACGTTTGGGAAAATATTCTGAAGCTTTAACCAGCTACCGGGAATTATTGAAATCTGATCCGAGTTATGAAAATGTTAACCTCAATACCGGCGTTTCCTGGTTAAACCAGGGATATCCCGATTCCGCTGAGTATTACTTTTCCCGTGAACTCGTATTTCATCCCCGCAATCACCTGGCATTTAATAACCTGGGTACTATCGCTGAAACAGCCGGGAACAAAGATGAAGCGAGGATGTATTATTCAAAATCATTAACAGAGGACCCAACACATTTTGACGCTAAGGTTAACCTGGCAAGAATACTCAATGAAATTGCGGTGCAGAATGTACGAATTGAAAACCTGGACTCAGCTTTAGCACAACTGGAAAAGGCAACAAAACTTTCACCGAAAAATGAGCTCTATAATATCAATTATGCCCATTTGTTGTCAGCATTTGGTCGATATGATGAAGCGATAACAATCCTCTATGATATGAACAGGATTTACCCGGGATCGGAAGATGTAAAATCTGCGCTTCGTGCGCTTGGGGTTGATATCGACGATTCATTATCGGTAGAGTAGCACCTGGTTAATTCCCAATATCCACCCGCATATTTCCCCTTATTGGAAATTCTGATGTCTTTCCCTATTACGTTTTTCAAGTCCATTCCCGGTGCATGCAAAATCCAGAAGCTTTTGTAACCATATTCCTCTATTCTATCAATAATACCAGCCCAATCTTTTTGCGTCCGTGGAAGTAAAACTGTTTTATCAATCAATTCAGGCCCGAGATCAGAGCCAAAATACCAGGCACTCAACAATAGCGGCTCATTTTCTACATGCTCACGTACCACGATTCTCATTTGTCCATTGTCCAGCCTTTGTTTATGTAATACCTGTAGTGTCGACAACTGGAACAGAACTGATAATATGAGTAAACTTACAACCAGTGCCTTCCTTGGTTTATCCATTTTGTAGAAGCTGAAAAGCGTCCCGGCCACCGCCAGCACAATAGCGGGTAATAATACCCTTGGTCCGTAATGGATTCCGTCAGGCACTGGATTTGTAAATACTGCAAGGACTATAAATACTGAGACAAGAATTTTAAGATTCTTTTCTTTTCCAGCAAGAAGATTATCATTGTTTTTGTTTAAGGGTATAAACCACCATAAAGCGGCAAGAGGCGCAACGGCGAGCAAGCCACTGGACCTGGCAAGTAGTCCCAGGGGGACGGGATTAATTAGATGATATATCCATATTCCAAGGTAGATAACTGAAATCGCGAAAATACCTGGGATAGTATATTTATTCGAACCACGAGAGGAGAAAAATAGCAATAATACCAAACCAGTCAACCATAGTAATCCATAGCCGGCATCGCTTTTACCCAGGAGGACTATCAAGCTATTTAACAGGGATTCTGTGCTTAGCTGATAAAAACCAATATTTGCTGTCCATTGAAGTGGGACAATGTACCCGGTTGCCTGCAAATTTAAAAAGCCATATAAAAGAATACCGGTAATCAATCCCACGAAGTAAATTATTGCTCCCCTTTTACTCAGAAATATCAGTAAAATTGCCCAGAACAGGCCCTCAGGCCTTAATGCAATGCCAGTCGCTGCTAATAGTCCGGATAATACCAGGTAGAACCATTTTTTTGAATGTAACCGGGATAGTGCTGCGAAAACGGCTGAAGCAGTAAAAAGGGAGTGTTCCCAGATCGCGAATGTGTAGAAAAGCAAAGGAGTTGATAATATTAGCGACAGGGAGATAAACCAGGGAATGGATGGAGAAATAGTCTGGCTTGAAAATTGACCGGTCTTTATAGCCATAAATGGGATAAAAATCAATATCAGTATCGATCCAAGAAGAGATAAAAAACGAATTCCATATTCACCAGCAGCATCCCAGGCCAGGGAACCGAGCCAGATGAATAATGGATTGTAGACTGGAATTAAACGGTTGTTCACCTGTGTTACGAATGGACTTCTATATGGCAGGTACAACCCACCTGGATCTATTTCTCCAAGCGTCTCTGGCAGACTGTAGTTAAATATTCCCTGCTGAGAGACACAAACTGCCGCCAGTGTTTTGATGCCGGCATCCACTCCCCAGAATCCATCATTGACGGAAAGGATAATCCCAACAATGAGAATAGCTACACTGAATAAAATAAAGAGGGTCATCCATTTTTCCTGGATGACCCTTAATATCCGTTCAAATCCTGAGATCATTTGATACTTTTATAGCAGTGTCACTTGTGGTGTCAGGAACCAGTTGAGCATCTGTATCCATGCTGCCTTCACTTCATCATATTCCATGAAGTAGTATGAAAATACCGATAACGCGGTCCTGTATCTCAATTCGATCAGAACCAGGTCCCTTACCTGGATTCTCTCGTTTATAACTTCAACAGGTTTAAGATGGAAGTCAGAAATGGGATTAAACTTATAATCGACTTCCAGGTTATCTGTAACCTGCCAGGGTTGTCCCTGGATATGCCCCACAAATATGTTGTTATTGTTGACTGTAATTACCTCGCCATCATAATTCTGGTAAGGTGAGTCATCTTCGTTGCCGGGATTATCAGCCCTGAATGTCGAATCAAGTTCGAAAAGAGTCCTGTTGAAAATCCTTGTTATACTATCGGGATATACGTTTTCATAGGTTGTCTGGATGTAACAATCTGTTGGAGTCGGAGGATACTGAACCAGTGCTCCGAGAACTACTTCCGTCACCACCTTGGCAGTATCAGATTCAGCAACCCCAACATAAGTGGCTGTAAACGAATCGAAGTACTGTGAAGTTACGGAAGTACCAGCGCGTTCAATTCGCTCTACACCGGTCTGACCATATTGAAGGCTGTCCGCCAATCCAATACCCCAATTTTCCGTCTGTTTTGCCTCATCAAAAGCTAGGGACGGATAATCGATTAATCCTGAACGTGTCCCTGTGAATTCCGCGTATGCTCTCATTTGTGGGGAGAAGAATGCTGGAGAGACAATGTTATCAACAGACATAAAATCTTCCAGGAGCATACTGTATAAATCACCTAATTGAGGATCTACGTTGCTCGGTAGAGCTTCTAAACCCAAACTACGCCCCTGGTACCATAATCTGCCGCCCACTCGAAGGTAATCGATCAATCTACGGTTTCTTTGAATCTTATATTCAGAGTCAATTGCCTGGTTTAGAATCTGGTCACAGGCAAAGATAACCACTTTGTATTGATGGATTAACGAATATGGAACTCGGTTATCCACTTGCCCAAGCTGGCTTGCCACGAAGAAACGGACATCTTCTCCGTTCAGCTCCAGGTTTGCCGTTGTAATTTCATCTGCAATATCCTCGAATAACCTGTTATAAAATCCTTCTCCGGATTCAGAATAAAGGGAATCGAGTTTCGGTGCCGCAAGACCACCATTTCCCTGTGGGGCTTCAACTACCATCAGGATATCATGTTCAAATGTTGGACGGATAACATTAAATTCGATTCTAGCCGCAGCGGTTGAGAGTAAGAATCCGTCATCACGAGACCAGACATAGAGTGTATAAAAACCGGTTTCCAGGTCAACAAGAATAATATCCTGGTTATCCTGCCAGTCACCTACAAAGATCGTGTCGTTGGGTGCCTTTACCAGAATTGGCTGATATTGAAGGGGAATCTGGTATAATGCCTGGTCATCGGGATCGTTTGCTCGCCAGTTGAATTGAATTCCAGCCCATGAATCGGAAATGTTCGGTGCTGAAAACAGGGTATCTGCAACATATACGTTTTCAGAGAGACTGTCTTCCGGTGTTCCGGTTATACCTATCCTGGGTGTGTTTGGTGGCTGGTTGGAACGGAAAAATGTCCTGTAAACCACACCTTCATTCACCTGTCCTTCGTTATCGAAACACCTGATATAGAAGATATGAGGGGCTACCTCACCCGCTTCGGTCAAGAGATATATTCTTGCCTGTGTCGCTATGGTGTCTGTCCAGGCGTCTTCCGGGATCAGGTCGTAGAAACCTTCAGGATCGATGAATGCCGCTGTGTCCGTTACATCAGCGAACGAGTAATATTCAACAAATCCGTCCGGATCATTACCAGCCCAGTAGATAACGGGTGCGAAGCTGAACTCGGAACTATCAAGGGGAACAGTCACAAAACTGAGCGTAGGTGGTTGGTTTGGATTAAAATCTCCATCAATCTTCCCGCATCCTGCCACGAGAAGAGCAATTGTAACCAGGAGAACACAACCCAACATTAACCGATTTGCAAATCTATACCGCATGATCATCTTCCTTTTTTAGCCGCGCACGATTTCTTCGAGCCGCTCTATTTCCTCGGCGAGTGCATATATAGCTTCTTCTATAAACTCACCATCACCATCGGTTAAATCAATGATGAAATTTGGATTAAGAATCAATACCCGCTCCAGGGCAAGGTCAAAATCACCCTGCAGGTAATTACATTCAGCGATCGTCCAATGAAGATCGAGGACATCAATTCCACCGTAGTGATCGAAAGCGTAACTTGGATTGAACTCAATCACTTCCTCAAACCGTGAAATGCATTCAGTGTAATCATCATCATCGAAAGCTGCAAAACCAAGACCGGCAGTCAGATCAAGCGTGCTTCCGGAAGTGCCTTCAAGTCCAAGTTCCCATACTTCAACGGCTCCAGGATTATCTCCCATCTGGTACCGAGACCATCCCGCTCCCGAGAAGGCATCTGCGTAAGTCGGATCTATACTTCTTGCCTGGTCGAACAGACCCATTGCCGTTTCGAAATTCAGATCCTCAAACTCATTCCAGCCTTCCTGCACAAGTTCAATTGGATTCAGATCTTCTTCACCACCACCTTCACCTTCGTCATCGCTGCAACCGGCGATGAAAAGGCATGACAACAATCCAACGAGAAGAAATAGCCGGAACCATCTTAAGTTCATTATTTTTTCCACGATGCACTCCTAACGCATCAACACGATTTTACGGGAATCGATTATCTCACCCGATCCATTTTTGCCATGTACTTTCAAGCGACAGATATATATTCCGCTTGCCAGTTCACGATCACCTGAACTTGCCTGCCATGTCACATTGTGCTGGCCTGCAGTATACCAGTCATTCGCCAGCCTGGTAACTTCCTGACCAAGAACATTGTAAATCCTGAGATCAACAACGGCTGGCTCTGATAACATAAACGGTATCGTTGTTACCGGGTTAAACGGATTCGGATAGTTGGCCTGAAGCCTCGAGGTAACAGGTAGCATATTTGAATACTCACCGGTAGCTTCATAGGTAATCACGTATGTACCGGAGCCAAAGATGCTGCCATGAACTGTTTTATTATCAATATCTACGTAACTCTCAATCCGTTCCCACTGGTCATCAATATTGCGCCAGATCGCAAGTCCCTGTTCAGATCCGGGATAGACAATCACAGGATCGTAAGGTAATACAAGCTCAGCTGGTGAAGACCAGTGCTCAATCGGGCTTGAAATAACCCACCTGGCCCCAGCCGGATCGGATAATGGAATATCATCAGGCAGAGAAGCACCGAGGTCGGGTTCAAGTGAAACGACTATCTCTTGACCCACAGTATTCGGCGGCATTATTAGACTCATACCGTCTGAGGAACTAATCTGCCCACCTGATGCAGGTTTGAACAGTACAAGGTCAATGTTACGTTTGAAAACAAAGTCGCCGTTATTCGCGGACACTTTCGCTTCAAGGAAAGTAGACTCTTCTATTGAATAATCGGTGTAATATGCTCCGGCGCCGCTGCCAATTTCTGTAAGCGTTGCGGTCTCTGTCCCGGAGAATGTTGTTACTTCAAGCGTTGGATCGCCCTGGATATCACCGATGACGTTAACTACAATTTTTAATCCGCGTGCATTGGCAATATTGTTAAAGAAAGTAATCTTTAATGGTGCAGCATCATCCCAGTAGCCTGCATAACGACCACCATACAACCCGATGTCAGCTCTTTCTGAACCCAGTGAAGGCGGGAAGACGAAGTCTTCATATTGTCCAGCCGGATCACCGTCGTCGATTAATGGGCTGCCTGGAGCAAGATGGAAGTCATTTGGAGCGTTAACAAACGCAACTGCAGGTTCAACGTCAGAAACATCATTGTCGGGATCGAGCATGCCTTGGACAACACTATACCGGGCAACAAGATTCCCACCCTCTCCATGACTGATGACATCACCTTCATGGCCATGGATTACCGAATTCCTGAGGATCGGGTTGGAACGAATTT
>JANQEY010000210.1 GCA_028278125.1 bacterium | reverse complement strand
ACTTCCAGGTGGGGGACACTTTGGATTTGATGCGACGATTCAAAATAATTCTGAAGATCTATTCCAGGGAGTTGTCTGGACTGAATTAATAACACCTGATCAAAATAATTTTGGTCCGATTGGCATTTATCCGTTACAGCTTGAGGCAGGCCAAGTTCTTGAGGCATCGCCACAGCAATTCGTTCCCTGGTGGGCGCCATCTGGAATATATACATACATAGCCAATGTTGGACATGATGTGGATACACCCCTGGATTCAGATTCATTTGAATTCTGGAAAGTTGGGTTGGAGGCAGACGGCGCGAGTTTAAATGACTGGTTGGCTATTGGATGGGAAACGGAAACCGATGAGCTAATTATTGAGTCAAATGAGTTTGTTCCATCGGATTTCGGGATACAAAGTGTATATCCAAATCCGTTTAATCCCAGTACTGAAATAACAGTCGGATTAACCGGTTCATCATTCCTGCAGTTAAATGTATTTGATATTAATGGAAGGCTTGTAAGTACAATTGCTTCAAGCCATTTCGAACAGGGATATCATAGCTTTACACTTGACGCATCCGGATTGGCAAGTGGTGTTTACTTTGTCCATGCAACTGCGCCAGGACTATTCGACGATATGAGGAAAGTTGTATTGTTGAAGTAAATAATATTCATTACTACCTTATTTGAAAGCCTCTATATATATCGTTATAGAGGCTTTATTCTAGAATAAGATCGAGAATACTTCCCTGGCAATTAAGCTTATGCCGTAGTTGTGTAAATATTAACGCTTGAAAAGTGTATTGTTCAGATATAGCTTTGTCGGATCAGAATGTCACAAGCTTTCGGTTCGACTTTGAATTTGATTTTAGTATGGAAGTATATGGACAGAATTAAAGAAATAGCTCTTGGTAAACCGGCTGATACAGGTGAAAAAATCCTGGTAAGACGCTATACCCTGGCAAGGAGATTATCCCGTATTATCCGTAAGGGCGGAAAACTCCTGGACATTGGGTGCGGCAATGGAGCACAAACATCACTGTTTCTTAACGATTTTGATTCAGTTGCAGGAATTGATGTCCAGGCTGATCCAATGAAGGGATCAGATGTTAAAGCGGACTGGGTGGCTGGAGCAGGTGAGTATTTACCTTTCCAGGATAACTCATTTGATGCTGTGACCTGCTTCGAGGTACTGGAACACGTGAATGATCCGATTAAGTCTGTCAGAGAGATTCACAGGATTTTAAAACCCGGCGGGCAACTGGTGGTGTCTGTACCGAATAAGTGGTGGATATTCGAAACACACGGAGCTTACCTGCCACTCCTTCCCTGGAATCGAGTGCCATTTTTTTCCTGGTTACCTGATTTTATACATGAAAGATATGCCAAGGCCAGGATTTATACCAGGAAAAACCTATTTGCTACATTGCGGGAAGGTGGCTTCAGCGAAATTAAGGTGTTTTATATTACTGCACCCATGGACCGGGCACGTCCGGCATGGTTGAGGAAACTGCTGCAAAAAACTATCTTCAGCTCAGATATAACCTATATACCAACATTATCAGTTAACCATATGGCAATTGTTACAAAATAGATTTTTTAATATCGATTTAATTATAAAGCCCTCCTGGATAACCCAGGAGGGCTTTTCGATCTATTAGTAAATAATCGTTAAGTAGTAACACCCTTTTCCAGCATCTCTTTCACATAGTCGATACCAAGTGAAAGGGCTTTCATGTTATAATCTTCGGTACCTTTAGGTGCACGGTTCCTCAGAGCAGTCCTGATAGTTTCTTCCGAAACTACATCTGTCAGCGCGACCATCGTTCCGAGGGCTACCGCGGAAGTGTACACCATACGCCCCATTTTATCCGCTGTGAGTTGGATAATCGGCACATCATAAACCTTGTATAGTTCGCGATGTTCCGGCGGAACATCAACAAGGTTTGGATCCACAACAATCGTAGCACCTTCCTTCAGGTCGGTACCGAATAACATGTATGAATTTGTTGCTAACGACAGGAAAAAATCTATTTCTGCAGTCCTTGGAAAGAGGATCTGGTCAGAATCTACAATGATATCAACCTTGGTGGGGCCGCCACGTACCTGTGCCGTGTAAGTCGGTGAACCTGCAGCATGCAAGCCAAGAAGTTGCGCCGCATCGGCGATAATGGTACCCGCCAGGATAATTCCCTGGCCACCAACGGCTGAAAAACGAGCTTCGAAATGCATATCCAGTACTCCTGCGCTTAAGCGGATTGAAGTTTTTTAATCAAGGCATCATAAGTTTCGGTGTATTCCGGGTGAGAAGTATCCTCGTACAGAACACCGGTCGGGAAATATTTTGCCTTATCGTCTTCAGCCATTTCCGCGTATTTCTTCAATGGTTTTGCCCTGTCGCCTATCCACCTGATCATATTCATTGGATCAGCCATACGGTTCCTTCTTCCAAACTGGGTATGACAGTTCGAAATTACCTCGATAAAGGAGAATCCGTTATGTGCAAATCCTTTCTTGATAAAGGTGGCTAACTGACGACCATTTCCAACATGGCCGCGTGCAACAAATGTCGCACCGGCACCTCTAAGCAGGTGAGGCAGATCGAACGAAGGTTCAAGGTTGCCATAGGGTGCAGTTGCCGCTTTTGCGCCAAGGGGAGTAGTAGGGGAGTATTGCCCGCCTGTCATCCCGTAAATATTATTGTTGTTGACAATTACGGTAATATCAATATTACGCCTGGCGGCATGGATCAGGTGATTCCCGCCGATAGCTGTAGTATCACCGTCACCTGCGATAACCACGACATGACCTTTAGGCTTGTGCATTTTAATTCCGGTAGCGAAACTCAGCGCACGGCCATGAGTGGTATGGAGTGTATTCATATTCAGGTAACCGGGTGCCCTGCTGGTACAACCGATCCCGGAAACAACAGCGATATCTTCCGGTTTCCATTCAAGATCAACAAACGCGCGAATCATGGCTTTAACAACAATTCCGACACCACAACCGGGGCACCACATATGCGGCAATTTAGCCTCACGCAGATAGGGTAGATAATCAAACGCCATCAGGCCACCTCCTCGATCCCGGCCAGGATCTCGGCCGGCGTGATAGGCACTCCGCCTACCTTGTTAACTCGTTTAATCGGCATATCTGAATGAACTGACCTTTCAACTTCGTAAACGATCTGTCCCATGTTGAATTCGGGGACAACAATCGCCTTTACTTTTTTCGAAAAATCCAGTACTTCTTTATTTGGGAAGGGCCAGATGGTAATTGGTCGCATCAACCCAGCCTTGATTCCCTTTTCACGAGCCTTTTTCACGGCTACCATTGCAGCCCTGGCAGTGGAACCGAAAGAGAAAATTCCCACCTCGGCATCATCAGCCTGGAAGTATTCAACTTTATCGATGAGCTCACGGTTCTGGGTAACTTTCCTCATCAATCGTTCCATCTGGTCGTTCACCACTTTGGGACTTGTTGATGGGAATCCGGTTTCGTCGTGATTCAGACCTGTTGTATGCCAGTTATAACCTTCGAAATAAGGAGCATATGGAGGTATATCACCTTCGGAGGTGTCATATGGTTGATAGTCGCCTGGTTTCTTATCTGTCATTGGGCGGTTAATAATTTCAAAGCTTCCCGGTTCGGGAGGGATAACACCTTCTGAAAGATGTCCTAAAACTTCATCGATCAAAACTATCACAGGCATCCTGAGTTTTTCCGCCAGGTTAAACGCACGGATTGTTTCCATGTATGTTTCCTGGTGGAACGATGGTGCTATGGCGATTGTAGGATGATCACCGTGAGTACCCCATCTTGCCTGCATGACATCAGCCTGGGCTGGATGGGTAGGTAGTCCTGTTGAAGGACCGCCGCGCATAACATTTACAACCACACATGGTGCTTCAACCATGTATCCGAAACCAAGATTTTCAAGTTTAAGGCTGAATCCGGGGCCTGAGGTAGCAGTCATTGATTTAGCGCCTGCCAGGCTGGCACCTACTGTTGTACCCATCGCCGCAATTTCATCCTCCATCTGGATAAAATGTCCACCTTTTCGTGGAAGAAGGAGTGCCATGTGAGCGGCAATTTCAGATGATGGAGTGATTGGGTACCCTGCAAAAAAGTCGCAACCCGCAGCTACAGCGGCTTCAGCGACTACAATATTTCCCGGCCAGAAACGAACCTGGTCATTTTGTTGATTCACTGTTTATTTCCTTTCACGCCGCAGGTTTTTTCTTTTTCTTTTCCGGTTTGTCAACCAGAATAGCAAAATCGGGACATTGCAATTCACATAACATGCACCCGATACATGCTTCGATCTCTCTAATAACAGCAATATTACCCTGCCAGCGTGATCCGACAGGCACCATCTCGAGGACATCCTCAGGGCAAATATCTACACAAATCGTACAGCCCTTGCAAAAGTCCTCCAGGATTGTGATGGTGATACCATTTTTCTCCCCCGTTTCCTTTAAGGGGAATTTTTCCTCCATCAGTAGCCCTTTCCCTCGGAAGTTTGTCAAAAATCATAAAAAACTATAGATTCAAAATAAATGGTAACTTAGCAACACCTAATATCGATAACCAGGTTTTTTAAACAGGTAAGTAATTCCCAGCGCGATATTCAACCCGTTCAAATTATACCTGTCTTCACCCCATGTTCTCCATTCAAGGTTTTCAGCACCGCTGTTTTTAAGTTTTCTCGTATTGCACAGCCTGAATCCCATACTCAACTCTGCTGCAACCTGGGGATTAAAAAACCATTGAGTATTCATGAAAAAACGTAAACCCGGTGGAATCCCCATACCTTTATCAATAGAATAAGCTTTTTCGTCATAGCTAAAGTCTTCGACTTCTTCATAGTAAACGCCTGATTCTTCAACATTAACGAAAAACAGGTCGAATCCGACTCCGACGTAGTTTTTCATAATATCGCCGTCATTTACACAGAACATAGGTGCGATTTCTATAACATATGCCGATAATTTTTCTTCGTAACTTGGCGTATTATCCCAACCAGCTTGGGGAGGATCACGGAATTCTTCCCGTTTAGCATATAATCCCTGGATACTCAAGCCGATTTTATGAAGATTTTCGGGGACATAATCGCTCCGGGTGAATTTGAGCCCTTTTGTTACCCATCTACCTTCAAGGCTAAAACCCATTCCCGGATCGAAATCACCGTATAATGAATAACTTCCCAGTAATCCAGCCTCGATAACAGGCTTGGCGTGTGATAATGGGATAAAACTGATTACCAGGATTATAACGAGATAAAACTTGTATTTCATCTTCCTATTCTCCTGTATCTTATCAAAATAAACCAGTCATACATGAATTAATACAGTTGTAAATAACCGTTTCAAAAATACCCCATTATTGACCGAGCACACTCTGTACATGTTAAGGAAATCATCCAGAGTAATATAAGCCGTCGTGATTTGGTAAAAATCCCAATCTCAACGGCCTGAGCTGTGTCTTAGAACTCCTGGTTCTAAAATACAAGTTAATCATAAAAATCTTTATTACAAATAAGGGGTGCATTGATGAAGGTGCACCCCGTTAGTAGAGTCTAACTAGCCTTTTAACGCTTCCGCCATCGTGTCACCAATTGTGGCTGGGCTCATCGAAACTTTGATTCCAGCATCTTCCAGCGCCTGGATCTTATCTGCGGCGGTTCCCTTACCACCGGAAATAATCGCACCGGCATGTCCCATACGACGTCCCGGAGGAGCAGTCCTTCCTGCGATGAAAGCTACAACAGGTTTATTGAAATGGTTCTTGATATATTCAGCAGCCTGTTCTTCAGCGCTGCCGCCAATCTCACCGATCAGCACAACACCTTCGGTTTTGGGATCATCGTTAAACAGCTTCAAAGCATCGGTAAATGTGGTTCCAATTACAGGATCCCCACCAATTCCGATAGCGGTTGACTGTCCATATCCGTGTTCAACCAGTTGGCCGACAGCTTCATAGGTCAAAGTTCCGCTGCGGCTGATGACTCCGATATTTCCCGGCTTATGAATAAATCCGGGCATAATACCAACTTTCGCTTCTCCGGGAGTAATAACACCAGGGCAATTCGGCCCGATCAACCGCGCTCTACCATTTATCGCGTGATATGTTTTCAACATGTCAGCAGCCGGGATACCTTCGGTAATGCAGATTACCAGCTCACAACCGGCTTCAGCAGCTTCTACAATTCCATCAGCCGCGAAGGGGGGAGGGACAAAAATTACCGACGTGTTAGCACCGGTTTCTTCAACAGCTTCAGCGACTGTGTTAAAAACGGGACGGTCGAGGTGTTTTGTGCCACCTTTACCCGGGGTTACACCTGCGACGACATTTGTGCCGTAATCTATCATCTGCTCAGCATGGAAGCTTCCCTCTTTGCCGGTGAATCCCTGAACGACAAGACGAGTATCTTTACCTACGAGAATAGACATCAGGCCACCTCCTTTGCTGCTGCGACTACTTTTTCAGCTGCGTCTTTCAGATTACTGCCGACGATAAAGTCGAGTGGTGAATCTTCAAGCATTTTGGCAGCCTGTTCAGCATTTGTTCCGGCGAGACGTACAACAACAGGTATCTCGACCTCAAGATCTTTATCGCTTAAGGCATCGATTACACCCTGGGCAACACGGTCACAGCGTACAATTCCACCGAAAATATTAATCAATACCGCTTTTACATTCGGATCACGCAGGATAATTCGGAAACCGTTCTTAACTGTCTCAGCATTTGCAACACCGCCAACATCGAGGAAGTTCGCCGGTTCACCGCCGGAAAGCTTGATAATATCCATCGTCGACATTGCCAGGCCGGCGCCGTTCACCATACAGCCAACGTTCCCATCCAGCTTGATATAATTCAATTCATATTTTGAAGCTTCGATTTCAGCGGGATCTTCTTCATCCAGGTCACGGAACTCGAGGATATCCTTATGACGGTACATGGCGTTATCATCGAAGTTCATCTTTGCGTCAAGAGCGATAACATCATCATCACCGGTCAGTACCAGTGGATTTATCTCAGCAATCGTAGCATCGGAATTGACATAAGCATTGTAGAGCTTCATGAAGAATCCGGCTGCCTTTCTCATTGCTACACCATCAAGACCGAGAGCAAAAGCAAGGTGCCTTGCCTGGAACGGGTGCATCCCGTAAGCTGGATCAATAGCGACCTTGATAATCTTTTCGGGGGTTTCTTCAGCTACCTTTTCGATTTCAACACCACCCTCTGTTGAAACCATAAAAGTATCCTTGATCCCTTCACGGTCGAGAGTTAAACCGGCATAGAACTCTTTCTTGATATCCATACCCTGTTCAACGAGTAGGCGTTTTACTTCTCTACCTTCCGGCCCGGTTTGATGAGTAACAAGGTTCATTCCCAGGATAGATTCAGCCGTTATTTTAGCTTCATCAGTACCCTTAACAACCTTGACACCACCGCCCTTGCCACGTCCACCTGCATGGATCTGGGCTTTAACAACAACAGTGCCGCCTCCCAGTTTATTAGCGGCTTCCTCCGCTTCTGCTGGCGTAAACGCGACAAAACCGTCGGGTACAGCTACACCGTACTTGCGCAGGATCTCTTTAGCTTGGTATTCATGAATCTTCATGCGTACTCCATAGATCGGTTCTATGAAAAATGCACCGGGTATTTCCAGGTGCATTATATTTTTACTTCGCTGTTATGGTCGTTCCGGCATTACCTTCTATTGCGCCGATAATATGTTCAAGATCAGTTATGATAACTCTTTCCCCTCCATCTTCGAGGAAACTGATCGCCGATTCAATTTTCGGTCCCATCGATCCCGGCGGGAAATGCCCTTCCTCGTAATATTTCCGGGCTTCATCAATCGTCATCTTGTCAAGGTTCTGTTGTTCAGATTTACCGAAATTCAAGGCAACCTGTTCAACCTCAGTCAGGATCAGTAGATCGCTGGCATTTACCTCTTTTGCGAGAACCGCTGAAGCCCTGTCCTTATCAATTACCGCGTCCAATCCTTCAAGAGTACCATCCTCTTCACGGTATACAGGGATTCCACCACCGCCAACACAAATCACTATCCAGTTTTTATCAAGAAGTGATTTAATCGCCTGGCTGTTCAGAACTTCAATGGGAATGGGTGATCCGACAACTCTTCTCCAACCGTTGCGGCTTTTGTCTTTCTTTACAACCCATTCATACTCTTTCGAAAGACGGAACGCTTCATATTCAGGATATGCCTGGCCGATAAACTTGGATGGATTTTTTAAAGAAGGATCGTCGCGATCAACGAGTACCTGCGTTACAACAGAGGTAACAGATCTCTCAATACCTTCATTCTGAAGCCGGTTTATCAGGGACTGTTCAATCATATATCCCATCCAGCCTTCAGTACTTGCTACTAATACGCCTAAAGGCAGCTCGGGTACCAGGTGACGGGATAATTCCTGTCGCATCAGGGCGTTACCGATTTGCGGACCATTCCCATGCGTAATCGCAATTCTGTAACCACGTTCAAGCAGGGCGACTATACTGTTCAAGCTTGTACGGGTCTGACGGAACTGGTCGTAAATGGTGTTCTTATCGCCCGGAGGACTGATCGCGTTGCCGCCGAGAGCTACGACAGCAACGCGGTTATTATAATCACTCACGATATGATCAGGTTTAGATGAATTTTTTCAGAGCGTCTTTAAGATCGGGTTTGCCGATTTCCTGGAGGTTGTAGCCCACCCGGACTGCCGGCTTGTCAATCTTAATAACCCTGCGTAGATCTATCGGCGTGCCTATTACAACGGCATCGCATTCTGTGGCGTTGATCGTCTTTTCGAGATCAGCCATCTGTTCGTCACCATAACCCATAGCTGGAAGAAGAATGCCGATTTCCGGGTAATCTTCAAAAGTCTCTGCGATCCTACCGGTAACATACGGACGAGGATCTACCAGGTCGTTGGCACCGTATTTTGATGCGGCGACAACACCGGCACCATAAGTCATCTCACCGTGGGTAAGAGTAGGACCATCTTCAACGACCAGGACATCCTTACCGCGGATTACATCCGGATCGTCAACTTCGATCGGGCTTGCGGCATCGATTACCATGGCGTTCGGATTGAGTTCGGCTATGCTTGCGCGAACGTCTTCAATATTTTCGAGGTCAGCAGTGTCAATCTTGTTGATGACGATGACATCTGCCAGCATCATGTTGGTTTCACCAGGATGGTAGGATACTTCATGTCCCGGACGATGCGGATCCGCTACGACAATCTGGAGATCTGCTTTATAGAACGGAGTGTCATTGTTACCACCGTCCCAAAGGATAACATCAGCTTCCTTCTCAGCTTCGCGGAGAATGGCTTCATAATCGACACCGGCATAAATCACATTACCACGAACGATGTGCGGCTCATACTCTTCCATCTCTTCGATTGTGCATTCGTGCTTCTTGAGGTCGTCAAGAGAAGCAAAACGCTGAACTGCCTGCTTTACTAGGTCCCCATAGGGCATCGGGTGACGGATCGCCACGACCTTCTTTCCCGCATCCTGGAGAACCTGCTCAACGGCACGAGTTGTCTGGCTTTTACCACAACCGGTCCGAACGGCACAGATGGAAATAACCGGTTTGGTAGATTTAATCATTGTGTCAACTGCACTTGCCAGGACAAAATCGGCACCTGCCGCGTTTACGAGGCTGGCGTTGTGCATTACACGGGTATGAGGGACATCACTGTATGAGAAGTATACCTGGTCGATGTTGTGTTCTTTAATAAGCTCAAGCAGCTTCTCTTCGGGCTCAATGGGAATTCCGTTCGGGTAAAGTTTTCCAGCCAGCTCGGTCGGGTATTTACGACCTTCGATGTCGGGAATCTGAGTAGCGGTAAAAGCGATAACATCATATTCCTCGTTGTCACGAAAGAGAACGTTGAAGTTATGAAAATCACGTCCAGCAGCACCCATAATTAAAATTCGTTTGCGATCAGCCATCACAATACTCCTTATGATCAATAAAACAACTTTAGTAGATCAGGATCTTCATTATCCTGCCAAGGAAGTTTTATTTCGACTCCGGATAAACCCTGATAATAATTATGAAGAGTGAAAAGAAGGCCTTAACAATGAGAGAAGCGGAGCAATATCTCTGATAAGATTATTACTCCACCATATGTAATTGAACAGGAAATTTGTTCGACTCATCATCCGGTATTGCGATATATTTCACAGGTAATTAATATGCAACACCTAAAGGCACATCTTTCCGGTTCGGCAATATAAATTTCTTCGTCAGAAGAGTCAATCCCGCTTCTCACCGTTCGCTCCCGGCAATCGCAATCGTCCCCTTGTAGTCCCAGTGGCCGGAACCGGCTGTTTCCCGGGCCTCCAGTAAGAAAACATATAGTCCCACTGGAAGAGTTTTTCCGGTGCCGTTTTGACCATTCCACTGCCAGTGTCCTCGACCCGGAAAACGTTTCCCGTCAAGGGGTGTCACCATCCGTCGGCCATTTACATCAAAAATCTGCAACGATAAATCTACCTCGTTGGCAGGATAAACAAATTCAAAATCAACCAGGTCTTCGAATCCATCCCCGTCAGGTGAAAATGGATTTGGGGACACCCTGATCTTCGGTGATTCACCTCCCGGTTCATTCGATTCAGCATTGTTCGGTGAGCCCGGGGTACCTCTTTGAGGGTATCGGGAACTTACCCAGTCATCAACAGAACAGGAATCTGTACATGTCATTCGGTTTAAACTCAGCCCGGATTCAGTATCACTGTAGACAACCTGGTCAATCAGTTTGCCTGTTGGATCATACAATCCCAGTCTGTCACCCTCATTGTTTAACGATAGCCAAGAGCCAGGCAGATATATTGTTTCAAGCGGGATTCCTTCCCAGGATGAGATGCTTCCGTTTTCCGAAAGTAATAAATACCCCTTTACTTCAAGTGAAATTGCTGTTGAATCAATATTAACAATACTTCCTCCGGCATCCTCGATAAACCAGTTTTCCGGGGATATTGATTCGTCGAAATGATTTACCAGTTCAATCCATTCATAAGGTAAATCTGCAGGGGGTTGCGGCATCAGTTCATTTATTCTCAGAGCACCGTATGAGTACGATGCATACTCCAGGTCGTATGCAATATTATTGGTTAAATCATCATCCTGAATATCAAGATAACCCTCACCCAGGATTTGACCTGATATTTCAATGAACATGGAATCAACTAAATAATATTGGTCATTGTAATTGATCGATGGGATATTCCAGTCCAGTTCTGAATGTATTTCGTTGTCAGCAGTTTTGAACAGGTTTAAGATAAAAGGGGTGTCGGGTGAGGTTTCACTTCCTCTATTCCTGATATATGCCTCCACAAGAAGATTATTAAATCCATTCTCACTGGATTGATCAAATGATATATTCAGTGAGTCAACAGTCATATCCAGCAGGGGAGGAGTTACCGTGTTTGTTGATCCCGGTGAACCACCTGGCAGTGAAAATGTCCAGTTCTGGTCATTTTCACCCTCGTATAAGAAAATCCGTTCTTCACTGTGGCCTTGATCAGCACCAAGCTGATACATCCTGCTGCTGACCGTATCGCCATTTGTGTTGATTAAAGATACTCTCTCCCTTGTACTGTTGGACAGTCCTCGCGATCCAATTGCCGCATCGGCAGTGGTGAATAACAGAGTACCTTCAGGTATTACCTCAGCATAACAACTGTCACCGTTCTCCCAGTATCCTGAATCAAGAATTAAAGCATAATGGCCTGGTTGTAGCATGTCTGATTCGTTACCAGCCGTACTGATTATCTCGTCAGTAGCCGTTCCATCAGAAATTTGCCAGCCGGGAATAAAAACTCCACCGGGACTGGAATTATAAATCTCTACGAATTCCGTATAATTCTCATTGCCGGCAGGATTATACATGATCTCAGTTATGATGATATCTGAGAAGGTTATGGCGGGTGAAAAGAGTATGGTAACAGTAAGAGAAAATATTCTGCATGACGACATAATAAATTTCCTCTTTTACAAGGTAAATACAAAATTGAAGTTTTTAATGAAAAAACCGGTTAATGGATTCCTTTTAAAAACTGAAACTGTTCAAACCAAAATTGGATTCTAATTTAACATCAATACGGTAAAACGAAAAGAAACGGTTAACCATTTTTCGAATATTTTTATTGCCGGACAAGAGGAATTTAGAGGCTTTAATCAATATGTGACACAGTTCACAGCGGATAATCCTAAATATCCGTAAAATTGGCTCCAATTGAACTTATTGTTTATTAATCTGTTTCAGGAGAGCTGCATCAATATGTTTTGGATATTAAGGAAATTACTTGATTTAACCAGTTCTAAACCTTATTTTCATCAGGTTTAGAATAAACGTTTTCTGTGAATAACATGTACAACGTGGATACTTAGATCGGGCTGAATCACGTGTTTGTGGTCTTACCGCAATATCTCACGATTTATCTCGAATTGTATTATCCCCAAACAGTTAATTTAATCTCTACGACTGGCGGTTTTACATCAAATCGTCAATCAAAAGTGCAATTTTTATCAAATATAGGATTAAAAGGGTAAACCCTAAGAAAAGCAGGAGAAACAAGTCCTAATGTGGAAAACGTTGTAAAACAAAGGAGATTTGCTGTGAAACGTTTACTAGTTGTTATGATTGCTTTGATGCTTGTCGCGTCTTTTGCCTTTGGTAAAGAATATGAATTGCCACAGGACAAGGATGTTTACTATCGTGCTCTTGAAGCATACCAGAACGGTGATGCTTTATCAGCAGCCGAAATGTCACTTCTCGAACGCCAGGGTGTGATCGGTGAAGCGAATGATGAGCTTGATCATTCAGGTGGTCCTGATGCTTATGGCTACATGTTCTATGATAGCGATGATGGCGCAACCTACGATTGGATCGATATCACAGGAACGGGCACTGTTATCACAGACATGGGTGACGATACGTTCCAGGGACCTTTCGCCTTGCCATTTACATTTAGCTTCTATGGCAACGACTGGGATGAAATCTACATCTGCTCAAATGGTCATTTAATGTTTGGTAATGGTGATGGCTGGTTCCCGGGTGAACTTCCCTCACCATGGGGTTATTACAATATTATTGCTTTCTTTGCTGATGACTTGAATCCATCCGAAGTAACCAGTGGTGACATCTACTATGGTGAAGATCCCGATGGAAACTGGGTTTGCACATTTGATGGTGTAGAAGAGTATAGTGGAAATGATGGACATCTCACTGCCCAGGTTATCCTTTACCCGAATGGCAATATTCAGATGCAATATGCCTCACTGGCTGATGGTATTGATATTATGTGGGAATGTATCGGTATTCAGAATGAAGATGGCACAATTGCTCTCCAAGCGTCAAACGATAATGATCCTGTAGATTATCCTTACAATGATTTAGCGATTCTGTTTACCCTGGGTGAAGAAAACGCCAGTGTATCAGGATTTGTAACAGCTGATGCAACCGGTGATCCCATTGTCGGTGCTGATGTTCATTTTGGTGGTTACATGGCCACAACTGATGGTGTTGGTTACTACGAGATTCCTGCAATGTACCCCCGTGGTTATGATGTAACTATCGATGCAGCAGGATATTATCCTTATTCCGATCCGGGTGTTGAAATCCTTGAAGGAGCAAATGCTTATGATGCAGCATTAATGCTTCCGGGTAACATGGAAATTGACTTGGTAGAGATAAACCTTAATGCTCCAAACGGTGAAATGGACAGCCAGGTTCTGACAATATCCAATACTGGAGATTCTCCATTAGTAGTGGATTTATCCGCTGAAGTTGTCGAGCCGGCTATGCTCGGAATGCGTGGATTTAGAGCTAGCGACCGTTTGCGCGATATGTTTGCAGCGAATCACGAAATTGCTGATTATACTGTCTCAACAGATGTAGAAGCATTTGAAGCTATTCCCAGTGAACCTGTTCATAGTGAACTTGATGAACCTAATGTGTTGATATTTGCTGATTGGATGCCCTGGGGAAGCACCAGTGTCCAGGATTACCTGGATCTGATCGGTGTACCCTGGGATCTCGCGAGTCAAGCTGATCTTGCAACATGGGACCTCGAACCATATACGGTTATCATTATCCTGAGTACACAAGACCAATCATTCTATGACGAATTTGCAGCGAACATTGGACGCTTCGAAGACTGGGTAGCCGCGGGTGGATGGCTCCAATTCCATGGCTGTACCCAAGGAGCTACCTGGACAATGATTGATGGTCTGACTAATGTTTGGCAAACTTCCCCAGAAAACACGGTACTTGAACCGGATCACCCAATTTGTATCGGTATTCCTGAAACCTTTACCGGTTCATCTGCCAGCCATGATTACATGGTTGATCTTCCAGGCGGCGCTCTTACTTTAATAGTTAACGATACTCAGGAGCCTGTTTTAGTTGAGTATCAGTATGGTGGAGGAAATTGTGTAGTAAATACTCAAACCTGGGAATATGCTGTTGGTGCCGGTCAGGAAGCGGCTAATGTGATGTATAACTGCATCGATTATACTACTGCGAATGCCGGGCAAGCCCGCTGGTTGTCTTACGATCCTCGCGATGGCGTCATAGCACCTGGTGATTTCCTTGAAGTTACAGTTACAGGTGACGCAACATCAGAAGATATTGTTGAAGGTACCTATGAAGCAGTCTTAACTGTCGAATCAGATGATCCTGACAACATGATGGTTGATATTCCTGTTACGTTTGTTGTAGGTGGTGGACAGGTAATTCTTACTGCCACACCGGTTGTTGAACCAATCATAATTGATCCTCCGGGAACTTTCCAGTGGAATGCGTATGTTGAGAACATTTCCGGTGGTCCATTTACTTTCGACGCCTGGACTGCATTGACGCTTCCGATTGGTGTTCCTTACGGACCGCTGACACTCTTTACCGGCTTGACTCTGCCTGATGGTGCAGCACTCGACGTAACCCCGACCCAGCTTGTTCCCGGAATCGCAAGCATTTTCCCCGGAACCTATACCTATCTTGCAATCGTCGGTGATTTCCTGGGTGGCGTAGTTTATGCTGAAGCAACATTCCCGTTCGATGTAGTCCCAACTGGTCCCGCGGTTGCTGGCGAGTTCAA
>JANQEY010000208.1 GCA_028278125.1 bacterium | reverse complement strand
TTGAACTCGCCAGCAACCGCGGGACCAGTTGGGACTACATCGAACGGGAATGTTGCTTCAGCATAAACTACGCCACCCAGGAAATCACCGACGATTGCATGATAGGTATAGGTTCCGGGAAAAATGCTTGCGATTCCGGGAACAAGCTGGGTTGGAGTAACAGCCAAAATTCCATCATCAGGTAATATAAGTCCCATAACGGGAGTCGGGAGCAGCGGACCGTAAGGAACTCCCCACGGATCTGGCAGAGTTAAAGATGTCCAGGCGTCAAAAGTAAGTACATCGCCCGAAACGTTCTGCACAAATGCTTCCCAGGTAAAGAATCCAGGAGGATCAACAATCGTCGGATCAAATGTGGGAGTGGCGGCAAGAATCACTTGGGCACCAACAACGAATGTAACCGGAATATCAACCATCTGATTGTCAGGATCATCAGATTCAATGGTCAATATTGCCTCGTATGTACCTTCCACTATCTCTTCATATGTAGCATCACCTGTTACAGTTACCTCGATGTAATCACCAGGCGCGATTACACCATCACGCGGAACGTAAGATAACCAGCGTGCTTGACCGGCACTTGCGGTAGTATAATCGATACAATTGTACATCACGTTTGCCGCCTCCTGGCCTACACCAACAGCAAATTCCCAGGTTCCAGTAGTCGCCACAACATTCCCACCACCGTAAGGATACTCAACAAGCACAGGATTGTCTAAATCGTTAACAATCAAAGTAGTTGCGTTATCAGGAAGGAAGTCCAAATAATCGTGACTGGCATAAGTACCGGTAAAAGACTCAAGAATACCTTCACATATGGGATGGTCTGGTTCAACTACAAAGCTTGTTCCAGAAAGTTGCCATACATTTGTAAGACCACCAAGCATTGTCCAAGTCTCTTCCTGGGTACATCCATGGAATTGGAGCCATCCGCCCTCCTGTACCCAGTTCTCGAAACGATCGTGGTTGGCGACGAACTCATCGTAGAACGATTGAGTCTGTTCACTGAGTATGATAATGACCGTATATGGCTCAAGATCCCATGTCGCGAGGTCGTCTTCTCCAGCCAGATCCCAATCTACACCGATCAAATCAAGATAGTCCTGGACACCGCTGCTTCCCCATGGTAAGTCTTCATCGTTAAAGATCAGGACATATGGTTCATCAAGTTCGCTACGATATGGTTCATAGGGAACAACTTCAAATGCTTCCACATCTGTAGACACAGGAAATTCATCAAGAGTCATTCTATGGTTGGCTGCAAACATTGTACGCAAACGATCGCTCGCTCTGAATCCACGCATTCCCAACATAGCCGGTAAAGCATATTCCGAGGACAGGTCAATCACTAGGGGAGATTCTCCGATGTTGGATAAAGTTAAAACCTGAGTATCCAATCCATCGTCCGGTGCGTAAAGGTTAATCTCAGCGAGGTCTATTTCAAGGTGACCCGGCAGCATCAGGTCAACATCATAGGTATTTACACCCCCGACAATCTCTACTCCTGAATCTTCGTATGGATAATATCCCGGAGCATTAATTGTTGCATCATAAGCTCCAGGATACATGGCTGTTATCTCATAGTAACCGTTTTCATCAGTGGTTGCCATATAGTTACCGAAATTGACTTCGGCACCCATGATCGGATTGCCAGATGTGAACGCATTAACAGTACCGGAAACAGTCGCGCTCAGATAAAACTGAATTGCCAGCTCTTCAAAGGGATAATTTTGATCATCCCCTTGAATTACCAATAAGCCATCTGATCCGTCTGAGTTTTCTATTCCAATGCACTCACCGGTATTTATTGGCGGAATCCCTATACCAAGCCATCCATCATTATACATCATGTTAATTGTACCGTCTTCCATCAACTGAACCTCGCAAGAGAAGGTATCAAAAGGAGGTTCAGACTCTATCTGTAAGACGAACATGTCATCAATGGTTTCATAAAAAGCATCATAAATCCAGGTTGTAAAACTCCAGTTAAAAGCCACAAGGTTGTTAGGCTCAAAAGGGTGTGGTAACTGGTTATTATCAATCCACATTCCGGTCGATGTGAATGATAAATAACCAACAGTACTGATATAAAACTCATTGTAGGTGTTACCATAAAAAGGGAAATCGAATCCAATATCAAAAGGACCGAGGGTAAAGTGCCAACCCAGTTGGGTAATCTCAGTTCCGGTTTCACTGATCTCAACCCAATTAAAATCAGGGCCATCTGGTTCCTGGCTGTCAATGTACATGTAGCCAAAATCATCCGGCCCACCTGCATCATCAAGTTCGTTGCCGGGGTCACGAATTGTACCTGCTTGACGGAGTATTCGTATCTGAGCTTCTGTGAGCTCATCACCATTAGCATATGCGGCTGTTGCTTGTTCCACCAGCTGGTTATATCTATCCCTCTTATCAATGGACTGATCAGCAAAAACAGTGCATACGACAAAAGGTGTGAATAATAGAATTATTAAATTAAGATTCTTCACTGGAACCTCCTATTTCTTTATGGGATAACCTTTTTACCCATATTATCATTTCCGGAAATTATTTCCGACTTTAAGAGACAGGTAATAATTTAGAAATTATAGAGATATAGGATCGGAGGCGTACCAGGATATCAGCGAGTTCAGTCCAATATCGAAGATTTTATAACGTGACTCAGATTCATAAGGTCTTAATAATTATAAATTTCCTTAAAACTCAAAAACCCAAAACTTTACCATTAATAATTATATAATCCTGCAATATGCTATTATTAATAATGTTATTATGCTCAAGACTATATAGTTAGCTTGGAAAGTAAATACCTAATTTCACTATAACAATAAAAATATTCGGTATTTGAAAATTATAAATTAAAATTGCTCCACGAGAATTTCTAAGAAAATTATTCTGAGTAAAAACGCCCGGGGTAATACCCGGGCGTAAACTGAATCTATTTGAATCAATAGATTATTTCATCAACATAACTTTCTGTACCTGGTTCATTTTACCCGGGACAACGGCGTGGACAAAGTAAATGCCGCTGGAAAGGTTTTGTGCATCAAAGGTAAACTGGTGATATCCAGCCTGGAAATAATCATTGGCGAGGACAGCAACAGTCTGGCCAAGTACGTTGGTTACGACTATTGTTAACGATGACGTTTCAGGGATTCCAACTGAAACAGTCGTAGTGGGGTTGAACGGATTCGGATACGGTGTTTCAAGTGCGTAATCCACTGGGACAGCGTCATTTACTTCAGGCGCATCCAATTCGTCCAGCTCGATAAATCCGGTTAATACCCATTCATCCAGGTTGAACTCGCCAGCAACCGCGGGACCAGTTGGGACTACATCGAACGGGAATGTTGCTTCAGCATAAACTACGCCACCCAGGAAATCACCGACGATTGCA
>JANQEY010000006.1 GCA_028278125.1 bacterium | reverse complement strand
AGAAGATACTGTTTATTACTGGCGCATTGATGAGGTTGACTCGGGTGAAAGCATTACTATAGGTGATGTTTGGTCTTTCAGAACAAGAATGTCCCCGCGTGATCTTTACAGTGATACATGGGTTGCGACTGATGCGATTGATAGAATACTGCTAGGTTATAATGAATGTGGTCCAATAAGAGAAAATAAATGTGTTGGTATCTTCTATTACACATGGTTGTATGGAGGAGATGCAGAATATTATGATGTTACTTCGATAATGGCAGAAAATCCATCTGTTCCATTTAATGACAAGAATTGGGGACCAGAAAATACCTTCCATCATTGGGGACAGCCTGAAGCAGGATATTACAAGATCAGCGACGAATGGGTTATAAGAAGGCATATGTCAATGCTGGAAGATGCAGGTGTAGATTTCCTCTTCTTTGATGCTACTAACGGATATACATATAAAACACAATATCTAAAAGTCTGCGAGGTTATGCAGGCGATGCGAAACGAGGGGCTTGACACACCTCAGTTATGTTTTGCTACTTACCATTATAGTCCGGAAACAGTGCAACAGATTTATGAGGAATTTTATTCTCAAAATTTATATCCTGATCTTTGGTATTATTGGGATGGTAAACCTGTGATGCTTGGCAATAAAGATGATCAATTTCAGAGTGGTGGGTATCTAAGTTCCGAGATAGTGAATTTCTTTACTTGGCGTGTCTGTTGGTCAGAACTGTACGGACAGCATAAATGGCAATGGCAGGATCTATATCCCCAACGCCATGGTTGGGACATATCATATGATTTTGCTGAGCAGATGTCGGTAGGATGTGCATTTACTCCACAAAATGATTATAGAGGCCGAAGCTACCGTGATGGATATAAACCGCCGCTTGATATATATTATTTAACAGGAACCGAGGAACAGGGGTACTACTTTGATGAACAGTGGTCCCAGGTTGAATTATTTGATCCTGAGGTTGTGATGATAACCTCGTGGAATGAGTGGATTGCTCAGCGATATATAACTTCCTCTGAATTAGCTGGTTTGGCATGGATGGGCAGAATTCTTCAGGAGGGTGACACTCATTTCATTGGTATATTTAATCAAGAACAGAGTCGCGACATCGAGCCTATGAAAGGCGGTCATACGGATAATTATTATTATCAGATGGTCGATGGTATAAGACGTTACAAGGGAGTTCGCCCCCCGAGAACCACAAGCAAA
>JANQEY010000151.1 GCA_028278125.1 bacterium | reverse complement strand
TATGATTGAATTACAAGATAATTTGATAAAATTGGACTCAAATTCAGTGATAACAATTGTTTCAACCCAATATAAAAATTATTCCGCAACAAGTCTTATATGTTTCAGGCTGCTTGCCGATTATCAGAAGATTGTTTTCAGAGTCGAATATACCGATTTCCCTGATGTAAAAGCCTCCAACATCGTATGGGATTAAGGTTTTGGCATAGAGCTGGGAATCGGCTCCTATTTCTGATATTTCACCCCGCCAGCATTCGTTTACAAGTCCTGCCTGATTAATATCCGGTTCATAGTAACTGCCATTACTATCCCCGACAGCAATAAAGGTAAGGTCAATCTTGGTTCCCGCAGCAAGTGCCTCGTTAACCTTTTGTATGCCGATATTCGTGATTAAAGAATAGAATTCACTCATAAAGTAATCTCTTCGCTTGTAATCATTGCTGTACGGAGCCTATAATCCGCCTGATTGGTCAGGTTCACCTCAAGTGTTTCCATAACAGAACGCACGTTTTTCATTTCCTCGATTAAATCCAGCAGTTGCACTTCTGTCGTGGTTTCATAGCCTCGATTCCGCAGGTCAAGGCTTACGATAAAGTGATATGGCTCTCCTTCATATTCAAACCACTCCTTTATCTTGCCGTTGAGGTTAAGAATTTCCAGAACCTTGTGCAGGGCATACTTTGTGCCTTTATACCGATGGAGTTCAATAGCGTTCTTGATTAATTCACGCTTTTCACTTTCTGTTGTTGCATACAACCAGCCTTCGTTGCCCATAATATGGAACTGCTCAGCAAGATGCGGGAGAGCCGAAGCATTCACGTTGTCCACAAGGTAAACAAGCAGCATGTCGGTTTCAAGGGCGTTATACCTTGCGAACACCTCATCAAAGGCATATGAGGATATGTCATTAATTGGGGATAAATTATCCATCGCTGTATCCTCCGATTGTTACTATAAACCCTGTGCAGTTTGCCCACTGGCTGGTGTCAAGTTCCTGGTAAAACGGGGCTGTTAATTCCACCCTGTAAACCCCATAAATGCTGTTTAACAGGGCAATAATTTGCGTTGGGACAATATCCCTGCCAAGTTTTGTTTTCAGCTCAGCCTTGTAGGCTTCCAGCTTCTCATTTACCTGAGCCTGAACGCTGTCTGCATCAGCGTAGGTGTAGAGTATGAGATTTGCGGTGATTTGAAAATCAACCCGCTCCGGCGATGAGACAAGCACCTGATCAGTAAGTGGCCGCACTCGCTCATCGCTGAGATAGTCCTGAATAACCCCAATAA
>JANQEY010000123.1 GCA_028278125.1 bacterium | reverse complement strand
GATACGTCCGGCTGCGCTGATAGGCCGGATCACATATAACGCTTCCGCCTCGGAATCAGGATCATTCAGCATGGTATAGGCCTGTTGTAGTGTCGATTGTTGGCGTATGGGGGCCAGTTGCAGGCGTTTCGCCGGAATATCGAGTAAATTAATCTGCTCCTCTTCGCTTTCCTCAATATATCTTGCCAGATCGGCCGCAGGTAACAGCAGGTTGCCGCCGTCACGGGTAATGATCAGCCAGTGGGGTTTTTCATCCGCAAGTATCTGCTTCGCATCCAGTCTATGTATATCCGATGCAACTATACAGAACGCCCTATTCATCACTGAACTGACGGCAAGACGTCGCAATGACTGGGCAACGGGATCATTACGATAATCAAGTCCAATACCCTGCATCTGTGACAGATAAACAGATTGCTGACCGAACAATTCCCTGCTGGCAAGACTGGCACTGATGATGGCCAGCATACCGGGGAAAATAATATTTTCATTCCCAGTCAGTTCCAGTAAAGCCAACAGAGCGGCCAGGGGAGCTTGTAAAGCCGCTCCCATCATCGCCCCCATGCCAAGCATTGCATAAAGACCGGGAGGCGACACGGTATATGGGAACAATCCCATCAGCAGGCCGGTGGCACTCCCGGCAACAGCCCCCATAAATAAGATGGGACTGATAAAGCCCGCAGGTATCCTGAGACCGACACTGATAATGGTTGCCAGTAATTTAAAAACCAGGATCAGGATGAGACTGAAGATTCCGATTTTACCCAATAGCACTTCATTTACCGTATCATAACCGACACCCATCACTTCCGGGACGAACAAGGCGCAGATCCAGACACCGATACCGGCAACAGGCATTGCTAACCACACAGGCAATCCTTGTCCCTTTTGTGTTACCCATTTAAGAGAGATAATAAAGAAAGCAGCCAACCCCCCGATTGCAATCCCCATTAACACAATAATGGGCAACTCCCAATGGGAAACAAGATCAAATGCGGGCACATGAAATACGGGTTCTGCATCAAACACCAGTCGCATTACCGTGGTCGCACTCACTGCAGCAAGTATTACGGGAGTAAATCCGGTAATGGTATATTCCATCACCACCACCTCCATTGCAAAAATAACCCCAGCCAGAGGAGTATTAAAAGATGCTGCAATGGCTGCAGCCGTACCGCACGCAACCAGGGTACGAATACTGTTATTGGGTAACCTCAGCCATTGCCCCATCAGACTGGCCCCGGCTGCACCCAAATGGATACTGGGCCCTTCCCTTCCAACCGAATGTCCGGAAGCAATAGCAATGGCGCCCCCGATAAACTGCATCACGGCGTGTTTTAAGGGCAGGTGGCCTTCATGATAAGCAAGCCGTTCCATAACATGCACAACACCGACACGTATTGTTGTCCGTGATATCAAATAAAACAGTAAGCCAAGAAGTATACTGCCGGAAATCAGAACAGCCGCCCGCTCATCAAAAGTTAATGATTCATAATTCTCAGGATTACCACCCGGTAGGAAAAGGGATTGAGTATATTCAATCAACAGACGAAACAGGATAATGATACAACCAACCAGGATCCCTGAGACAAGACCGATCACGGCCAGCACCGGCAGACTGCGGGCACTGGCAAGCGATATTTGGGATGTTTCCCAAAATCGCTCCAGCCTTTGAATGATCTTTTTCATAACTCAGCTAAGCAAGATATTGTGTTAAATAATGGTAGAGAAATTACAGTTTCAAGTTATAATCCCGGGACCTACCGTGTAGCGGAATACCTTTAGTATATCGATCCAAGCATAACAATACTGCTCACAGATATACAACATCATCCCAAAAATCAGAGCAATATTAAAAGCATCGGACTTTTCCGGAGTATGAGCAATGTCGGATATAGAAATTGCACAAAAAGCGAATAAGAAACGTATTATTGATCTCGCCCGGGATCAATATGGTATATCCAGTGATCATCTGGAACCTTATGGGCACTACAAAGCAAAACTCTCTCTCAATTATATTGACAGTCTTCAGGATCGTGATGACGGTAAATTGATTCTGACAACAGCCATCAGCCCCACCCCGGCGGGCGAAGGTAAAACCACTACAACGGTTGGCCTGGGTGATGCCATGAATCGTATCGGCAAAAAAACCATGATTTGTTTACGTGAACCGTCATTGGGTCCCTGTTTCGGCATAAAGGGCGGTGCAGCCGGAGGAGGCTATGCACAGGTAGTGCCGATGGAAGATATCAATTTGCATTTTACCGGTGACTTCCATGCTATTGGTGCTGCTCACAACCTGTTGTCAGCCATGCTCGATAACCATATCCATCATGGTAATCGACTGGATATCGATCCGCGTTTAATTACCTGGAGACGTGTAGTGGATATGAATGATCGGGCATTGCGTAAAATCGTTCATTCCCTTGGCGGCGTGGCCAATGGCTTCCCACGGGAAGACGGTTTTGATATCACTGTTGCATCGGAAGTTATGGCAATACTTTGTCTGGCGACATCAATCAGCGACTTAAAACAACGTTTAGGTAATATAATCGTTGCTTATACCCGCAATGATCGCAAACCCGTTCATGCCAGCGATCTGAAGGCACATGGCGCCATGGCGGCTTTACTGAAAGATGCCATTAAACCGAATCTGGTTCAGACCCTGGAAAATAACCTGGCATTGATCCATGGTGGTCCGTTTGCCAATATTGCCCATGGCTGTAACAGTGTTACCGCCACAAAAACTGCGTTAAAACTTGCCGATTATGTCATTACAGAGGCCGGCTTCGGTGCTGACTTAGGGGCGGAAAAATTTCTTAATATCAAATGCCGTAAAGCGGGACTGCAACCCGCCGCCGTGGTGCTTGTTGCAACGACTCGTGCAATGAAGTATCACGGTGGTATTAAAACCGGTGATCTGAATAAGGAAGATCTGGGCGCCCTTGATAAAGGCATGGTTAATCTGGAAAGACATCTCAGTAATATTCAACAACACTTTGACCTGCCCTGTGTTGTCAGTATTAACCATTTTGCCACCGATACGGATGCCGAAGTGGAACTAATAAAGCAGCGTGTGGAATCATCAGGTGCTAAAGCAGTGGTTGCCAGGCATTGGGCCGAAGGGGGTGCAGGTGCTGAAGATCTGGCTCATGCAGTTTGTGAGATCATCGGCAACAAGCCCGGCCGGCATAAATATGTCTATGATGATAATGACAGTCTATGGGGAAAAATGGAGGCAATTGCCACAAAAATATATTGCGCAGACGGTATCAGTGCCAGTGAAAAGATAAAAAAACAAATTAAGGATTTAAACAGGGATTACGGCCGGTTTCCTGTATGTATGGCAAAGACACAAATGTCCTTTTCTACCGATCCCACCCTGAGAGGTGCTCCAAACGGTCATACTGTAGAGATCAGCGAAGTTCGGGTTGCCAATGGCGCGGGTTTTATTGTTGCTATCGCCGGGAACATGATGACCATGCCGGGTTTACCGAAAATCCCGTCGGCTGAGAACATAGACCTGGATGCAAACGGGAATATCCATGGTTTGTTTTAATCCTGTAACATGAAACATGGAGAATAAAAATCACAAGTGACAAGTCATAAGTGATAATGATTTAATAGCTGGTAGGTAGTGCTATTGCCAGCTACTGCTTTTGAACCTTATAACTTTGTAACTATTCCGAACACGAAGGATACAGTATATGATTACACTCTACAGCTTCGGACCCAACCTGGGACTTGCCGATCCAAGCCCATTTGTATTGAAAGTTGACTGCTATCTCAGAGCAACCGGCCTGGAGTACGAAACCAGACCGGATTTCGGAAATCTCAAAAAAGCCCCCAAAGGGAAACTGCCATTTATTGTTGATAATGGTAAAACCATCCCGGATTCCACCCACATCATTGCATATTTAAAAGAGACCTATGGTGATCAACTGGATCAGGAACTCAACCCCGAACAAAAAGCCATTGCCCATGCCTTGTGCAGGATGCTGGACGAGAACCTGTACTGGTGCATGGTTTATTCACGCTGGATCGATGACACAGGCTGGTCTGTTATCAAACCGGCCTTCTTTGGGATGTTACCGTTTCCATTAAAAGTACTGATCCCGACCCTTGCAAGAAAGGGAGTTAAAAAATCCTTATACCTGCAAGGATTCGGTCGTCATAAAAAAGACGAACTCCTGCAGATCGCGAAAAAGGATTTGACTGCCCTGTCTGATTTACTTGGGACCAAGGATTACTTTCTAATCGACAAGGTTACTACTCTGGACATATGTGCTTTTGGCTTTCTGGCACAGTTTATTGTCCCTGAATTTGAATCTGAATTTAATAAACTGGCAAAAAGTTATCCTAATCTGGTGGCCTTTGTAGAGAGGATGAAAAACCAATACTATAAAGATTAATTCTTTTGTCACAGAGGACACAGATGTAATAAAAATAAATCTGCAGCCTCTTTATTCTTTTGACTCCGTGGGTTTTAGAGAGTCTGACTTTTTGGAAACAAATAATAATCCCAGTCAAAGCTTCAAAAATTACACTAGCCAACAGGAATCTACATAAAAGGGTAATCTTCTTTTAAGTTTAATTTCATCCTTTATGTATTTCTCTGTGTCCTCTGTGAACTCTGTGGCTTTTATTATTTAATAATTATTCCTTAAATGGTTCTGTATCAAAAACCAGTAAGATCCGGCTGATTCTGTCATCACGAACCTCGAACATCTGCACCATGGGTATACTGATCCCCGGCTTCGAAAACTGATAAATCAGGCAGGCGGACTTCCCATTCTCAAACGCCTGGATCATCTCATAGTTAAAACCCTGTGGTGGTTCCGTCTTCAATGAATCAACATATTCAGCTGCAGTATCAAACCGGTAAAACGGCCCCTCAAAAGAAAGATCATCGGACAACAAATCATTTAATCGATCCAGATCACCACCACCAAATATAATCTCCATATAATTTTGTGCTAATTCCAGTGCCCTCATCAGGTATTTAATGCCACAACCCAAGCACCAGTCCGATGATCATAAATCGGAAGATATGAAAGCCGCCGTCTATGCACCACACTAACAGACTCTTACTGGCGAACAGATAGTTGATTCCCATTGAACATGCCACCAACCCTGCACCGGCCACAGCACTCATTACCAGAGCATACATTAGTTCGGGTTGAGGCCCGAGTAATATGGCAAGCACAAACGCTGACAACAATGTGAAAACAAAAGTCAGACCATAGACCTTCCCCGGGTTGGAGATATTCTCTTCAGGATTAATCCCGGTCTCACGACACCATGTTTTCATGAAAAGTACCGGTGAATACCACAATGCACCGGTAATGAAGCTGGCCACCGTAGCGACCAGAACAGCCCATATATTGATATCCATCATTTTTTGCCCCAAATACTTGTGAATTGATGAATGGTGTTTTTTGTCATTCTACATTGAAAAATAATTATCTTTCACCTCCCTGTGAAAGACGGATTGAAAAAACCGACAAAATCCAGGCGTTGTCAATGATACACCCCGGTAACATTCCTTCGCGGCACCGTATAATACTCTTTAAATTTATCTATTCGATTTATAAAAAAGTATATAAATCAACAAAATATAAAAAAACAATCCATGTTGCATCCAAAATCTCATATACCCGCATCTAATCGAATATATAGAATTTAAACTGTTAAGGACACTCTTATGAAAACTGTTCAATTTATATTTGCCGGTATCATTCTTACATCCTCGATGACGGGTAAAGCCATGCCGATGGAATCGCTCTGCTCAGAATATGTTAAAGCGGCATTACAACTCCGAATCGAACGGGAAATCCTTGAATCACTATTTACTGATGAGTTGTTTCCGATAACGGAAGAGCAAACATTCGGGGATCATAAAAAGCCGACCTATCAGACCGATGAATTGATATATCCGTCTCATTTTTCATTGAATAAATCTCAATATCACATGATCCGAGTAAGGGATTTTATCCTTAATATCAAAAATAAACCTGGAGAAAAATGATGAAACATCTGATTTATATCATCTTATTGACAGCTATATATATTTCCCCGGTATGGTCAGCACCCGATACCGATACCCAGGATAGCAGTAATAAAGATGTCGCCATTGAAGTTACTGTGGATGACGATGAGGCTACGACTGCAGAATTTGAGACACGGCTCCAGAATAAAATCATTTCATTCATCGAACATCTGCTCGATGAGGTCGAAAACGGTCTTAGTGAGGAACAAAAAGAAGAAATCATTGATGACCTCCTGGAAGAAATGGTCAACGATAACGATCATGATTACGACGATCAGGGATTTCTATCATCGGTAGCTCAGATCGTAGTCCCGTCACTGGCAATTATTTTTATATTCGGCACTCCAATCATGATCGTTGCCGCTATACTTTATTTCAGTTACAGAAAACGCAGATTGATGCATGATACGATCAATCAGTATGTTTCCAGTGGCAAGGATATACCACCGGAAGTGTTATCGAATCTGCGTGCGGAATCCTCAACCCCTAAGAGTAATTTACACAAGGGCCTGGTTATGTGCGGAATTGGTTTGGGAATATTCGCTTGTTTTTCATTATTAGTATCGATGGAAGTCGCTTCGATCGGCCTGATCCCGCTGTTTATCGGACTGGCACAATTATTAATCTGGAAACTTGAGCAAAAAGGAAAGACCTCCACGGACTGAATTTCAATGTCTATGGATGATCTGACCCTGGTTGACAGGGTCGTTGAAAATAATGATGAGCATGCCTATGCGGAACTGGTAAAGCGGTATCAATCTCAACTCCGTTATTCCTTAAGGCAGTTGTCGGGCTGGAATGAGGCATTGGCAGATGACATTGCGCAGGAGGCATTTCTCAAGGCTTATAAATCACTGCGTCAATACCGGAAAGAAGCGAAGTTTTTTACCTGGCTCTACAGGATAGCTTATAACTGTTACGCTGAGCACTACCGTAAACACAGGCCTGAAGATTCACTAAATGATGCTATTATTAAAGATATAGTCTATGAGCCGACTGCTAAAATGGATCTGCACAGGGATTTTGCCCGTGTATTACAAAATTTTCCGCCACAACAACGCATGGCCCTGCATTTGCATTACCACAGGGGACTGACTCATCAGGAGATCTCAGACATAATGAGTTGTCCGCTTGGTACGGTAAAAAGCCATATTTTGAGGGGAACAGACAAATTGCGCAATCAACTGAGCAGCTGGAAAGCAGGAGATTGATGATGAGTGATCATGATAAGCTGGACAAATTACTTACAGAATTGAGACAGTCAGAACCGTATCTTCATGATGATGGTTTTACTGCGGCCGTGACGGCGAAATTGCCCGAGATTTACGAGCTTCCCATCTGGTTAAAGAACCTGATAATACTTCTCGCAACTGTAGCGGGTTCTGCCATCACTGTATGGCAGATACCTGTCCATAAATTGATTTTATTTGCTAACAGTCTCCCCCTCACCCTGCCCGTATTGGCTATGGTAGCGGTCGGAGTATATCTGATGTCCTATGTCGTGGTATGGATGGTACAGACCGATTTTATCTAGATCACTTCCTGCTACCGATAATTTACTATTAGATATAATCGATTCTTTCTGTTGGATTTAGTATGAAGAATATAACTCTATTCTCGATATTATTCTTTGCCGTACATTTCACCTACGCAGATGACACTCAACTTTCGTATGACATTGATAATCTTGCGGAAAAATATTTTGAGATGAATAGATTTAATGGAGCACTGTTGGTAGCTAAAGATGATGATATTTTATTAGAAAAAGCCTATGGAATGGCAAATTTTGAATGGAATATCGAAAACCAGATAGATTACAAATTTCGTATAGGTTCAGTTACTAAACCGTTTACAGCTGTTTTAGTCATGCAATTGATTGAACAGGGAAAAATCAACCTGGATGATAAAATTAATCAACATCTATCATATTATCGAAAGGATACAGGTAAAAAAATTACAATCGAACACTTATTAAGACATACTTCTGGCATACCAAATTTATCATCGAAAGATGATTGGGATAAAAAAACAATGAAAATTGATCATGGACTTGATGAATTAGTAAAAACATATTGCAGTGATGATCTTGATTTTGAGCCAGGGACAAAATTCGAATATTCCAACTCAAATTATCTTATATTAGGGGCTATCATAGAAAAATTGACCAATAAGACATATGCAGAAGTTTTACAAAAGGGAATCCTTAAACCTGCTGAAATGAATAATACCGGCATAGATAATCATTACGAAATTATACCAAGCCGTGTTACTGGTTATACTCGTGTTGATGATAAATTAACACATGCATCCTACATAAGCATGAGCAATGCAATTTCAGCAGGAGGAATCTATTCAACGGTAAAAGATCTGCACGAATTTTCCAAGGCTTTAAATACGAATCTATTAATCTCTGAGGAAAGTAAACATATCATGTACAGCCCCGGAGAGATTAAACCCGGAAAAATGCCAACAGGATGGGGATACGGCTATGGCTGGGTTACTATTACTAAAAAATTAAATCATAATCAAAATGAAATCAAACTAGTGATGCATGATGGAGGAATAGATGGATTTAGTAGCAACATGATAAAAGTACTAGATGACAATATTTTTATTGCCGCCCTTCATAATCTTGGGGAAGGGGGCGGTCCTTTCCGTTTATCTATGGAAATCCTTAACCTTATATATCAGGAGCCGTTTATAAAGTTAAAATAAAACCTCACTAAATTTAATTATATTATTCCGAAAATCACTAAATGATGATCGTCAATTACCTCAACAGTAAGTCCTGAAAGATCGGCATTCGTCAATTGTTGTTCGATCTCATCAGGTTCAAAGGCGGCACAAAGGGAATTATAGAAATCTTCTTTTAACACTTCCGGTTCATTAGCACTATGCTCCTCTACGATTGCCCTTGCTTTCGCTTCACTTTCAGGCCGCTTTAAATCCGCGATAAAAATCCTGGTTCCTGATCCGGCATATTGTTGCACCGTCTGCCATAACACACCCGGATCATGTAAATGATGTAACAGGCTGTTACTGACTATTGCCGCATAATTCTCTTTCGGTATCGATACACCGGGGATGAAACCTTCAATAAACCGGATACGTTCACCCGGATCGGGTTCCCGCTCTTTGCGTTGATTGGCAAAACTGAGCATGGCACCGGCACCATCCACGCCCGTTACCCGGCTGTTTGGAAATTTCCTGGCAAAACGGAATGCAATATCACCTGGCCCGCATCCCAGATCGAGAATCGGCCCGTCTACAGTATCGCCGGGAAAGCATCGATCAAACTGATTGACAATGGCGGTATGCGAAGCTTCAAAATCAGCCTCCGCATAGGCCCGGGCCTGTTCTTCATCGTTCATCAATTCAGGTTCAAGAATTCTTTCCATTATTTTTCCCTGATTCATTAAGTTAGCATTGAAAAAGCCTGATGTTTAAACGCATTATTAATTTTGCCTTGCTTCAGTGTCCATGATTTATACCGAAATCTCAATATATTCAGTCAACTAAGCCTCAGAAGGGACAGGAACATAAAGAAATACTTGTGAGAAATAGGGTACACTAAAGTATCAACAAGCTTATGGGGGAGTGCAGCTATGACAAAAAATAAATCCGCTAAAGCCAATCTCAGAACCGGGAAGGATTTTCTTGCCAGTCTGGATGATGGTCGCTGCACCTATATCAATGGAGAAAAAATTGATAATCCGGCGACACATGCTTTGACAAAAGATTATGCCGGTCGTATAGCTGAATTTTATGACCTGCATTTTGATACGGAACTACAGGATAAACTAACTTTCATCGACAGCGATGGTGTCAGGCGCTCCAGGGTATGGCAACTCCCCAGTAACAAGAAAGAACTAATTGAGCGCCGGGAATTTCACCAGACTGTGTCACGAAAAATCGGTGCCGGTCAATTCGGAAGGCTGCCTGATACGAGCAATGCCGTGATGGTTACCTTGATCGACGACCCG
>JANQEY010000079.1 GCA_028278125.1 bacterium | reverse complement strand
TGTATCCAGGAAATCATATTTAAGTGTTAAAGGAAATTCGGCTGTGTATTCAGGATATTTAAAGGCTTGTTTTTCAATCCTTAACTGATGAATATGCTGACCGAGTTTTGAACGATTAGTAAAATCGGTAGACGATGATACGGTAGGGGAGTCCTCCCATAAAAGGTCGCCCACAGATAGATGTAATGTTTTTTTCTCATGATCATATTTGGGAGGCATAAGAGAGTTTACCCGGTTACTCTTCATCCCACGCTTTAATTGCACGGCGGATGTGGGGGATGGTTATTGAACCACCGGCTGTTAATCCGATCGTCAAAGCCTCAATATACTCTTCGCTTGTAATTCCTTCTTCCTTGCACCTGTCAGTGTGATAAATGATGCAGTCATCACATCTTAGAACCAGTGATGCTACTAATCCAATCAGTTCTTTCGTTTTCGTTGGCAATGCTCCATCATTGTAGACGACCGAGTCGATATGCCAGAGACGTTTCATGTCCGTGTTAGCATATTTCAATACTAATTCATTCAATTTTTCCCGTTCAGAGAAGAACTCTTCTTTCTTCATAACCGGTATCTCCCGTGAATTGTTTATATAATAAAATGCGACCTGTTATATATAACAAGTCGCATTCGAATATTATCTCATCGATTAAAAGAATTAGATTTTCCTCAATGCCTGGTTCAGGTCGTCAATAATATCTCTTGAATCTTCAATACCAACGGATATCCTGATCATATTATCGGTAATTCCAGCTTTATCACGGTCTTCCTGTGAATAGGGAGATGCGATTGTGGAAGCAGGATGGCAGATCAATGTATCGCAATCTCCAAGACTTACAGCTACAGTCGCGAGTTCAACTGCATCCTGCATAACCTTGCCTTCTTCGAATCCGCCGTCTATTTCAAATGCGATCATACCACCAAAATCACTCATCTGCTTTTTTGCAAGTTCGTGATCAGGATGAGATTTTAAACCGGGATAATGTACCTTGGTAACTTTAGGATGGAAGGCGAGGAATTGTGCGACTTTCATGGCGTTTTCGCAATGCTGGCGCATTCGAATCGGTAGTGTTTTGAGGCCACGGAGCAGAAGGAATGCGGATAGCGGTGCCATTGTTGCGCCTGTATCTATGTAAACATCCTCACGCATTTTATCGATAAATTCTTTTGTGCTTGTTACACATCCTCCAATTACATCACCATGACCACTGATATATTTCGTTGTCGAATGCATTACAACATCAATCCCGTATTCGAAAGGACGTTGCAGAATAGGAGTAGCAAAAGTATTATCAATTATGACTTTCAGACCATATTTATGCCCAAGCTCGACAAGTGCCTTGATATCATAAATGGCCAGTGTGGGATTGGCTGGAGTTTCAAAAAACAGGGCTTTACAGTTTTTTGATTTTTTGATCGCATCTTCAACTTTATTCAGGTCAGAAGCACTGACAAGGTTACCCTTTACACCGAACCGTGGGAGAACATGTGAGTAAAGTGCATGGGTTCCACCATACAGTGTATCGCTTGATACAAAACTGTCTCCAGCCTTACAAAGAGTCATTATAGCATTAAAAACAGCGGCCATCCCGGATCCTAAACCCTGTGTAGCTTCACCACCCTCGAGGCACGATATTTCATGTTCAAATGCTTCAATAGTTGGATTTGAGAGCCGTGAATAGATAAATCCTTCTGCTTCACCTGCAAATAGATCAGCTCCATGCTGACTGTCGCGAAAAGCGAATGTAGATGTCTGGTAAATTGGATAACTTACTGATCCCGTACGTGGATCAGGCTCCCCAAATCCATGTATTGCCTTTGTTGCGATGCCCCAGGAATCCTTTACTTTGGCACTCATTATGTACTCCTATACGTCTCAAAATGTTATGCAAATATATTTAAACTATGAATTTAGTTCCATTAATACTCGTCCAGTGGATTTAGGGTGAAGAAATCCGATTTTTGTTCCGCCCACGCCATCCCTGCTCTGCTGATCAATCAGTTTAATACCCTTTTCTGCGACTGATTTCAGTGCTTCATCCACATTATCCACTTTAAAACAGATATGGTGCATACCGCCACCGGTCTTTTCAAGGTATGCGGAAATCGGAGAATCGGGACTGGTTGGTTCCAGCAGTTCAATATGAACATCACCAACTTCAAAAATTGCCGCTTTAACTTTCTGGTCTTCTATTTCTTCTGTGCCGATGAAGTTTAATCCAAGAATATCCTTGTAGAGCTCGATTCCTTCATCCAGGTTTTTTACCGCGATTCCAATATGACTGATTTTACGTATCATACTCCTATTCCTCAGAAATCAGCACTTGATTAAACTAAAACATTAAGCCAAATCGCTGCTTGATTTCTTCTACCATTTTATCAACAACACCGCCATTGGACTCAAGGTCTAATCCTGAAGTGTCTATGATTTTTACCGGGCAGATTTTAGCCGCTCTTTCCGACCAGCCTTCATATGACCGGTTCAATTCCTCGAGGTAGCCCCTGTCGATATTCTTTTCAGATTCACGACCCCGGGTATATATTCTTTCAACCAGTTCATCGACATCAGCACGAAGATATACCACCAGGTCGGGGGGACGGATAAAACTTACCATCACAGCAAAAAGTGACCTGTAATTATCATAGTCGCGTGGGCTGATATGACCGCGTCTGTGAAGTATCCTGGCGAATATCTCGACGTCTTCATAAATAGTTCTGTCCTGGATACATGGATTTGGTGTCGATGTGATCTCACGCTGCGCTTCAAAACGTTTTGACAAAAAATAGATCTGGAGATGAAAAGCCCATTTTGTCATATCATCGTAAAAATCATCGAGATAAGGGTTGTCAATTACCGGTTCGTAGAATGGTTTCCATCCCAGCCTTTCCGCTACAAGCCTGGTGATAGTTGTTTTTCCAACTCCAATATTACCTGAAATCGCTACAAAGTGGGACATTTGTGAACCTTCTCTTTAAACCACGTGAAATATAAGTCATTAGCTGTTCACCCGCATCTTTCTTTACTCGATCGGCTCTGATTTTTCCAGTGTGAAATCTCGCTTGTGAGGTTGCTTGCAAGATTGTTTGACCGGACGTACCTTTGCAGGATATTCTAGGTTATTAAATGCAAGGAAATGAACGATGACTGGAATCTTTAGACGTAGATCGCTGATAACCGTAAGTATAATCTTTATACTGATATTTTCCTGGTCACTAGGGTGCTATGCTGCATCAACCAAGCCTGCATGGGGAAAAAACGGAATGGTATCGAGCGCAAATCCAATCGCCACAGAAGCCGGACTTAGGGTGCTTGAAGATGGTGGTAATGCCATAGACGCAGCATATACTGTTGCGTACGTGCTCAACGTAGTCCAGGGATACAGCGCAGGAATAGGCGGGGGAGAGTTCTGGGTAATTCGTGACGCAAAAACGGGGAAAGTAACGACGATTGACGGTCGTGAAACTGCTCCCACTGCAGCATTCAGGGATATGTACCTGGATAGTACCGGGACGCCAAACGGCGGTCTTTCAACAACCGGAATACTCGCCGGTGGTGTACCGGGATCGGTAGCCGCACGTGAATACGCCCTGTCCAATTTTGGATCGGGAAAGATGTCCCGTAAAAGGTTAATGAAACCGGCAATTGAAAACGCTGAAAAAGGTTTTATTGTTCAACCACACCAGGCGGATTATTACGCTTACCTGGCACCCTGGCTTGGACTGTTTGAAACTACCCGAGCGATTATGTTTAAGAATGATACCCTGACCTGGGAAGCTGGCGATATCCTTGTTCAGAAAGACCTTGCAGAAACATTCAAACGTATTGTTAAAAATGGTCGTGATGAATTTTATACCGGTGAAACTGGTCAAGAAATAGTCAGGTTCATGGAAGAAGCAGGTGGTATAATCACTGCTGAAGATCTGGCAAATTATAAAATTCAGGTACGTGATGCTGTGCATGGCACCTACCGCGGTTATGACATCTATTCGATGCCACCACCGTCTTCAGGAGGGGTTCATCTTGTTCAAATCCTCAATATTCTTGAAGAGTGGGACCTCGAACAATTCGGAAGATATTCTTCACGTTATTATCACCACCTGACTGAAGCAATGGAAGCAGCCTTTGCCGATCGTGCTGAATACCTTGGCGATCCTGACTTTGTTGAAGTTCCCGTAAAGGGACTGACCAGCAAGGAATACGCACAACAACTTCAAATGGCTGTTCCCAGCCTATGGTCACGCAAGGTTGATGGTCCAGGAAATCCGCAGGATTATGAAAATCTTCCCGGAATGTCGATGGAAAAAGGACATACAACCCATCTTTCAGTAATCGACAAAGACGGCAACATGGTAGCCCTGACAGCTACTATTAACACCGGATTTGGGTCATGTGTTGTCCTCGGTTCAACCGGGATTTTCCTTAATAACGAAATGGATGATTTTTCCATTGCACCTGGTCAACCGAACTATTTCGGATTAATTGGGAAAGAGGCAAACGCAATTGAACCGGGAAAACGTCCTCTATCAAGCATGACACCAACCCTGGTTTTAAAGGCTGGTCAACCCTTTATGGCAGTTGGTGGAGCGGGTGGCCCGAAAATTATCACGGCGACATTACAGACTATCATTAACGTTATTGATTTCGGAGCAAATATCCAGCAGGCAATATCTGATCCAAGGGTGCATCACCAGTGGGTACCGAATTACCTGTATATGGATCCGGATATTTCTCCGGATTGCGCACAGTCGTTGCACCGGATGGGGCATAAAGTAAGCAGGAGATGGGTCAGCAGCAGTGTCCAGGGTGTAATGGTGGACCTGGAAACCGGGATGATGTATGGCGGTGCAGATCCACGTTCTGGCGGTTCTGCAATGGGATTGCCGTAGCAAGGAAATAGCTATCGATTAAGACAAGTTTTGATAGCCCGGGTTTAATTTATCCGCTGTGGGGGATGCAACCCGGGTTTCTCTTACCAGGATTCTAAAATCTACATTCTCCCCGGACCGAGGGCGGTCCGGGCTACATCTGATACCCGACAATCATGTCGGGCCACCCGCCTATCTCTCGCTATTTCGAAAGTACACTCCAATATTTTTCAACCTCTTTATTTGGCGCTACAATTACATCTCCCAGTTCCGCGAGCCGATTTGGCAAATCTGCGGGAGTGACTGTCATAAACAGGAATATTGGAAGCATGATGGAGACATAACTGAATAAATCTTCTTCCGGTGATTTTTTAAACTTCGTTACCGGTTTTGACACAAGCCAGGTCCCCCTTGACTGAACAAGCTCCACAACTTCTTCCGGGGTGTCATTGAAAACCGGTTTTTTATAGGGATTATTAGTAAAAGTCTCTATTTTCACATTGCTGTTTAGTCTATCCCAGTATTTATTCCAGGTATCGATGTGTTTAACAAGGTTTAATCGCCAGTTGTCGAGATCACCTCGCTTTGGTGAATCTAGTCCACATCCCGCGCACCAACCCTCCTTACTAAAAGCAGCAAATATATCCGCTGTATTATCACGTGTGGATTTGCCGAATGATACCCAGACATGTTCCTTGTATGGAGGCTTTTTTGGATTAAACCTGAGGTCGTTATTTATTCGTGATATTTTGGCTTTGCCGGAAAATTCCGGGAGGATGGTTGAAACAGGTCCGGCCAGAGAGTTCGATAATGATTTCATCGGATCACGGACGAACTTTTCGTATCGTTTCCTGTTCTCGTCAAACCATTCTTTATTGTTGTTGCCGTAAAGGTCTTTCATAAACTTGAAGGTGTTTTGATCGATCATGAGATAATGCTCCATTTGATTGGAAATAGTTTTACCATCAGCCAATATATAGCACAGGATTTAAGAAAATGCGAGTATTGATAGTTAGTACACAAAATTTCTTCATTTTAGTTCCGGTGTATTATTGGGATCAGGAAACTAATCTTGTACTCTCAATATTTGCAATCCCAACGATTGAATCTCAGTGTATCTTTTATTACCTTGCTAGGTCGTGAGGAACGAGAACTTAAACTGAAGAATAATAGTATGCTGCCACCCAATGGGTGCGGTGAAGCCTAACGTGGAGACGAGACATGCCTGAAAGCATCGTACAAGTAACCGCCAATGATCTGAGAGACCTTGAGCTTGAAAAATCGGTGGTCGCGGCCCTGGCCGTGCGTCCCGCAGCGTATTTCGACGTGCGGGGCATTATTATGGAAGATGTATTTACTTCCACCGAAACTATGGCGGCGTTTAATGCAATTGAGGCTGCATACGAAGAGAACCGCCAGTTGCCTAACATTGATGACTGGGAGCCGGTCGGAAATCATGTAGATGGTTCAAAACGCCTGGTTGATCTGTGGCAAAAACGTCAGCTTGCATCCCTGCCCCCGGTAATTCACGAGGAGCTGGGTACCGAAAAGAAGACTGCTGACAACATCCTGGCGCAAATGCAGGACGAGATCAACAGGATCCAGGGACTGATAAAGGATGATTCCGCGGACCGTGCGGTTTCGGTGTCTAACATTTTCCCGGAAGTGATGAATGATATCGAGGGACGCCGTGGTCGTGGTCATGGAATGTTGACAGGTTTTGAAGGCTTGGATGATATGCTTGGCGGTCTGCAGCCAGCGCTTCATATCCTTGCCGGACGTCCGGGACTGGGTAAAACCACCTTCGCTATCCAGATCGCTACAAAAGTGGCACAGGATGGAATTCCAGTTGTATTTCTTAGCTTTGACGAAGTTGTCTGGCGTTTGACATTAAAAGCATTCTGCCAGGTTTCCGGTTTGACCATGAAAAAATACGCCGATGGTAAATACAACGACCAGGAATATGCAGAGTTACAGAAGGCATATGAGGATTATTCAGGCGGTTTACAGCAATTGCACTTCATAGAAGGTTCATCTCGTTTTGAAGTGCCGCACCTTGAATCTATTGCCCGCCAGGTTATCCGAAGGGCAGAAGGCGCGAACAATTGTCTAGTAATCGTTGACTATCTGCAGCGTTGGGCAACGAATAAAAAAGACAAGGCGAATTTCCAGCATATCGTCTCCGGTATGGTTAGTGAACTTCGTGAGATGGCATTCCGCATCAGCAGCCCCGTGATCGTGGTTTCATCACTATCTCGTGACGGTTACGATGAACCGACTATATCCAGCTTGAAGGAGAGTGGTGAGCTGGAATTCTCAGCGGATACAGCCCTGTTCCTGCGTGAGAACTATCACGGTACAGAACGTATGAGGCGTATTGAAACTTCTTTAACACCTCGCGCTCTTCGACTGGTTATTGCCAAGAACCGTTACGGCAGCCTGGGTGAACTGTCTTACCAGTTTAACCTCCAGATCGGACGGATCGAAGAGAAAGCGTAAGCGGTTGTTTTATTGAGATAGAATACCCTGTCTGCAAATGCAAGACAGGGTATTTTTTATTCCAAATTGTCCAAGGTGTTTAGTTAATTGATCGAACCAGTCTGAACCCGAGATAATCAAACGGGGTGGCGTGATAACTATCGAATCTCATCGAGGAGCGGCAGTTAG
>JANQEY010000044.1 GCA_028278125.1 bacterium | reverse complement strand
AAAAATTCATTTCCTACTACGGCTGGCTGTAAAACACTTTGGATTTCGTTGCATTCATTCGCCGAATCGCAGTACCTCTTTCATGCGCCTCACCCAAAGGATTTTCGCTCAGCCTCAAAACAAAACTGAATTATTAGAGGTCACCTTAATTTTTAATTAGCAGAACTCATAATCACATTTAATTAAATGACTAGGTTATTTGTTCTCCAACCATCATATATAACATACAAAATTAATTATTAATTGCAATATTGAATATACAATATTATTATAATAATCGAATATTGGAAAGAATTAACAGCTTTGTATTGGTTCCGGAACGCTCTAACTCTTTGGATTAGCACCAATTTTCTTGTAATTTAATTCCTTTGTTTTTTAAATTGTGACATCTGGAAAAGAAGTTTTATAATAATTCAATTAGACCGCCTAGATTTAGTGGTGATTAAAAAATTTTTGTCAATTTCTTTGTTACAATGTTAACGAACAGATTGAGACAGGGAAAAATTATTGAGTAGATAGCATTGTGTATGTTCAAATATTCTAAGATATTTAAAACAATAATCGGAATAGAAAGCAATCCATGAACACCGTAAACCCTTTGGTATTGCAAGTTCTCATACCAGTCCAATTTAGTAAACCGGTATAGCATATGTCTATTTTCTGCAAATCTGTAAAAAATTCCACTATATTATGGCAAAAAAAAATGCAATACGAATTAAATTTTGTTGAAAAAAATATCTTGCCTAGATTTTTTTAATTAATTATACTCTTAGTCGGATGAAAATATAGCTGTTATAATTTACTCTGGCCAAGTTTACAGGGGGTAAATAAAGAGTTGAAGGGTGATTGCTTCAAAGAATGTGGTTGGGGGGAAACAACACATTCATAGTTTCACATTCGTACTCAGTGAACCGCATATTTTACTGGTACCGGGAGTTCGAGATCACCATTTCAGAGATACTGTGATAACTATTAACTAGTATTGCCTTTACATGGCAAACTGTAATTGGAGAGCAATTACTATATACAGTAGCTGATAATAAATCTTATACCATATAGTGGGGTATATGGTAATCACTAAAGGAGGATTAGAAAAGGAATTTTTAGAACTTAGGAGGAATGATTTTCTTTGGTAGTTTTAAAGGTCAGGCAAAAACCCTTCTAAAATTATAATTAAGAGAATCAGTCACAATCAAAATTCTTTTATAAGAGAGGATACATAATTTAAATAAAAAGGGGACAGCCACAACCCTGGAAAGTAAGCGGCTATCCCCGGTGTGAGGCACATGTTGGTACATGGCGACACGTTTTTATTCTATTAATAATATACACTAAATATAATTAAATATGAAATGTGATATTTAATAAATTATTGTATTTAATTCATTAATATGGGATAAATCATTAGTTTTGCCTTAGATGAGTGAACCGTATTAAATAATTTTATTTAATTCAATTTAGCTCTTATGTCCTTCATGTGTCTCCTTAATAATTTTCAAATTTAACTGTTAAATAACTTCTAAATCTACACCTAATTTTTAAAAACTTAAATTTAAGGAGGCGTTATGAGCGATTTGCTTAAATTAACTAGCCTGGGCATCGAGCAGGATGATCTTTTGGCTAAGAAACCTCAAAAACATAAATGGAGACGAGGGCGGTTGTCGATTGTCCTGAGCTTCTGTTTGTTGTTTGTGCTTATGTTGGGATTTTCTATAGCGTCACCGGTAAAGGCCAGTGATCTTGTATTTAAAGATTACCCATATGAGCCGGAAACAGGACTTTCTACCGGGAACAATAATCCTGATGGTGCTGAAATAGTCCCGCCAGCATTTGGGAAACGTGTTTTTACCCATCGGGTTGAGGTGCCAGATGTGCCAGTACTTGATATCTTAGTACTAGAAATAGTACCGAATGAACCACGATGGGAAGAGCATTACCATTATAGTGATGCTCTAAATAATTTAGGGCTGCCTCACACCCTTGTTACAACGCAAGAGGCTTTTGCAGATGCGCTCGTAGATGGTACTAGTTGGGATTTAGTGATCCATAATTCCTATAATTGGTATTCTACTCCTGCTCCTACACCTGAAACGCTCAATGATTTAAAATTGTACGTTGAAGGAGGTGGCAATTTGATATTCGCTGATTGGTGGATGTATCAATATCCCTCACATCCTTTATTGACTACATTAGGAATAGATTTTCAATATGAATTTCAAACACCGAGAAGTTTTACTGCCGATGATCCCACTCATACTATGTTCACAACGCCAAATAGTATCTCTGTACTTAATTGGAGTCACAACCAATGGCGTAGAGACGGTGAAATTGTTTCTATATTACCAGGGGCCACCCAATTGGCTGAATTTAATGGTGGCGATGTGGGTGAGGCGGCTATTGTATATAATAACTCTTTCGGTGGTCGAAGTATTTTTAATGCATTTCAAGCCGTCAATTTTAACAATGATGACGATAGCGATGGAAAGTTTGATATTGTCGAACTAATTGAAAACCAGATCGAATTTCTTTCTAACGAACCACCAGTTGCGGGCGATGATACCTATCAAATCTATAATGATAAAGTTTTAACCGTCCCAGCTCCCGGTGTTTTAACGAATGATAATGACCCTGAAAGTCAACCGATTACCGCGGTACTTGATGATAACGTTGATCATGGAACATTGACCCTGAATCCTAACGGTTCGTTTACCTATGTGCCAGATATGGGCTATGTAGGAACAGACGAGTTTACCTATTACGCAAATGATGGTGAGTCAAGCTCTGATGTGCCTGCAACAGTAATCATAACCGTGGATGATGGTTCACCGGTCCTAGCACCGATTGGTGACAAAGAGGTTGATGAGCCTAATCAACTCACCTTTGTAGTGAGTGCCAGTGACCCTACCGGCGATCCAATTTTATTATCGGCAAGTAATTTGCCTGATGACGCGACTTTTTCGTTGACTTCACCAACAACGGGAATTTTCGTCTGGAATACCGATTATAATGATGCTGGCGTGTATCCGAATGTACGGTTCGAAGTTACGGAAATTGAACCCACTGAAGACGTACGTGCACCCGGTGATATTGATTTTGAAGAAATCACTATTACAGTGCACAATACTAACCGCGCACCAATTATGACAACGGCGATTCCCGATATTGCCGGAGAAGAAGAGGTCCCTATTGGTTTTACAGTTGAGGCTACAGACCCCGATGGTGATGATGTGTTCTATACACTGGAGGTCGATGTCGACCCTCCTACAAGTACTCCGGTGATTAATTTAACCTCCGGTGCATTTGACTGGACGCCTGGGCCCGGTGATGTCGGCACCTATGTTTTTACCTTTATCGCAACCGATAATGGCGTTCCAAATTTGAGAGATATCCAGGAAGTTACCATCGTTATTGGTGGTACGAATTCGCCGCCAGTGCTTGATTTCATATCTGATAAACAGGTAAACGAGACTCAAACGGTAACCATTAATTGCTCGGCTTCAGACCCTGATCCCGGTGATGAACTTGCTTATTCTGTTGAAGACGCTCCAGGCGGATCGATAGATCCCGAATCAGGTGTCTTTACCTGGACAACCACCTACCTGGATGCGGGTGTATACCATGTTACCTTCAAGGTAACCGATGATGGTGATCCGAACCTCTCCGATGAACAAATTGTTCAAATCACCGTTACCAATGTGAACCGGCAACCCTATGGACAGGTTGATGATTATACAAGCGATGAGGACATTCTTCTTTTTGTTGATGCAGAGAACGGAGTCCTTGCCAATGACAGTGACGATGATCCCGATGATATTCTCACGGCACAGCTTAAGAAGAACGTTGAGCACGGTACGCTTCGACTTTTTCCCGATGGATCGTTCGCCTATCAACCCAACGAAAACTGGCATGGCACTGATGGATTCGAATATGTGGCCTATGACGGGGAATTGACCTCCGTTACTCTACAGGTTACCCTCACCGTCAATCCTGTTAATGACCCTCCAGTCGCAGGGAATGATGCTTATGACGCAGTCGAGGACACAAAGTTGACAATTGCGGCCCCCGGAGTGCTTGCCAATGACAATGACCCTGTTGAAGGTGATCCGATTACCGCAGTGCTCGATGATGACGTCGACCATGGAACACTGGTGTTAAATCCTGACGGCTCCTTTGAGTATACTCCGGACGCAAATTACAATGGCACAGACCAATTCACCTATTATGCGAACGATGGGACGGATAATTCGCTGGTACCCGCAACGGTTGTGCTCACAATCGAACCGGTAAACGACGCGCCCGTAGCGCTAGACGGTGGGCCGGCGGAAGTTGTAGAGGATGGAGTGTATGTTAGGGATTTCGGTCAGAATGACCAATTGCCCCAATTGGTTTCTGACGTAGATTTCGGTATGCCGAGTGAGACCCATACCTATTCAATTGCTCCCGATGGCGGGCCGGAACATGGCGCAATAGTTTGGACCAATATAAACACGGGAACCTTCACCTATACGCCCTCGGCACATTATACCGGCCCTGACCAGTTTACTTACCGTGTGACTGATGCAGGCGGCCTCTTTGCCGAAGGCACAATCTCCTTTAATGTCACTCCGGTCAATGATCCTCCTGTAGCTACAGGCGACCATTTCGATGTGGAGGAGGATGGCTCTCATACCGGTGATTTAACACCCTTGGTAACGGATGTCGACTTTGAACTTGAGGGTGATGTGCATACCTATGCCATCCACCCGGAAGGCGGTGATCCGGAACATGGAGATTTGGTAATCAATGCAAACGGAACCTATACCTATACACCTGATGAAAACTACAATGGTGAGGATGAATTTGCTTATATAGTAACTGACAAGGGCGGGCTCACGGCAACAGCGACTGTGACAATTTTGGTCACACCCGTTGATGACGCTCCTGTCGCAGTAAATGATCCCGGCGAGGGAAGAATACCGGTCACTGAGGATACGCCATTAAGCGTAGATGTTCTCGATAATGATTTCGATTATGATGAGCCCTATGGCGATGAAATATCACTTCTCAGTGTTTCCGATCCTGCTCACGGGACGGCCATAATTTCGGAGGGAGAGATACTGTATACTCCCGATGAGAACTATTTCGGACCTGATCAGTTTACTTATATGATTCAGGATGATGACGGGACGCCTTCGGCAAGCCCCGCAACGGTTCTGTTGACGGTCAATCCGGTGAATGACGCTCCGTATTTTATCTCACCAGACCATTCCAACGCAATAGAGGATCAGTTCTATTCTTATACGCCTGAGGTTGAGGATATTGAGAATGATAATATCACCTATTCACTGGAAGATGCTCCCGATGATATGAGTATTGATCCGACGACCGGTACAATCACTTGGACACCAACTGAAGGCCCGGACGTCACTGTATTTATCATAGCGACCGACGATGGGGCACCTCCCGGACCGGCTATTGGTACCCAGGAATTTACCATTGATGTAGCACCGGTAAATGATGTGCCGCAGATCAACCCTATCGGTAATGTAACGATTGATGAGGATGAAGAGCTGGTTAAGGTACCTCTAACCGGAATCTATGGTGGAGATGCGGAACTGGAAGAAACAATCACCATAACCGCCTCAAGTGATAATCCCGGATTAATACCGCACCCGACAGTGATTTACACATCGGCAAATTCTACGGGAACGCTGAGCTTTTCGCCTGTTGAAGATCAGAACGGAAGCGCCATTGTTACCGTGACAGTAACCGATGATAATGAGACGCCCGGTAATCCAGCTGACGACCAGTCAAGAACGAGGACGTTTATCGTGACGGTCAATCCGGTCAATGACGCACCCGTTGTTTCCGATATACCTGATCAAGAAATTAATGAAGGTGAAACATTCGCGACAGTCAACCTTGACGATTATGTGACCGATGTCGATAATGATATTACCACATTATCGTGGAACGCACTTGTGGATGGCGACCTTACCGTAACAATAACCGATCGAGTCGCTACTATCACTATTCCAAGTGCTGATTGGTTTGGGGCTGCCCGTGTTAGTTTTGTCGCCAGTGACGGGGATAAAACCGGCAGCGATGAGGCGGTTTTTATCGTGAATAACGTAAATGACGCACCTGTTGTGGGAAATATTCCCGATCAGACAGTTGCGGAAGGTGAAACTTTCGTAAAAATAAACCTTGATGATTATGTAACTGACATCGATAACGATGATGACGAAATCGCATGGTCTTACAGCGGTAATTCAGAACTCAGTGTAATGATCAGAGAAGGTAGGGTGGCGACAGTTACTATTCCTCATATAAATTGGAACGGTTTTGAAACCATTACCTTTACGGCAAATGATGGGGAATTGGAAGATTCCGACTTTGCCACCTTTGCGGTAACACCGGTTAATGACGCTCCAGTTATTACTTCCGAACCGGAGACGGAGGCGACCGAAGATGTTGAGTATGCCTATGACCCGACCGCTGAGGATGTGGAAGATGATAATCTGACGTGGACTCTTAGAGTTGGTCCCGACGGTATGACAATTGATGCTGCTTCCGGGGCTGTCAGATGGACACCGCCTGAAGGTGTGACCAGTGTACCGGTTACCGTTCGTGTCACCGATGACGGTGAACCAAATCTCTTCGATGAGCAGAGCTTCGTTATTGAAGTTGAGCAGATAAACGATGCTCCTGTCATCACCTCCGAACCGGTGCTCGAAGCGACAGAGGAAATTGAATATGTTTACGATCCCGATGTTGAAGATCCGGATTTTGGTGATGAACATGTCTGGACACTTTTAAGCGGTCCTGACGACATGGATATTGATGAAGAGACCGGGGAACTTACCTGGACTCCTGAAGAGGGTGTGACTGGCGCTGAGGTTACAATACGGGTGACTGATGATGGTGAACCTGAACTCTTTGATGAGCAGTCATTTACCATTGCCGTGATTCAGGTCAATGACGCGCCGATCATTACCTCAACCGCGCCCCTCTTCGCAGAAGAGGATAAGGAGTATACCTATTTTGTACAGGCAACAGATCCTGACCTTCCCGGCGATGTGCTAACTTTCAGCCTTGATGTAAAACCGGATGGAATGACTATCGATCCGGCCTCTGGCGCGATCAGATGGACACCGGCAAATGGTGTTACCAGCGCTGAAGTAACGGTCAGAGTGACCGATGACGGTACAAATCCGGACAATCTTTTTGATACCCAGAGTTGGACAATCACGGTTAAGCCAGTCAATGACGCACCGGTGATTACCTCAGATGCTCCAACAACAGCTGTAGAAGATGAGCAGTATAGCTATAATCCTACAGCCGAGGACCAGGATAACACACAGACAGAGCTTTCCTGGACCCTTCTTGAGAAGCCTGACGGTATGAGTATTAACGCCGCAACCGGCGCTATTATCTGGACACCGGACAATGAGGATGCCGGCGGTACCTTTGGTGTCGTGCTTAAGGTGGAAGATCCGGATGGCGCTTCAGATGTGCAGGAATTTAGCATAACCGTAACACCGGTCAATGACGCACCGGTGATTACCTCGTCAGCACCGACTACAGCTATAGAGGATGAACAGTACACCTACAATCCGACAGCAGAGGATATTGACAATACCCAGGCAGAACTCATGTGGAGTTTAGCAGGCGCCCCTGCTGGGATGACCTGTGATCCTAATTCCGGTGAGATAAACTGGACGCCGCCTAATGGGGTAACATCCAGTGGTGAATTGACTCTGACGGTATCCGATGGGGCCTTGACAGATGAGGAAGTATTTACTATTACCGTAACTCCGGTCAATGATGCGCCAAGGATCATCTCTTCTGCACCGACTTCAGCGACTGAGGACGTTTTGTATACCTATAATCCCGTTGCTGAAGACCAGGATAATACATTGGATGAATTATCCTGGAGTCTTGAAACAAGTCCTGAAGGAATGGTTATTAATGAAGAAACCGGCGCTATTTCCTGGACTCCACTTAACGGTGTAACTGCTGGTGGAGTAATTGTGAAGGTAACCGATCCAGACGGACAGTTTGATATGCAGAAATTTGTCATAACTGTTACGCCGGTCAATGACGCGCCGGTGATCACTTCAACACCGATTTTAACAGCCACCGAGGACGAGGTATATACCTACTCTCTCTCAGCGACGGATGAAGAAGATGATGACCTGACCTGGAATCTTGAAGAAGCACCTGCGGGAATGGTGATAGTTTCTGAAGAAGGCGATTATATCATTTTCTGGACACCGCCGGAAGGTGTAACCTCAGCAAATGTGACGGTACGCGTAACCGATGATGGGGATCCGAACCGATTTGATGAGCAGACATTTACCATTACGGTGAACCAGGTTAATGACGCACCGGAGATTACCTCAGAGCCTATTATAACGGCGACGGAGGATGTGGAATACGTTTACGATGTGGAAGCGGAAGACGTTGACCTGCCGGGAGACGTGCTGACCTTCAGCCTTATAACAAAACCCGATAATATGACCATTGATCCGACTACTGGTGTAATTCGCTGGACTCCGCTTGAAGGAGAATTAAGCGGTGGCGTGCATGTAAGAGTGGTCGATAATGGCAATCCGCAACTGCAGGATGACCAGTTCTTTACTATCACCGTAACACCGGTTAACGATGCGCCGGAGATTACCTCTACGCCGATAACAGTGGCAACAGAGGAGGTAGAATATAGCTACGATGCTGATGCAACCGATATTGAAGGTGATGAAATGAGCTGGAGCCTTGTTAAAGGTCCGGAGGGAATGAAAATTGATGAAGAATCAGGTGTGGTAACCTGGACGCCTGAAGACGGCCAGCACACTGCCGATGTAGTCATCAGGGTTGACGATGACGGAACCGGTCCTGACGACGCTCACAGTCTACAGGAATTTATCATTACTGTAACACCGGTGAATGATGACCCGACGATTGATGAACCTGAGGATATGGAACTTACCGAGGACGATCCTGAACAGACCGTTACCTTGACAGGTATTAACGATGGAGACTTAAATGACGATCAGATTCTGACCTTGACAGCGATAAGTTCTCATCCCGACAGGATCCACAACCCTGAGATCTTTTACGTGCAGGGAGAGGAAGAGGCAACATTAACGTTTACGCCTGATCCTGACGCTAATGGTGTGGTTACCATTACTGTCAATGTAGTAGACGATCAGGGTGGCAGTGCGTCTACGGAATTCAACGTAGACATACATCCTGTTAATGACGCACCGGTATTGGATGAGATAACCTCACCTGCACCGGTGCTTGAAGATGCGGATCAACAGGTTATTACACTTACCGGAATTGACGATGGCGACCCTGAAATTGTGCAGGATCTTACTATCACTGCAACAAGCTCGGATATTAATATCGTACATAATCCGGTTGTCGATCTTGAAGCTGGAACCTTAACGTATACTCCCGTTCCAGACGCAAGTGGTACTGTGATTATTACTGTAACAATTGAGGATGACGGTTTAATTCCCGATATTTATAATCCTCCCGATGGCACATTGGAGGACGAGCAGCAATCGACAGTCTATACCTTTGAAATACAGGTATTGCCTGTTAATGACGCACCATTTATCGACCAGGTCCCAGACCAGACAGTAGCTGAAGATGATCCTGATCAGCAGGTCGTCGATTTGACCGGCATAGAAGATGGTGATCCCGACCTTGTTCAGAACCTTACTGTAACGGCCGAGAGTTCCGATGAGGAGATACTTACTAATATCAGTGTTGTATATAACCCGAGTGAAGAGACCGGTACCCTGCTTTACAATGTTGTAGAAAATGCATTCGGTACTGCTTCAATAACGGTAACGGTTACCGATGACGGGGGTACGGACAATGGCGGTGTGAATGAAACTGAGATGACCTTCAATGTTGAAATTACACCTTCAAGTGATGCTCCGGTTGTATTACCAATCGAGGATCAAACAGCCTATGTTGGACAGGAGTTGACCTTTACGGTTGGGACCTCCGATCCCGATGGAGATGTGCCGACCATAGCTGAACCTGAAAACCTTCCCGAAGGGGCGACCTTTGTGGATAACGGCGACGGAACCGGTACCTTCACCTGGACACCAACTTTAGAACAAATAGGTGAACACACGGTAACCTTTATTGCAAATGATGGCGAATTCGATTCAGAACCGGTTGATGTAACGATTACCGTGGAGGAGATGAACAGCATCATTACCGTTACCGGGCTTGATGAAACAGCTCATGTGTACCTTTTCGCAACGAGTGGATGGTTTGGAAAGCATGTTTTTGACGGTAATAGCAGCGTTGATGTTGTAGCTGGTCATTACCTTCTCTGTGTTCGCCAGGAGGGTATGAGAACCGAGTTTATTCCGGTGACTGCTCCTGTTGATGATGAAATAATAGTTGATGTATCTCTTTACGCAAGTGTTCCAGTACTGTGTGATACAAAACTGGCCTTAACCGATAATGTCGGCGACCCAATTAACGTTGGAGATTTCAGCTCAGCGTCAATGGACGACATGGATAAAGATGGAGATAAAGACCTTGTCGTTATCACCGAGGATGGTGTCGTTTCAATCTATATGAATAATGGAACCGCATTAGAGTTGGATGCCACCTTCACGCTTGAGTTGGAAGGCGGATTCCTGGCATGCATGAGATTGGTCGATCTTAACGAGAATAATAAAACAGATATTCTCTATGGTCTTACCGACGGTCAAATTAAGGTTTATGACAGTGAAGATACAGACCAAATCTTTTACACAGCACCTGATGGACTCACCGGTTTTGATCTGGTGGATGTTAACAGTGACCACGCTTCTGACCTGATTCTCGGATTTGGCGATGGTTCGGTTGATATTGACGAATCGGACGGTGCCGGTGGATGGGTCGGCCCATTACCTGTTGCAAATGCTTCTGATGAGGATATTTCTGTCGGTGCTAATGCCGCGCCTCTGGGGTTGGATATAAACGGTGATGGAAGCCTCGATCTTGTAGTTGGCAATGAAGCTGGTACGGCACAGTGGTTCCAGAACGACGGTTCCGGCGCATTTGCCTTGAAGGGGTTTGTAAACGCCGGTGGTGAAGCGCTTGCTGTAAGTGGCAATGCTGCCCTTTCACTGAGCTATGGCGACGTTGGCGGTCTTCCGGAGGCAGTCGTTACCGATGAAGATGGCAACGTCTTTACTTCAGATGTCGTGTTGCAGGGTGATATCAGTGGTATCACCGGAGACAGGGATGGAACAGTTGATGTTTTTGACCTTAACAGTTTTGGAAGAAACTGGGGCAAAATAAGTGAAGATGAGGATTGGGAAGCAATAGTGAATCTCTTCTTCAGTGGTGATGTTGGAAGTGTCCAGAGTATTGACATATTTGACTTGAACGTATTTGGAAGAAGTTGGGGACTGACACTTAAATAAAAAGTAATAAACAGGCAGTACAGTGTGTAAGCGTTGTACTGCCCTAAACCTAAGCATATAAAGAAAGGATTTACAATGATTGCGAAATTAATAAGAGCTACAGTTATAATAATGCTTAGCATTGTTACTCTTGGAATAGCTGATGGCTCCAACGATGCTCAAGTCTTTATTGATTTCAATGCTAAAACAGAAGATGCTGAGCAGGCTCCTTCTACTGTCGGTGAAGGCGAAGAACTCTGTGTTGCCCTAGTCGGCAAAAATATGAAAGGCCTCTATAGTTATTCATTCAAGATTCTTTTCGATGAAGCAGTTGTAAATTTTGAGAGTGCTGTAAAAAGTTTGAACGGTAAAACAGCTTTCCTCGAAAATAATGGTGGGAAAATACTCACCTTTATGGTAAAGCCAGAGGAGGGAGAAGTAGAGGTTGCAACGACCCTTAAGGGAACAAATCCTGAGATACCGGTAAGCGGGAAGGGTGTGCTTGGAATATTGACTTTTACCGGCAAATCTTCAGGCGATCCAAAGATAGAGATTCTTGAGGTCAAAATGGTTGATATAAATGGTAAAGGAACTATTCTTGATTTTAAGGAAAAGGCCGGCGAATAAGATGCAGCTTTTTTCTTTGAGTAAGAATAGAGATAAACAATAATTTGTTTTTATAATGGGAGAAAAATTATGAAGTGGTATAGATGTTTCTTATTACTTATCGGATTACTCGCTTCCTTTACTTTAGCCCAGGAACCGACCTTTAGCGTTGACGTTGAGCCTAATTCTGTTGATATTCAGTCAATCAGAGGGGGCGTCGGTACCAGCGAACAGTTTTCAATTGCAGTACGGGGAAGTAATCTGGTGGATGTTTTTACCCTCAGGTTTACTATCAACTTTGATCCCGCCAAATTTTCCTATGTCAGCGCTATAGCCAATAATGGTAGTACTGGTGAAGAGAATTTTCTTGAAGGAGGCGACCCGACAAGCGTGTTTTTTCAAGATGACGAGCAGTCCTCTGGCGAGATGCAGATTTCTGCCGGGATGATTGGCGGAACAGAGATAAGCGGTGATGGCCTCCTTGCCTATTTTACATTTACCTCAAATTTAGGTGACGGCGAGTCAGGCACATTTACTATTAGTACTGATGGTATAACAATTGATGGGGATGGCATAACAACCAATATCGGCTCCTATACACCTGGAACAGTTGTTAATGGAGAGGTGTATACTGTGACGGTTACTGCCGGCGCTAATGGAAGTGTAAATCCTTCCGGTGATATTCAGGTTGTTGAGGGAGGGAATCTAAGCGTAGAAGCGATTCCAGATGCTGGATTTCATTTTACAGACTGGGCTGTTACCGGCGATATTACCGTTTCCGACAATGATGCGACAGGAGAATTCGTTATAAATAGCGGTGGCACAATTACTGCGGGTTTTGCGCAACCGGGTATGCGGGTTGATATGGATCCTGCAACAGCCGGAATTCAGGCGGAGATTATAGGTTCCGCACCGGGAGAAAATTTTTCCGTTGCCATCTATGGGCATGATATGAAAGATGTGCGAAGTTATTCATTCCATCTTCAATTTGACCCGGCTGAATTTGAATATGTTGACGCCACCGAGTCTGCGGCGAGCGAACAAAACTTTTTAATAGACAGGGGCGCGAGTTCAACTATTTTTATCCCTGGTTTACTCGGGAACAATAAGGTCAATGTTGGAAATACAATAAGCGCTCCAGCTGTTCCTTTTATAGTAGAAGGAGATGGTCTTTTAGCCGTAGTTACCTTTAAATCTCTTCTTGTCGAGGGCGAATCGGGCTCATTGCAATTAGTGGAAGGTACAACGGTCGATATTAACGACGTAGGAACCGATATCTCATTATTTACCCATGGTACATACCATGCGCCATTTATGATTACTATATCTTCTAGCGGTAATGGTACGGTCACTCCATCGGGAAGTATACCGGTAAAAGCGAGTACTAACCTAAGCGTTCTTGCCGATCCTGACGATAATTATCATTTTGACGGCTGGGACTTGACAGGAGGAATTGCGGAAGTATCCGGCGATGAGACAGGTGAGTTTACGATTAACGGGTCAGGTACGATAACCGGTAACTTTGCAATAAATACCTATACTGTAACATTTCAAGCCGGGGCTAACGGCACGATAACAGGCGACCTTAGCCAAACAGTTTCTCATGGAGGGAGCTGTACGGCAGTGATACCAGTCGCCGAGCCTAACCATCACTTTACAGGCTGGTCGGGAGACTATACTGGGACAGACAATCCCCTGACCGTTTCAAATGTCACGTCGGATATGACGATAACGGCAAACTTTGCGATTAACACCTATACAGTCAACGTATCCTCAAGCAGTGGTGGTTCAACGGATAAGGATGGTGCGAATACCGTCAGTCACGGATCGACTATTACGATAACCCCGACAGCGGGTGGTGGTTACCACTTCATCAGTTGGTCAGGGGACGCATCCGGTAGCGCAAGTCCTTTAACGGTAACTGTCACCTCGGATATGACGATAACGGCAAACTTTGCGATTAACACCTATACAGTGACCTTTGTTGCCGGTGCTAATGGAAGTATTACCGGAAATTTGTCTCAGACAGTTAATCATGGCGGGAGTTGTACACAAGTAACAGCTGTCCCAGCAACAAACTATCTATTTGTACGCTGGACCGGTGATTATACGGGTGCTAACAACCCTCTAACTGTATCAAATGTAACTGCCAATATGACGATAAACGCCGAATTTGATCTGATAACACCGATTAATAACGGAAATCAGAAGCCATTATCCACCATTTCTTTCAAGGTTTCGCCCGCAGTAGTAACTGATGAAAGCACTGTTGACTTCTTTTTCTCTGGAAATGGTATCGCCAAGGCTAAATTAGTGGTGTTTGATGGAGTGGGCAATACTCTTTACAGGAATTCCTTTAGAACGGAGATAAACTGCCTTAATCTTAAAAAGTTTGACTCCTGGGATTTAAGGAATAGAAACGGTAGAAAGGTTTGTGGCGGAACATTCCTTGCTGTTCTTTATATTACCAATGACCAGGGTGCTCAAAAAGTGCTTAAGCTTAGAATTGGAGTGAAGCAAAAATTGTAAAGAAACCCAAGTTTTAAATTATTTCAGAGGTGGGTGCTAAAATAGTATCCACCTTTTTTATTTATACTAACTGTTTTATCCTTAGTTATATGAATTATAATTACAATATTATTATTTTGCCAACAAATAAATAATTCCAAAGGGTGTATTATTAATTACATTGACGAATAGCATACAGTCGATCACCTCTAAAACGATAGTGTATTAATTAGTTTATCCTGAAAAAGTATGATAATTAATTATTGTTAAATGAGTTTGAATAGCTATAGATCTATTTTCATTTTCAAAGTTATCTAGAAAAATATTT
>JANQEY010000014.1 GCA_028278125.1 bacterium | reverse complement strand
ATAGCTATACGGCAAGCGCCACAACACAGCGAGCGCGCCATTTGGCGCAAACCCTTACGGGACGCGCCTTTGCGCCAGATCTGCTGTGTTGGCTTGCTTGCTAAGGACTAAGGCCATTAGCTGCACAAGCCGCCTTGCATCTCAAGACACAAAGACAGCGTCTCGGCCATCATGGAATTAATCAGAGGTTCCATAACCATACCAGCTGTTTGTTAAATTTATGTATCGGAACTGCCACGGATTGTCTCTATGGTGCCTGTGGTGGAGCAATTGTCCACAAAACTCATCACTTTCACCTCACCACCAGCTTCACGTACACACTTGGCCCCAGGAATATCATCCGGGTTGTTGTCTCCCCCCTTCACCAGAAAGTCTGGTTTCAGGCGGCAGATCAAGCGCTCTGGTGTCTCCTCAGAAAACGGCACTACCCAGTCCACACATCCCAGGGCTGCCAGCACGGTCATGCGCCGTTCCAAGGTATTAACCGGGCGGTCATCCCCCTTGAGCTGACGTACGGTCTCATCTACATTTACCGCCACCACCAGCCGGTCGCCCAGACGGCTGGCCTGTTCCAGATAGGTTACATGACCCGCATGCAGGATATCGAAGCAACCGTTGGTAAATACAATGGTCTCACCATTTCCCCTAGCCGCATCCATAGCTGATACCAGAGACTCTTCATCCACCACACCACGATGAATCACCTGCTGCCCAGCCAGTGCAGTTCGTATCTCATCCAGGGATGCGGTAGCAGTACCCAGTTTACCCACCACAATGCCAGCAGCTACATTTGAGATCTGGGTGGCCGCCTCCAGTGGCATGCCAGCAGCCATGGCTGCCGCCAGGACCGAGATCACAGTATCTCCGGCACCAGTGACATCAAATACCTCACGGGCATGGGTAGGCAGATGGCGCGGTGGCTTTCCCTGCTCCAATAGGGTCATACCCTGTTCACCACGGGTAACCAGCAACGCTTCCAGATTGCACTGCTCCAGTAACTTATGCCCCTTCTCTACTATCTGGTCTTCATTGGCACAGGACCCAACCACAGCCTCCAACTCAGACAGGTTCGGAGTGATCAGGGTGGCACCGCTATATTTAGTGAAATCGCTACCCTTGGGATCTACCAGCACCGGCTTGCCCGCAGCGCTGGCACGGGAGATGAACTCACTCACATCGCGCAGGGTCCCCTTGCCATAATCAGATAGTACAACCAGGTCGGCACCCGCCACCTGGGCATCAAACTGCTCCAGAAAACCGGCCGAATCAAATCCGGGAAAACCATCTTCGAAATCCAATCTGATGAGTTGTTGATGACGGCTGATAACCCTTAGCTTGGTGATAGTCGGTAGGCCAGACAATCGTTCAAAGTCACACTCTACACCCTGCTCCTGCAGCCGCAGGGATAAGGTATTGGCCATTTCATCATCACCAGTAAGTCCCAGCAGGGCGGCGCCACCTCCGAGTGAAGTGATGTTCAATGCCACGTTCCCGGCCCCACCTGGCCGACCTTCCTCATCGGTCACGTGTACCACCGGGACTGGTGCCTCGGGTGAGATACGATTGGTACCACCATGCCAGTAACGGTCGAGCATAACGTCGCCGACTACCAGTACCCTTATGTCACTAAAATCTGGTAACTCTTTCATCGCTTCAGATAGATTTTTCTTAAAAAACAGATGGTATCACAACAGAGGCGGTGTTCACTGCATACCACCAGATCATCCATGCACAGTTTCTGCAACAGACAAGATTTTTTGCGCCTGCTTTTGGATCAAACCGGCAGAGGTAATATAGAGTTTCAGAAATCGTTCCAGACCAAAACTATCAAACGTCTTGCGGTGACTCTTATTCCGCAATAGATGTTTGAAATTTCGTCTACGCTGGTCCACTCGTAATGGAGAGCGGAAAAAGCGCATATCCGCCACATCGATCAGGCCATATCTACCATCAGGCATCTGCAGGATATTACCCAGATGCAAGGAACGAAAATAGATTCCCATATCATGCAGCATGGCAATGAATTCAGCCAGCTGTTGCAATAGATCTTCTGATAACCCATTTTTAGTGGCAATTTGTTCCAGGGATTCTCCCTGTAATAAAGGATATATCACACCATGCCGGCGAATCTGATGGCAGTAGAACACCCGTTCCACCTCAACGCTTGGAATCCCCATTGACTTGAGTCGGTTGGCATTACGTTTAAAACGTATGGAATAGGGATAGATGGCAGAGAGTGAGTACCAGCGCTTTACCCGTATCAGCTTTACTATGCGTTCATCTGGTGTCAACAACACCTTTACACCATAGTTATCACGTTCCAGCTCGGATGCTCCCTGGACCAACTCTGCATACTCATGCCCTGACATAAGATGCATGGTTAGGTACGCCTCTTATCAGTTAGCTCAATCTTGCTTGGCATGCGACGTCCCAGGTGTTTTGCCACCTCACCATAGAGACGACTGGCTTCTCCTGGCTGACGAGAGTCTCCCAGGTAGCGCCAGATAAAACGCATTTGGTCGTACTTGCTGAGCAGGCTGATGGCAATGCGTGCCAACCCGGACAAATCCACCACTACTCCACGGCGATGGCGTAGACGCATGCGGGAGGCACGGGGGGCATCGATCCACACTGGGATAAAACTATCTCCATCCCGCTGTAGCAGAATATTACGCCACTTGAGATCGTGATGAAAAAAACTGGATCCATGGGCCTTCTGCATCTGTGCAATCAACTTATCCGAAATATCGGTATAGATACGTCTGCGTTCAGCTGCTGGCAGGTAATACCATATCTCCGGGCCATACTTGCTCAGGTCCTGGCTGTCTGGCACCTCGCGGGTAACGATAAAAGATGCTGCCAGACTCCCTAAGATTCGATGTTCCCCGAAAGCCAGTACCTCCAGTGTCGGAATACCAAGTTGTTGCAGTGTAGCGTAGGCCCAGGCCTCAACCCCGGCCTTGCCTGGCCGCAGCACAAACTCAAACCAGCGTTTCGGCGGGTATACATAACGCTTGAAGTAAACTACATCACCATCATCCAACTCCACACGAAAACAAGCGGAGTGAGGAGACCCGGATACTCTTTGGCCAGGTTCCAGCTGGTTCCATGACTTCCCTTCAGCTATTCCGATCCGTGCCAGTTTCTCCCGCCACGCAGGATCCACAAGAATCACTTTCCCATGGGTGGTTTGTGGGGAGCGGGTTATGGATATCATTTTATTGAATATTGATTTTGGCCATAAGCACTGATTTTAATCCGGATGATAATAGTGCTTACTTGAAAGCCACACCCTCTATCTTCAGCTCTCTAATGCATGAGGCATGGATGCAGTATCAAGATCCTCTGTAAGCCTTTTAATCCTATTTTCCGGCACAAATTCCTCAATGGATTGAAACAACTCATTTTCATCATAGCGATCACAGGCATTAGCCATCTTATCAATTAGCGCTTCCAGTCGCTCCCATTCAATGCTGCGATGCCTGGCCAAGAGGATTTTTTCATGCTGGGTCGGCTCCAGTTTCTCGCTGTCATGAAATAGCTCTTCATACAGCTTTTCACCCGGACGTAACCCGGTAACGGCAATCTCAATATCACTGCCTGGCTCTTTTCCTGCTAGCCGTATCATCTGTTCCGCCAGATAATTGATCTTCACCGGCTCTCCCATATCCAGCACAAAGATCTCACCACCCTCTCCAATCACAACAGCCTGCATAATCAACTGACTGACTTCGGGGATGGTCATGAAATATCGCTCAATCTCCGGATGGGTAACAGTGACCGGTCCACCTTCAGCTATCTGCTTACGAAAAAGTGAAATAACACTACCAGCTGACCCAAGCACATTCCCAAATCTCACCGTGATGAAGTTTGTGTCTGCACGTGCGTTAAGATTCTGACAGAAGATCTCTGCCATGCGTTTACTTGCCCCCATAACATTAGAGGGGTTGACCGCCTGATCTGAGGAAATGAATACAAACTCTGAACAGCCAGACCGAGCAGCCTCTACAGCCAAATTGTAAGTGCCTATAACATTATTTTTTATCGTCTCACGCACCTGCCCTTCAAGTATGGGAACATGTTTGTAGGCCGCCGCGTGAAAAACCACATCAGGATGATTCTGTTCAAAAACACGCCTGACGGTTGCAATGTCACTGATATCTCCCAAGTGAAAGACCATGGGCAGTTCACTGAACTCACGGCACAGTTCCATTTCAATCGCATGCAGGTTGTGTTCATAGCTTTCCAGCAGCACCAACTTACCGGGATTCAACTGTGCGATCTGCCGGCAAAGCTCCGAACCAATCGACCCCCCGGCACCAGTAATCAGGATTGCGCGTCCTTCCAGTGCGGTGGATATGGCCCTCCAGTCCAGATCCACAGGATCACGACCCATGATATCCTCGATGGAGACCTCACGCAGATCATTTATGGATACAGGTCCGGAAGTGTGCGATTCCAGGTCTGGCACAATTTTGAAAGGTAATCCTGTCTTCTCACAGAAGGCAACAATACGCCGCATTTGGGCAGAAGATGCAGCTGGCATCGCCAGGACAATCAAATCTATATCAAGCTTGCCACATAGATCCTGAATTTCTTCACTACTGCCAACAACTGGTATTCCATGTATCTGCTGACCCTGACTCCCTGGTTCATCATCAACAATAACCACAGGTTGATAATCACGACCAGCACTTAGCAGCATATCACGGATAAGCAGCTCTCCAGCCTGGCCAGCCCCCACAATCAACACTCGTTTCCCAGGCCCCAGCACCATCTGTTGTTCCGTAATCCAGCGATATAAGATCCTTGGCCCGGCCAGCAAAATAATTACCAGCATAAAATAGATGGTGGGGACAGCACGAGGAACATTACCCAGCCGCGCAATCAAAAAAAGCATGGTCATCGCCATAGCGGTACCTACAAATACCGCTTTGACAATCGCTACCAGGTCATTCAGAGACACATAGCGCCAGATGCCACGAAACACTCCAAACCAGAAAAGAACAGCCCCTTGGATTACAAGCACCACCACAGCCATCTCTATCACTGACTGGTAATAATGCTCGGGGATGGCACTAAAATTAAATCTTACCCAGTAGGCCCCAAACCAGGCAACCAGTACCATCATGAGATCAATCACTACTGTGTAAGGAGGGCTTTTTATCTTTTTCCTAAAATTCAATCTCATAACATAACATCAATATAACGCAGTTAAATCCATGCATTCATATTTAAGAAAGTACCTGCACCTAATCAGCAGAGCTGAATGTTCATTCAATATTCTCTAGGCCCAAAGACTTACGATTCCTCCGACACAGCCAATACATCTGCCAAACCATCAATCTTGTTCTCTGGAACAAACTCATCGATTGACAGCAGTAGTTCATTCTCATCATAGCGCTTACAGGCAGACTCCAATCTTGCAATCAGAGCTTCCAGTCTTTCCCATTCGACAATACGATGCCTGGCCAATAGTATCTTTTCATGGCCAGTTGATTCCAACTGCTCACTGTCATGAAACAGCTCCTCGTACAACTTCTCGCCAGGGCGCAAGCCAGTGATACTGATCTCGATATCTTTGCCAGGCTCCTTGCCTGAGAGCCTTATCATCTGCTCTGCAAGGTATGTGATCTTAACCGGCTCTCCCATATCCAGCACAAATATCTCACCACCCACCCCAATAACCGATGCCTGCATGATCAACTGGCACGCCTCCGGGATAGTCATAAAATAGCGCTCTATATCCTGGTGAGTCACGGTAACCGGCCCACCCTCAGCAATCTGTTTGCGAAAGAGTGGAATAACGCTGCCAGCAGAACCCAGTACATTCCCAAATCGAACCGTAATGTAATTGGTATCTGAACGAGCATTTAGGTTCTGACAGAATATCTCCGCCATGCGCTTACTGGCCCCCATTATATTAGATGGGTTGACCGCCTTGTCAGTAGAAATCAGTACAAACTCTGCTGCTCCATAGCGGTCTGCAGCTCTGGCTACATTTCGTGTTCCAAGCACGTTGTTATACATCGCCTCTCTGACCTGGTGCTCCAGCAGAGGGACATGCTTGAAGGCAGCGGCATGAAAAACGACCCGAGGCCTGTAGATTTCAAACACCTTATCTATTGCGTCTGCATCACGTACATCCCGGATACAGGTTTCGATCTGCAACCCTGGAAATTGATTCCTCAACTCCATTTCTATGGTGTACAGGTTATATTCTCCGTTTTCCAGGAGCACGAGTTTGATCGGTTCCAGATGGGCAATCTGCCGACATAACTCTGAGCCTATCGACCCTCCAGCCCCGGTAACCAGAATGGTCTGTTGTGATAATCCATCTCTAATAGCTTCCCAATCCAAGGTGACTGGCTCACGCCCAAGGAGGTCTTCAATGGCCACTTCACGCAATTGGTTTATTGCGACCTGTCCCGACATGAGATCACCCAGTTGCGGTACCGTACGAAATGGAACTCCCGCCTGTTCACAGAGCCCTACCAGGCGTTGGCGTTCTTTTACCTTGGCAGATGGAACGGCCAATACAACAACATCAATCTCCCTGTCTTCGACCACATCTGGAATAGAGTTTGTTGCCCCTACCACCGGGATTCCATGAATATCCTGACCTATTCGCCGCGGCGTATCATCTACGAACGCTACTGGCATATAGGTATTAGAATGATCTCGAAGCATATCGCGCACCAGCAGATCACCTGCATGACCAGCACCAACCACCAGAACCCTTTCACCTCTACCTAGGATCACGCGACGATCCTTCAGCCAACGATAAATAAACCGAGGACCGCTTAACAGCAATATCAGAAACAGGCCATAAAGTACCGGCACAGAACGGGGAACACCTTCCAACCTGTACAGTAAGAAAATAGCCATCGCGATGATGACCAGCCCCACGCCAGTACCCTTTAGAATACGCAGTAAGTCAGGAAGAGAGGCGAACCGCCAAACGCCACGGTACAGTCCAAATAACCAGAATACGGTGGCCTGTATGGGGATAACAATCCAAAGATAGGATATAGCCGCCTGGAGAAAATGATGAGGTACTATTTGCAGATTAAAGCGGAACCAATAGGCCAGAAGCCAAGCCGCCGAAATCATCAGCAGGTCATGGATTACAACAGTCCATCTATTAAGCAGTAAAATCTTTATTCTTTGCATTATCGATTAATTTAGTTGTTGCCAGGCTATCATACCTAATTAGATTCAGGTCTTTTTTACCACAATAAGCAAGTATCAAGACATCTAAACCACCAATCATATTTATGCATTGACTGGCAACTTATGATTTGTCAGGCTAAGCAACATTTAGTCTTCTATAATGTTCGGCCATATTGATTAGATCTGTGAAGCTCAATCCCTCCAACAGCCAGACCACCGCCCAACAGCAACCAGAATATTCTCTGGTAAAAAACGTCATGAACCAACCCAAAAGTAACAAAAATCAACAGTAACAAGGCAACTAATCGAAGTGCTAGTGAAGCAAGGCCAGATCTTGATAAGAACCTAACAAGCAATACAAAGATCAACAACATTATTCCTGCACCTAAAACACCAAATTCAGCCAAGAACCATACAGGAACACTATGAATAACAAGTGGATTTCCAAACCACTCAACACTTCTTTCAACAAAAACACCCAGGCCAGCACCAAATATCGGCGATATCAGCCATACCTCGATACCCCTCATTATGCTTTCCCAATGTTGGACAATGCTTTCCTCACCAGAAAACGAACCTTGGGCCTGCAACCCTGGAACTGATTGAATCACAAGCCATAAGACACCTGCGACCCCGATACTTACTATCACAAAGCTACGATTTGCCAACCGCAGGATATAAACACTAAACATCAATAAAGTTTCAGCTATCAGCCCGGCACGAGAAGCTGTAAAAATAAGCCCATTCAATATTACACCATGCATAAGAGTAAAAAGCAGAAATGGAGCAATTTTATCCATTCCATCAGACTTTAAATCCGGAAGGGCTCGCAATGAAGAGTAGACCAACATCAAGGCTGAACAGACAACCATCTGAAAGGCAAATGCAATACGGTTACCTGCGAAGCCACTGAAGTTTGACTCAAATCCTAATCCAGAAATCAGGCCTAAGGAAAGAAAAATGTATTGAAGTACACTAAAAAGGACAATTACTACTGCAACTGAAACCATTGTCTCAGTCATTCGACGAAAACCACGTGCTCCCATATATGAAACAACAAGATAACCGGCGGCCATGTAGCCAACAAGCACCAACCAGCCAATCACTCTTCCTGCAAGTGCCCACTGTGTAACACCAATATCCATTACCCCGCGAAGAAAGCCGAATATAAGTAGCAAACTAAATGCAACTATAAAAGCATTCATCTTATCAAAACGCCAATGCGGTAAACTCCGATCAAAAATCCAGTGGGCCACAACAACGGCAAAAGCAATAATGGCAAATGGATCAGCTAGATTAAGATTAATCACCCCACCAGGAAAAACCACATGCAGCTGAAAGAAAATCAAAGTTGCAGCAAAAATTGTAACTACCCAAACGGCAACTTTATTAACATCTAAATTGCTTTTAATATAGTTACCTGTTACGTGTGCAGACTCATTATTTTGCTTGCTATAAAATACAAGTAACGTGGCTACAAGTATTACGACACTGGCACAAAGCCCTACCAAAATGGACAGAGCCACAGCCTTTGATGCTGCAATTCCAAATAAGCCAAGGATGTATAAAGCAGCCATCTCACGCAAACCCCATCCATTGAGTGTTAATGGCAAGCTTGCTGCAAAACTGATTATTGCAGCTGCAGCAAAGATATCATGTAGATTGGCATCAGGATAAAAAGCCAGCACTCCGACAACGAAGGATGAGATAACAAGCAGGTTTGCAATAACGGTTGCAGTAGCAATAACAATGAAATTAATCAAAGTTTGTATTGAAACAAGCCTTGAAAACAGAAGTGATTCAAATTTTGATCGCCACAGAATATAACTTATTGCAAACCCAACCAACACAACAATCATCATTTGAGCATATGGAATGTCAGGCAAGTACTTTATCAAAGGAAGCTTATCCGCGAGACTAACTATCCCAATGAGGCATAACAAACCACCTACCAACAACGATACTGTTTTCTCATAAAAAACCAGTGCTGCACTCAGCACCGGTGATACTCCGTGATGTCGCAGCACGTAGTCACGACCAACTACCTGACCAACGATTGAAAAGACAAACAATCCAGCATAGTGACCTGCTACGCTTGCCCTAAAAATGATTCCAACCGGCAGGGTAATGCCAAAATGGGACAGGAGTAACACCAATCTCCACGAAACGACAATCAAATTGAGAATAAACAAACCAATGACACATGCTATATACTCAGCCGGTATATATGACATGGCAGAGATGACATTTACCGGACTTTCTTCAATAAACGCAATTGCCAATAAAACTATTGAGACAATCAATAAGGCTAATCTGCGAGTATTAACAGAAATATTCATATTTCACCAATAGTGTCCTAACTCAAACTTCAGCAATATTAATCATCTGATCCGCTGAATTTACCAAAGCATTTCCTTAAGTTGATGACATAGATCAAATACCACAATAATCTAACTACTCCATGTAACAGGCCATTAAACTGCAGCAGCAATAAATCAGCTTTCTTGCTGCAATCAGACTATCAAACACTATTTTTCAAAGCATCTGTACTAACACAGACTAGACACTTAGTTTCTTATCAGTTCCCGCTCGTAGTATGAAATCCTGTTCGCGAGTAATAAATAGAGCAGAACCAACATACCAACCCCACAAATTGACACCAGTGTAACATCAACTTGATTGAGTAATATTGCAGTAGCAGCACATATCAGCATCAGACAATACTCGAGCAATACAGTCTTACGATGCCCCCACCCCAGCTGCACAAGCCTTTGGTAATAGTGACTACGATGCGCTTCCCACACCCGCTCCCTGCGCCAGGCTCTTAGTAACAAGGTGATAGTCGCATCAATAATAAAGGGTGAAAAAATCAATGCCGGCAACCAGATAGCAAAAATACCGTCCCGCACCCCCCAGATCCAGAATATTGACACCAAGAGTCCCAGACTGGCAGAACCAACATCGCCCATAAAAATCCTAGCCGGAGGCCAGTTCAATATCAGAAATCCAGCCGCTGCAGCCGCAACAACCCAAGCATAGACTGAATAGAGCTGATGCCCATTCAACCAGGCAATAACTCCCAAGGCGCCAAAACCTATCAACGCCATGCCGCCAGCCAGCCCATCTATTCCATCCATAAAATTGTACAGATTGACCAACCAGACAATGGCAAACCAGGCCAGCAATAAAACAAACCACTCCCCAGGAAGAACCATAAGGAGGCATACAGCTGCTACACCATGAGCTAACAACCTAAACTGGGGCAGAACCTCTGCATGATCATCCAGCAACGATATTCCAGCCACTACTAGTAACGACAGGACGACATAACCACTGAATTCAGGCAATTCCTGGGTATAAGCCAACCATGTCCATCCAACTAACAAAGAGAGCAGAATAGCCACACCACCAGCCCTGGGGGTTGGTACATCATGCAGTGACCTTTCATTAGGTTGATCCATAATGCGAAGCGGGTTTCTATGCGAAGCCAACCACCTGGAACAAAACCAACTTATAGTCAGTGTGAGCAGCAGAATAAATCCGGTGAAGATGGTTAGCATGCTGTATCCTGTCCGGCCAGCAGTTGTGCATATAACCCAACCAGTTCCTGTGTGATACGCTCCTGGTTAAAAAGCTTCTCTGCACGTATGCGGGCTGCCAAACCCTGTTTTGATCTTAACTCATCATTGGTTGCAAGCTTGACAATTGCAGCTGTTAATTCAGGGATATCTGCCACTGTCACGAGCAAACCTGTCTCATCATCCACCACAGCATCTGTCAATCCATAAATCCTGGATGCTACTGCCGGTATTTCGCAGGCCGCCGCTTCAATTACAATACTCCCGAACCCCTCCCGATAACTGGGTAGACATAGGATATCTGCGGCCCGCATATAATGTTCTGGAACCCGGGTATATGGCACATATCGTATATGGTCTCCAGGGCCATCTAACATTTCCATTATTCCAGGTAGCAGCTCATCTTCATCCGGACCCACAAGTAGCAGAACAGCTTCAGGAACAATACGCTGAACCTCAAGAAATGCCTGTGCCAAATCAAGCACACCTTTATCCCGCTTAAGCCGCCCCAAATAAATAACAACCTTGGCAGCGTCGGAAATCTCCAGCTCTTGCCGGACTTCATGGCGCTGCCTCAGATCTGGATAAAATCTAGCAAGATTAACTCCACTTATAGAACCGTCTGCCAATACCAATGAACCAGCCTTGGAGACCACCCCCTGCTCTAGCAGAAAGTCTCTTTGCGAGTGGCTATCTACCATGACGGTGGTTGCCAGTTTGGCAGTTATCCTATCCATCTGTTTTAGTAGCCAGCGCCCTAGCCCTTTTCTTGTTACCCAAACCTGTCCGGTAAAGGTATGTAACCTACATCTGGCTCGAGCCAACCAGGCAGCCGTCATACACAGCAGCCCTGCTTTGGGATTCATAGAGTGGATCAAGGCAAAATTCCTTACACGGAATAGACGGTACAAACCCCATAAGGCCGCAATATCTGCCAGCAAGCTTATCTCACGGTGAATCTTCATGGGAATAAACTCTATGATCTCCGCTATCCCACCCAACTCCTCAGCACTGGCAGCATTAACTACAATAGAGACCTTATATTCTTTGCTCAACGCCCGCACATGGTCTTGTAGAAAAAAATTAACCGGCAAGGGTGAAGTAGTAACGATTGCAATATTTTTCTGCATCATACAATTTCACCAATCGTCGTTGGCACCGGTTTCTGCGGGACAAAGTCCAGCTGCTGCTCCAGCTTGGAATATGGATACCTGGTCCTTGTCACCAGGGCATCAATCCGCTCTTGCGTAAGTGGAACCCTAACCATTTTTGATAGAACACGTATTATCGCCCTAACCAGTGACTCGGGCATTCTCAATCTTGGAGGCTTAACGGCAACTGCATTTGCCAAACCTGTGATCATCTCTTCAAGGGTACAGTCATTGGAAACATTAAACACCTGTCCTTGCGCGCGATGGTCCTTGCCACAACGCAAGAGTGTCTCTATCACATCATCCACATGCACATATGTAGCTACTGCACCTGGTTGCCCAATATAGAAGAACAATCCTTTACGCACCATATTTGCCAACTGGCGTAACGACTGATTCGGCATCCCGGCACCAAACACATTAGATGGCCTAACAATCGAGTAGGTAAGAACACCCTGCTTACCGGCCTGTATAATCAGTTCATCCGATAGGGTCTTAGTGAGCTCGTACTCACCACAAGGATTAGTCGGCGACTCCTCGGTTACACTACGCTCATCACTTGCCTTATTCTGCGGAGGTCCATACGCACCAACACTACTTAGCTGTACCCAATGTATAACCTCGCCATCCTGCCTAACCCGTTCCTGAACTGCTTGAAGTAACCGTTTTGTACCATCTACATGCAGTGACCGCATTGCCACTTCATCAGCCAACTCACCGGCACAATGAAATACGGTTTCACAATCTTCCAACAGTTGCGCCAAGGCACAATCCTCTGAAGTAAGATCACCCTTTACTACCTTTACCTCTGGGGGAAAAACTGCATCGTCCCGCCTTGACAACACATTTACTTTGTAGCCCTTGCTGCAGAGTGATTCAACCAATTTCCTGCCAATAAAGCCTGAACCACCGGTTACAGCTACTGTACCCATTATCACCGATACCCCATAAGTAGACGCCTGATACTGATCGGCAAGAGTCCATATACAAATGTGGCTATAGGATATAGACGATCAAATGGTGTATGTGGAAAAAGTTTCAAGGCCCGTTGTTTACAGCGGTATGCTGAGCATAAATAGTTGAGACGCCTCTTACGCTCAAAGTTCTGCCCCTTGTGCAAACGCTTAAACACCAAGGGCATATCAAGTAGACCAATACCATATCCTTGTGCGGCAAGCCGTAACCAAAGATCGTAATCATACAATTCAGTCCTGTCGGCATCATAGTTGCCAACATCCTGAAGCGCTGCACGACGTATCATCGCGCCAGAATGACAGATTGCATTATTTTTGATGAACTCGCGCGGATCAACTGTCCTTGGCAGAACAGTTGTCTCCAACTCTTTTGGCAGTGCAGAAACTGTGGTCGTACATTGGCAGGCCAGGACCGTGTAATCTTGCTGCCCCATCAGGTTTTCCTGGATAGCAAGACGTCCCGGAGCAGCAATATCATCCGCATCAAGAATTGCGATCAACTCAGAAGTAGCCTGCTCTAAGCCAACATTCAGGGCCACGCCACGACCGGCATGCTGGATACGCACAACCTTAACACGCGGGTCCTGCAACTGCGCCAGCCAGTCAGCCGTAGCATCAGTTGAGCCATCATCAACAATGATATATTCCAGATCCTGAAGTGACTGATTCAGTATACTCTCAACGGTCGCCGGCAGAGTACCGACCCCATTAAAGACTGTTGTCAGAACGGAAACCAGGGGCACAATCAGGCTGCCTGTGCAAAGGAGTGATCACTATCGATGTACTGTCGCATCCAGAGCTCCAATACGGCGTATTTCCATACTACTTCATAAGTTAGATTACCTTGCAGAAACTGCTGATACAGCCGTTGCATGGGTGCTACCTTGAATACCCCTCTTCTGGATATACTCACACTGGAAAACACATCATCCATGATTGGTCTGAGTTCATTCTTCATCCATATATCCATAGGAAACTGGAAGCCCTGTTTTGGCCTATTAAGCACATGTTGTGGTAACAGATCATTCAGGCTCTGCAGTAGTAGACGTTTCGGGTGTCCAAAATGCTGTTCCATACCTAAGGGCAATCCTGCTACATACTCAACCAGTTTATGGTCAATAAGCGGAACCCTGATTTCAAGTGCATGCGCCATGCTCATTGCATCTGCATCACGCAATAGTCGCCAACCCATGTAATTGGTAATCTCTAGTTCCTGCACCTGACGCCAGGGCGAAACACTTTGTGTGACGTCAGCCAGCTGTTGCCAAATATCAACGTCCTGCTGCATATCAAGCAACTGAGCGCCAATATCCTCACTATACATAGCCAGCTTGTCGTCGCGCCAGGTTTCGGCACGGATCATTGCATAAAGATCGATGGTTCCTTTGACGTCCCGCAACCGTCTCAGCTTCTGCCGTCGGGCTGTACTCCCAGTGGCTGCAGCCAACGCACGCACAATGGTGGTCCTGGCCCATACAGGCATTGTTCGCCACAATGAGAGCCAGCGTGCTGCCTTAGGGATAAATCTGTAAGTACCATAGCCACCAAATATCTCATCACCACCAAGACCGGAAAGCGCCACGGTAATACCTTGGTCCTTGGCTGCTCTGGAAATAAGGTAGGTATTGATACCATCAAAACTGGGCAGATCCAAGCTCCAAATCATATGGTCAAGATGCTGTACTACATCACCACCGCCAAGTATGACCTCGTGATGTTCAGTTCCAAAATACCGGGCCGTCTCTCTGGCTGTCGCCAACTCATCAAGAGGTGCCGGTGCTTCACGAAAACCAACAGTAAATGTCTTGATAGGTTCATTAACCTGGGAAGCCATCAAGCCGACGACAGCTGCTGAATCAATACCTCCGCTAAGGAAGGCCCCAAGTGGCACATCACTCAGCATATGCAGGGCTGTGCTCTCCTCGAGGATAGCGCGAGTATCAGGTACGATCTGTTCTATTGATGATGTATTACTGCCTTGTTGGGGTAACGTCCAGTAAGGTCTTGTCAGTACGCTACCATTCTCTATCACTAACAGATGACCAGGTGACAACGCCTGTATCCCACTGATTAGTGTGCGTGGCGCAGCAGTGTAGCCCAGGCTTAAATAGTCATCCAGCGCTCGTACATCCAGTTGCCTCGCAAGCAAACCACTGGCGAGTACAGATTTGACCTCAGATGCAAAAACCAACATCCCATCGAGCTCGGCGAAATACACCGGCTTGATACCCAGACGATCCCTGGCTACCAACATGCGCTGATTCACACTGTCATACAGAGCAAAGGCAAACATACCGCGTAGATGATCAAGTGCGTTATCACCGTACTCTTCATAGGCATGTAGAATGACTTCTATGTCAGTATCAGACATGAAACGATGTCCACGCTGACTCAGCTTAGCCCTAAGCTCAACATAGTTGTAGATTTCACCATTTGCAGCCAGCAGTATGGTCTTATCTTCATTCCACATAGGTTGATGACCACGTGGAGTAGTATCGATAATACTCAGACGACGATGACCAAAGGTGGCGCCATCAATTCCGACAACACCGGCATCATCTGGCCCCCGGTGGGATATCATGCCACACATGGCCACAACACTATCATGCACCACTGGATCGTGCTGTCGGCCAGGCCGGTAGATACCGCATATTCCACACATGGAAATTAATCACTCACTATGATTGATAAAGTTGTTCTGAAAGCTGGTAGCGGTTAACAACCGGCAAGTCTCCAGTCTGGCTGCAGACCACCGTATGGATCGGACGTAATTCACCGTATCTGCCTGAACACCATCCAAGCGGCGCAGGACCAGACCTGGCAATGACTGTCCCTACTTCCATTTCCTGTGAATGATTCAGACAGAGAGCCAGATCTTTATGATGCATTTTCAGGCGCTGGCCATCAGACTCTGGATGATAGCCTTCGGCCATCTGAAAATAGGTGTTTATCCGGTGCCTGCCCTTACCATGAACAGTATCACTGATCACCAGTTCATCCGGCCGGCATTTAAATTCGCGCTTCACCTCACCACTGTTAATCCAGCGTGCTATTCCTGCATATGCTATCGAAATACTCAACACCTCGTTTTGCAACTCCTTGTCCACTATTGGCTGTGGTTGCAAATAGGCCTTACTCATCGCGGCCGGAATCCCGTTGAGCCCATGGACAACACAGGGTTCGCGTCCATCCACTGCAATTGCGTTATGACTACAGACACTACGGCCATAGCGACCCTCAGGAGTATCCCGATAGCTGGAACGACCGGTTCCAATAAGCACCGGACGGTCTTTCCAATACAGGACAAAATTGCCAACATCAGCATGGCCATGTGACCACCCTGGCACATAACCTGTAGGATTGACATATATATAGAGCGTATAGCAATCGTTACTGTAGCGGTAATACCCAGCATCTGGATATTCCGTTAGCCCTTTCACTGGACTGAAATCATGGGAAACCAAATAGTCATTTACACCTGGAAACAGTGTGTGCCAACCTTTACCATCCACCGTCCGAGCCAGCGCCTTCTCATCAAACAACAGATTACCGACAGCTCCGATACCGAAATGAAAGTCAGGAGTAAAGTCTGGTGACAAATCACCGAATACCGGAAACTGAGAGTCTTGCAGAAAAAAGCATGCCGCATGCCATATTTTTTTTACCCTACCTTCTATTGTTTGTAGAAAAACATCGTCATGATTTTTTCTTGCGAACCAGAAGATCTCAAGGAATGAACGTGCCAGCAGCAGTTGATAGTGAGATGAGCCCTCACGCAGAAAGCCTGACTCGAAAAACATCCGCTCCGACTCCTGCTCCAGGATTATCCTACCAATCCCTAGTATCTCAGCATCTTGCAGATAGTTACCGGCGATATAGAGTGCACGCGCATTGTTTATAAGGTGATTATTGGTGTCTCCACCTCGATACTCCAGTCGATGCCACAGATACTCAACCTGCGTAGAGATACTATGTCTGACCTCATCCACATGGTCTTGCACCAAGTCTGAAACCTGCAGATTTTCCAGCAGCAGAATCCAGTTTACCAACCTTTCAGAAACAGAGTAGCTATCCCACCCTATGGCATCAGATTGGTTGGGTACACGGTTGATCCAATCACAGATAATGGTGACCACATCATCATCACTAACCTGACTGTTTACGTAACTTTTCAGCAGCCAGCCAAAACGATGTAGTGCAAAACTGGTCTCCTGGTCATCTGTTGCAAAATCCCAATCTATTCCAGTGGTGATTTCCATGTCACCACCTGGTAGTTCCACAATCAGTGGTGATCCGGATCTATTTTCATACCCCAGATCAGTAGTAATCACAGGTGGCTGACCGGACCTTTCAGGGACCAGATTAATCAGGTATTCAGGAGTGGCTAGTCGACCACGCAACCTAGCATTTAAAAGCTTAGATATCAGGTACAGGTACTCGGTTACTCTGCCCGTAGCAATAGCAAATCTTGCTGCATTTAGGAATTCAGGCAATAGCCGGTGAATTTTAAATAATCTATTCAGCACGTATTCTATTTTTCTACCAGCGACAATAATATTCCATTATCTAGCCAGGGCTGCGCCAGGATTTTGCGTAGTTCACCTTAGAACCGGTTAGACTATTCGGTTATTGCTTTATTGCAGTGATATTCAGGCCAAATCCGATGTGTTTTCCCAGCCAAAGCTCAAGCCGCGACTCATTACGCCAGGGAATGCCGTAGATCAATAAACCAGCATTATTATAACCACTCCAAATTCCAATCAGGCGTGAGATGTATTTACCTGCTATGGGAATCTGTCTTACATCAAAACTACTTTTTCTGATTTTCAAATCGCCAAACTGCTCAAACAAAGCGTTGATCTCTTTGGCCGAGTAAACCTTAGTCTCAGGGTTATATACAGTTTGCTTCTTATCAGACATCCATTCAGTTGATTTACCCAACCAGTTCCGATCACGGAAAATCCTTCCAAACAGGATGCCCCGAACAAAAAACAGGTTAAACCAGTATAAAAATGAGTCTCGTGCATATAGCATGATTACAGCTCTACCGCCCGGCTTCAGTACACGGTGTACCTCATGTACAGACTGTTCCGTATTCGGGGTATGGTGCAGCACTCCATTGGAAAAGACGATGTCAAAATGGTCATCAGGAAAAGGTAACTGTTCAGCATCCGCCTGCATGGCACAGCACTTTACTTCATCGTCGAACAAATCTAATTTTTTTGCCGTTGATATCACCCTGTCAAGAGTAATATCAACACTAAACATCTCAGCCCCTTTAGATCGAAAAAAAGCAGAAAAAGCGCCAGCTCCTGACCCGACCTCAAGGATCCTCTTACCCTTTAAGTCTGCAACCGGCATTTCAGTAACTGTAAGATGCCCACGGTGTTTGAATAATTCCTCCAACTCCACCAGGCCACTCTGCAGTGATACATCATCTAAACTATCATCAGTATCTTTATAGATCGTCTGGTAAAGTTCCCCCCAGAATGCTTGGATATCCTGCTTGGTATCGTCATCAAGTACACGTGGCACCATCAATGGAATACCATTGATAACGCCATATTGCTCTTGGCAAGAATTACAGGTCAGACTCGTATCTGCACTGTCCTGTATCAACTCGGGCGCTTTACATTTTGGGCAGCACACAAGATTACCGTCGAGTAGTTCATTGAGCGTATAACGTTTCATGATTGATTATTTATTAAATGATAAGCGTAGAATAGTTATTAACTCCAAATTCATAACTGACTCCGGAGTATGATTGCTGTTTAGAACCAGTTCTAAACTTTTCTTAATACTATTCTCATAAGTACAGGATCTTCATCCTTATATTTGGAAAGGCCATCGCTCTCGATAAAATATAAAACCTCAAATCCTATGTCAATCACACTCCTGAGGAACTCCTGACTATCAATAAACCGCCTATAGTGATCGATGAAATATGCGTTCCCTCCCTTATGCTCACCAACCCCGAACAAAGAATCCTTAGTGGTACGCACCTCAATAAGAAACATGCCATCAACCGGAAGCACATCATAGGATTTCCTGAGAACAATGGTCTCCTCTTCGTCAGTAATTGCATGCATGGTAAACCTGGAATATATGACATTGATGTCAGAATGACTAGCGTAATCCATACGTACAAAATCACCCTTAACAATACACAATCGGTCTTTTATTGAGGTGACCTCAAGCTTCATAGCCTCAAGATCCATGACTTCAGAACTTTGATCTACTGCCACGACATTAAGCTGGTTCTCTGCAAAATAGAAAGCATCACGACCACTTCCAGATCCCAGCTCAAGGATATTTGATCCTGGTGGAATATGATTTTGCAAACAATATTCAGCGAACGGGCTGGGATAATTAACTGCCAACCTATTTTTATAGAATGTTTCCCAATATTTTTTATCCATTAATTTCCTCTCACACGCCTTTATTATTCAGTTGAACACGCCCTATTTCCATGCGGCCCGCCGGGACGAGATTTTACTACTTTGGATCGGTGTAAAGTAGAGTGCTGATGACCGGATTTGCGTTGTATCTGGCGTTATTATTTAGCAAGCATTAGCCAAACTGACATCAGTTGATACTGCTTTAGTCTGCAACTACCTGACATATAAAAAAGAGAAGAGCCATCAAACAACTCTGTACCAGATCTGTGGCTTGCAGCAATCAGTAGCAGGTCAAACAGAACAATATCAACAACAGCGCCTGTGATTTTTTCAGGCTTTACCTATCTATCACCACCCACTCACACTATCTCTTCAAGACACATAGCACTTATAGATAGTCGACCATCTGGCGCCACAACAAGTCAGCCTGTTCAGGATGCGTACCATACAGATTGTTGCGCTCTTCTGCATCATTCTCCAGGTCATAGAGCTCAAACTGATTGGTTGTCTTGTTGTGTATAAGCTTCCACTTACCATCCCGTACGCATCTTATATTAGGATCACTCGGTGATGGATATGCCCCATCAACACCACCAGTTTCAGAAAATGCTATTCGATGACTATCCTCTTCCTGGCGTACCATCGGTAGAAGAGACTGCCCCATGATAGGCTTCTTACCATGTTTTGGGGTAAGTTCTAGTAAATCCAGAATAGTTGGCAAGATGTCAATTGTCCTCACCTGCCACTGTATCTCCATCCCGCTTGGCAGACCAGCTGGCCATATCCAATATTGCCAGATCTTGATACTGTAATCATAGGTAAAAGTCCCATAGGCCTTCTCGCCTGGTCGTTCACCATTACTGGCTCCGTGATCTGTCAGAACAATAATTACTGTATTGTCATCCTGATCTTGGGACCTGATGTAATCAACCAGTTTATCCAGATAATCACCGGCCTCCTTAGCATAGCGTCGATAGCGCTCCTTATTCTCCATCAGATGCCCGAAATAACGCTCATCGAACTTATCAAATTTCTTGATAACTTCCTTAACCACATCATGATGTATTTCACCATGATGTAGATAACTAAAAAACGGCTTGTCCTGTGCAAAACACTTATCTATCTCCTGCATATGACTTTCGAGGATTCCAGGCTCCTCGTCTTCAGGAATAATAGTAACTGTATCAAAACCACTATGTGGTATCAGGATGGGACTGAATGTGTATGCACGGGTATTGTAACCAGCACCCTTCAGATACTGAGCAATTGAATAACAGCCCTGTTTATCAAACTGGTCTGATTTCGTATAAGCATCCACACCATTCTGTCTTCCATACATGCCGGTGAATGTTGCATGGCAGGATGCCAAAGTATAGGGCGCATAGGTGATTGTCTCCGAAAACAGAACTCCCTGTTGTCCCAGCTTAGCGAATACTGGGTGGGTATCCCGCGCATCATGTCGAAATTGGTCTAACAGGATGATCACCACATTTGGTCGTGGGCCTTTACCAGACGAAAACATATTAATAATTTTACTAAACATAACAGCCTACAAATATCCTAACTTTTTCAGCTCCTGACGAATAACAGGATTTGTCATTTTCATTGCTGCAGTGGTACCCATATTAATTGGGTACTGATTAATATCTGCCGCTGAATCTATGGATCTATAATAATTCTCCATAAATCCATGCATCTCCTCGGCAATCTGTGGCTGATCTTTCAAGCGATTGTTAGCGTCATTCTCAACTTCCCCGATAGGATATAAATAGCGATAACCGTTAGATTGCCATATATATTTATAGTTACTGTCTCTTACAGCACGTGAAATATAACTGCCACGTGCTACAACATTGGGAAAGTCCTTCAGCCGCTCAGGTAGCACTATTGGTGGCGCATCAACCACAAGTGTGCGATCCGGTTTATTATCCATTAATTCCAGAATAGACTCTCCATCTAAAACCGCTGTCTGCATGGTTTCTTCAAGCCCCACCATATCTAATAATGTTGGAACTATATCCAGCGCTGATGTCACACCATCATATACTTCTCCTCCTGACAGCTTTTCAGGAAAACGAATTATAAAAGGCAACCTGTATATCTCCTCCCAGACGGTCCCACCATGATTTAGTTCACCATGCTCACCCAGCAATTCACCGTGATCTGATGTAATGATGAGTATAGAATCATCCAAGACATTACTCTTTCTCAGCTCATCAATAAAATCACCAATCAGGTAATCAGCATATATTAATTCCGCCTGATAAAACTTCTTTAATGAGTCAATTGCCTCTTCTGCCGCCCCATAGTCACCATTTATCCAGCCATGCAGATTGCTCTGTATCTCAAATGACAGCTTATCAATCTTTTGCCCTTTGAATACCCTCTCAATACACCACTTAGGTGGATAGTATGGGGTATGTGGGTGCAATAGGGTCGAATAGGCAAATATCGGATTGTCATTCGTCGAATTACACAATTGCTTGAGAAGGTAGTCCAGTGATGCCTGACCATCAAAGTTCTGTGCTGCGGCACGTGTAACACCATCCTGACCCACAAAATATTTATAGGCCTTTTTCAATTTATCCCAAAGAAAAGGATTTATTCTGACCAGATCAATGAGCCTTGACTTTACACCCTTCTTAACACTTACCCCCTGTTTTCCTGGATAATAGAACTCATCAAACCCAAACAGATCCTCATATCCTGCGGGCGGAATACAACTCACCATGCAATGCCCATAGCTTCTATAACCGGCACTTTTAAGCAATAGAGGCAACGCCTTGATATCATCTTTCATCTCCGACATATTATGTACAACGCCGTGCCTGAACGAGTGTTGCCCAAGAAAGATGCTGACATGGGCCTGCGCCGAACCACATCCAGCCGCATAGTGGTCATTCAACAGCAGACTTTCCTGTACAAGGTTATCGATATTCGGTGTCAGACCATCGCGGTTACCATAACAGCCAAACATATCGCGACGAGCAGAATCGAGGATAATCAGAATAATATTAGGTTTGTTCACAATTGAATTAAGTCTCATCTAGGATAGCATCTGACAGTTCCGTCAGATCCGTGATGATTCTGGTCGAATCTGGAAAAGGGTTTTCCCTATTTTTTGGCACACGCCCTATGAAGCAAGTGCCTGTCTGATATGCTGCATCATAATCGTTAATCGCATCACCGACAAAAAAAACCCTTGGCGCTGACAAATTATGCCGTTTAAGAATATCTAATACTATCTCGGTTTTATTTCTAGGTGCACCATGAATTTCAATAAAATAGCGGTCTAAATCACGTCGACATACTATATCCTGTAACTCTTGATCAGGCGTACCGGAGACTATGAAAAGTTTATTTTCCATATAGTGCTCTGTTAGAAACTCATATGCTCCTGATACAAAAGGGCATGCAATTACCTTCTGAACAACCAGTTCAGCAAACCTTTTACCCAATATCTCTTTCTGTTCTTTTGATAGAGGCCTGTCAAGTATATCGTTATAAATGATCTCAAATTTCCGGTAACGTGACATCCCACCCTGAGAATAATGCAGATCAACTATCTGCTGTAAATTTGACTCCTCATGAGCAAATAAATCTCTGAAGGCTTCACCTTTAATATCTACGGATTCAAGAATTACGCCATCAAAATCAAAAAATATAGCGTCCATTATAACGACTTATTTCTCATCTCATTATCGTGAATCTCATTAAGGCAATCTAGTAGCCCCTGTCCCATATCAGTAAAATAGTTACTAACTAGCTTCCTCCCAATTTTCGGTCTAAAGGCATATGGCGTCAGGTTATAATGGCCATGGCCATGCCCTCTATCCTCTTCTGGATCTCGATAATCTATTACCACGTCAGAACCAACTATCTCACGGATCATTTCAAGCATGTCCTTGGATTTGTATGCGGCATGTCCAGTGAGAATAATATTTTGATTCCTATATTCATCATCAAGAATGTCCACACTGCTACGCGCTGCATCTTCGACATGGATATATTCACGCATAGTATTAGATGTTCCTTGAGCAACAATTTTGCGCTCAAATAATGCTTGGCGTAGATGCCTGTATATACTATTTCTTGCATCCGCTCGGCGACCGTATAGCGTGCCATAGCGCAATATTGTGTAATCAAGTCCATAGAGTCGTTGATACTCCTCTATATACAATTCGCAGGCCTGCTTACTGACTCGGTAAAATCCTCCAGATTCAGAATAGACATATATTGTGGAGGCAAAGACGAAACGCTTTATGCCACACTCCTTTGCTGCTTCAAGCTGATGGATACAACCTTGAATATTTATTCTGACCGTTTCGGATGGTTTATTGAGTGCCTCATCAATATCACTGATACCTGCGAAATTATATACTACATCATGACCATCAATCGCCTGTATTACAGCCTCGTAATCTAGAATATCCCCCTCAATATAGGACTGTTTTTCTTGTAGATATTTTGAAGGGGAAGCATCAAAAATAGTGACATCATGACCTGCAGCGGTTAATGCATCTGCAACATGGCTACCGACAAAACCAGAAGCACCGAAGGCAATAATCTTCACTGGCCCTCCTCCATAATCGTATACTCCAACTCAGGCACAAGCCTTTCGAGCGGCTCATGCTTTACAAAACGTACTACCTCCTCAGTTGCACCAAGTTCCATCCAGTAGCGGCAATCCCTGGTCATAGATCCCATATGGCATGTAAGCAAGCAATTATCCAGCGTACTCAAACCTCCTGAATATGGCTCATGATCAAACACATCAATGGCTGCCCCCCCGATCAGTTTTTCCTCGAGAGCTTCTTTAAGATCATATTCATCAATCATATTTCCACGTGAGGTATTAACTAGTAGAGCATCAGATTTCATCATCTTCATTTCATCTGCCCTTATCAGTCGATTGGTCAGTGGTGAAAGCGGTAAGTGCAATGTGATGATATCAGCCTCTTTATAAATTGTTTCCTTTTCAACCCATGTAACTTTATTGGCTCGGCCAAAATTTTTATCAGGTGCAATATCATTTGCGATGATCTTCACCCCAGGAAATCCACCTACAAGATGGCTAATCACAAGCTTACCAATACGACCAACACCTATAACACCGATAGTCATTTCTGATAGTCTACGTCCCATATACCTATGCCATACTCCATTGTGCATGGCACGATCAGTAGAAGATATATTGCGCAATAAAGACAGCATCATCCCAATAGCCAGTTCGGCAGCAGCAGGTGACGGCGCTTCTGGTGTATAGGCTACATGGATCCCTCTTGCACGTGCGGCAACAAGATCAACATTATCCAAACCTATCCCAACACGTGCAATAAGCCGTAGATATGGAGCAGCATCCATCACTTTCGAGGTAATGGGTTCAGTGCCAGCAATCAGGATACCAAAGTCACCAATGAGTCCAGCTAGCTCATCCTCAGTTAATTTACGGTTGATGGGATTAATCACATAATCAATACCAGCCGCTTCAAGCAAATCCAATGGTTCACTATTGGGCTCTCCAAATGGTACCGTCGTAATCAAAACACGTCGTTCACTATCAGATTTTGCCGGCGAGATCTGTCTGCCATGCGTCTCATTTGCCAATGGCTCATTATCTTTGTTATAAGGAGTTGATTGATCTGTATATCCTTGTTGCTGAAGCCACCACTCAATCTGACCTGTCTGCCACACGTAATCGATATCTAGACCGGCATCATTTTTTAGTGGATATATTTTCTGTCCCATCCATTTCTGTGGGAGCATACCGTTGTCCATATTATCCAGATTCTGCGGACGAATGACGCTTAATGCCACATCTGCAAACAAGACATCACCCTGACTGTCGCGATCACAGTTCAGGGTCCTAGGATCTCCAAAGGTCTCAAATGGGACAAAGGGTTGCAACAATCCATCTTCATCAACACGTCGTGCACGTAATGGACTATACATATTATAACGAGATACAGTTATCGCCGAATCGTAGTGTGGATTATCCCGCAATACCTCAATCCCTTCACGAATCTGTTCAACTGTTACCGTTGGAGCATTACAAAATAAGAGTATTAACAGCTCGGGAGTCTCTCCTGTGCGCTCACAGATCACATCATAACCATGCTTATAAGCATCTTCACCCAGCGCTTCCTTAGTAGCTAGGTAATCAGGCCTCTCTATTACTTCGAAGCCTGTCTCTTCTGCAAGAGCCATTAACTCTGGATCATCGGTAGACATATAAGCCTTATCTACGACACCAGATCGCAATGCTGCATTCATGGGATACCATGCAAGAGGCCTACCCAACACCTTCATCATATTCTTCCCTGGAAAACCTACACTTCCTTTACGCCCCAATATTAGTGCACAAATCATTTAGTCATCACCCCAACTATCACTACTTATGCCATGCTTTCGCTACCGGCCCCGGTCAGCAGTGGCTCGAACTTTTCATACAAGCGTTGCTCAGTCGCCTCTAAAGGCCACATCTGTGCCTCTAGTGCACACTGCCAATTTTGTTTTCTTTTGTGCCATAATTCATCTCCATTAAGAACACCTTCATATGCATTGATCAATTCATCTTCGCTATACCAAAATGCAAAGGCATCTGGAGTTTCAATTGCAGGGCTACTTGACAATAAATGCACAGGTAGATAAATCAATGGAGTACAATCCAACGCAATCGCTTCATAAGCAGTTGAACTACCTCCAGTCAACATAACATATGAAATACGCATTAATGTATAAAGATCCTTTTCAAAGACAGAATATCTGCTGATACCATTTTTTTCTGACAGCCGTTTTATTTCTTTCTCAAGAGGCATGTGATAGTGGCACTTGAACAAAAGGTGAAGCTCAGGATCGCGTGCCGCCAGGGTAAATGCACCTTGTATCAGTGGCACTGACTCATTAAATTGCATACCTGTTGCGACTAACATAAAACGTTTGCCGGTAGGAAGCCGCATCTGTTCGACGATGTCTTCACAATTGTTACACTGCTGTCGCTCGTTAGCCAATTGTGCATAACGTATCGCCCCAAGAAGCAATACCCTATCAGCGCCCATTCTGGCACTGAATTTATTATATGCCAACTCGCCATAAGCGGTCAGAAAATCCGGGATGGGGGCATTGAGAGGATCACCGTTCAATCGAATTTCCTCTGGTAAAAAATCAAATCCCATATGCGATGACGTATAAAGACCTGTCTGAATACCAATAACAGAGATATCAAGTGCTGACTTTACACCTGACCATATGGCACGCTCCATTGGTTGATACTCGAATGGATGAAACACCATGCGAACATTAGGGCAATTTCTTACAACGCATGTCCAGGCACGGCTGAGCCATCGATTCCTGGGTAACTCATTATCAAGTGCGTTACTATCCAACTCTCGCCATAACAGCGCTGTTACATCCAACTTCTCAAAAACGACACGTTGGCTGCGGAGCTTACTGCGCCAATTTATATAACGAAACGAAAATGAAAACATCGCGTGGGCAGTAATAATATCCCTTAGCCTAACAACAGATTCCAGAGGAATAATATGGCGTTCTGTAAACAGCCTCTTATATTTTCTGTAGTTATTTACAAGTCGAACAGGAGAATCCGTCAAGGTTACAGCAAATGAGTATCCAACCTGCTGAGCACTCAGTTTATCCGGCCATTGACCAAACATCCGCTCATGCCAACCAGCTAATTGTTCCTCCCACAACACAGGAAATCTGGAAAACAGAACGGCTTTAACAGTTTCATCACGCTGCACCTGTTTAGCAAACAGTACCCGCGCCACAAATATTCGTGACATATCATAAAAAAATGCCAACAAGCGTTTCAGTGCCGAAGTCAGCAGCGGAATACCGGATCTACGGATCAGGACGATATCCAAGGCAATTACCATCTCTTCACAAATACAGGCAAGAATATCAGCCATATCCTTATCGTCACCGTACCACGTCACTGAAATCGGCCTATCCCGATCAATCACCTCCCGAACCAACATCAGCTGATATAGCTGGTGTAACAACTTGGACCTTAGGGGACTTTTTTCCGACATCGGCGTATACCACCACCAACTTATCATGCCGGGCCAAACTGCTAGGTCGAGTACGCCACTCTCACGCACCCATCGGTAAAGCCATTGTGGATAACGCTTGAGAAAGGCGGCTGAAACATCTCTGGATAACGTCAGTAACTGCTCCGGTGGTACTTCGCCGCTCTTCGCTGCCCCCGCCAGCCGTAACACACGAGTACTTCCACCTATTTCGGCTGGCTTGCAGTCGCATGCAACAATGACGAGTTTTTTGTATGCGGTTTCCAATATTGGATAGCCTGGTTTGACCAACTATAGTTATGCTTTGTCAGATGAAGTCCAGATATCCCATGGAAGACTCAGCTCGAGCTGAGGCTGGGAATCGCCTTCAGAAGCTGACAATTGTGGCTTACCAACGGCGAAAACAGCAAAAACCAGCCTGTCATATCGTGTATTCGCTGTCGATGACGGAGGCCCCCAATAACCATATCCCATAAGGTTATCTGGTGCCGGCCTCTGTCCTGCTAGTAAGGCAATGGCATCATTGATATTAAACACAACATAAGGTGCAATTTCTGAATCATCCACGGCCTTGTCATCGAATACGATATGCTGATAGCTTTGTGAAGCATCGTTAGTCCCTTTTTCCGGCGTCAGCCGTAAGGAAATAATGAAATTCCCCCCCGGCGCAAGCACATCCCATGCACGCCTGATGATGGCCTCTGTCTCAATATTCCAGTCCGCGCATCCCAAGCTGATAACTGTATCGAAAAGGCCACTACCCAATTCATTGGTTGTGACAATATCACCGCTGATAAAGTGGTTCTGCACACTACTTGGTTCACCGATGCTTTTTGCTGCATCAATGGCCTGTTTATTTATATCGATACCGGTATAGGAGGTAATTAGCCGTTTCTCAGCCAATGCACGCCCAAGTCCGCCAACAGCACAACCCACATCCAGAACATGACCAAGTGACCCATTTTGTTCTGCCGCACGCTCAAAAATCCACTGTTCGGATGGGTAGAAATCATCCCAATAGGTACGGTTGTTGCCATAAAACTGCGCGATCTCATCGGTCGTGTATATTATGTTTTCCGACATTTTGTTTCTCTACTGGATCTATTAAGCTTGCTCAGACAGTGCCTGCTTCAGCACACCGACAAAACCTTGCATGATCTCCGGTGACGCTAATGTGATGCGAATGGTATTTTGCAGTCCGCTGCCGGGATAGCCAGCCTTGATCAGATAGCCGAGTTCCTTGATGCGTTCAACGATTTGTGCAGAATCATCGACTCCTGGAATACGCAGTAACTGGAAATTAGTCGGGCATGACGGAAAGCCAAGCCCCAGTTCATCAGCTGCTTGACGTAAAATCTCACGCCCGGCTTCTGCTTCCCTGATATAATCCTCCATGACCTCTTGGTGATCAACAAGATACGCCCCAACAGTAATGGCCATCTCATTGACCTCGTGGGCACCCCTGACCTTTTCTACATGGCTGATAATCTCCGGATTGGCCACAAAATATCCCAAACGCATACCTGCGAGTCCCGCGGCCTTGGAAAAACTACGCGTAATAACCACGTTACTGAATTCTTTAGCCATTGGAAGGCTGGTCTCAGGATGAAAGGGATAATATGCCTCATCAATGAGCACCAGGGCATCGACATCATAAGCCGCAGTAACAATGTCGCGCATAGCACTCGCATCAATCACCGTGCCTGTAGGCTGGTTTGGATTAGCCAATGCAATAACTTTAGGTTTTTTCGATATTCTTTCTAGCAATCTGTCCAAGTCTAGTTCAAGACTATTATCATAATCGAGACATTCAACCTGTGCCTGAAATATCGCGCAATACACTTCATACATGGCATAAGTTGGACGAGTGGTTAGCAGAGTACTACCAGGCTCAAGAAAAGTTTGAAGTATTTTACGAATCGCCGCATCTGATCCTGCCGTAATTTTTATCCAGTCACGTTCAAAACCCAACGCCATACAGAGTCTGTCATACAGGGGATCAGGGTCTGGATAATGATTTAGCATGTCTGGTGTTAGCGCTGACTGCATTGCTTTGAATATCTCATCAGGGAACTGACTATGGCGTTCATTCCGATCAAGACAGACAAAGTTTTCGCGACCAGCCATATTTTCCTCGTCACGAACTATCTCAAGTAAATGTAGATTCGGCTGGACCATTAAACTACGTAACAACGATTACATGGAAATAAGGAAGAACGTTGATTCTGAAGATGCGCCTCACGCAAACGCGCATATCCTTCAGATTTCCAAATTGACTCTAACGAGTGCTCCCGCACATTACCAAGCACCATTATCGATTTGTAATCCACATCACATGGATTCACCTTACCATCAAACCAAACAAAGGTCCTACGCCAAAGGTCAGAACAGGGTTCCCGCACATCATTCTCAGGCTGATCATAAGCATTTTCCCAAGGATTGTATTTTACAAACACCACCTGATCGACAAGATCCCCCCAAAAATCCTGCATCTTCTTCAGATCCTGCTCTTCCGAAACATAGACCCCAGACACGCGTGTTATGACATTTGAATCTGGATAATGCTGCAACTGGATTTCCCTGAACTTTCTAATATTGTCCAGCACACGATCCAATTTCCCACCCACACGTAATTTTCGGTAGAGGGACTCTTCGGTCGCATCGGCAGAAAAGACAATAGTATTAATATTAGCCTGCAACAGAACATGCGCCATTTTCTCATCAAGCAGCCATGCATTGGTATTAATTTTGAGTCCAAGAAATTTACCGGCTATGTACTCAAGCATTTGCTCTATATCTGGGCATAATAAAGGCTCGCCACGGGATGCCAGGGAAACAGCCTCAGTCTTCCCTTGGGTCTGGTCCACAATATCCCGGAACAATTCAAATGGCATATGTCCCATGTGGCCTTGCGAATTCTTATTAAATGTCTGATCTGTTTGATAACAAAATACACAACGATAGTTACATATTGAAGTAGGCTCAATTTGCACGCATGGTGGAAAATCTGCAACTATATATTGCTGTGGATAAACGTCATAGCGATAACGATACAATAAGTATCTCGGCAGATCTTCATCAGACAACCTGTTGATCTCCTCAATAACATTTTTAAATAATCTAAATACACCAGGGGAAGAATCAACATCATCATCTAATACATCTGTACAGGCCTTTGTAAGTAATTCACGTTCTCTTCCAGTGATAGATAATTCTAATAGTCTTCCACTTAAGGACCTTATTCGCGTAATAACATCATCATAAACATCATCTTCTGTGAGGATGTCAATAAAACTGTTCTGTTTTTGGTACAACTTATCAGCCATTTAATTTATCCGCTGTTGACAACCATTATAAACCAACCATCTGGAGACTGATATAATCGCTATATCTTCCTTGTAGTCTAATAAGTTCATCATGCGTACCTTGTTCAACAATCTTACCCTGTTCAACAAATGCAATGCAGTCTGCCTCTTTTATAGTTGAAATCCTATGGGCAATTACAATTAACGTCACCTTGTGGTGCAATTCCTGCAGAGATTCCTGGATTATCTGTTCCGATTCACTATCAAGCGCACTAGTTGCTTCATCAAGGATCAGAATACTTGGCTTACGAACAATAGCTCTTGCCAAAGCAATGCGTTGTCTCTGTCCACCTGACAGCCGCATCCCCCTATGACCTATGACAGTTTCATACCCATGCTCCATCTGCGTAATAAATGCATGCGCATGCACCATCTTTGACGCTGTGTATACATCTTCTGGTTCAGCATCTGGTTTACCGTATAGAATATTGTTATATACGGTGTCATGAAATAAGTAACAATCCTGATCCACCAGCGCCAGCATGCTCTTCCAGCTACTATTACTGTAATTCTTCAGGTTACAACCATCAATTTCGATCTGGCCCTGAACAGGGTCATAATGACGTATCAGCAGATCTATGAGTGTAGATTTACCGCCGCCAGACTCCCCCACAAATGCCATGGTCGTATTTGCTGGAATTGTAAGATTGATATTATCCAATACAGGCACGCCATTGGATTCATAATTAAAACTGACGTTGTTATAGTTGATGGAATGATTTATGGCACTAATTTCTTCGTTACCATCAGAAAGATACTGTTTATTATCACGGCGAATAAACTCATACACTTTGCTAAAATGCGGGATGAGCTCATTTATTACTAACACATTATTATTAATTGCCTTGAAGTGAGGAATAATCTGCATAAATACAAGGATCGATACAAGCAGAACTGCCAAGGGTAATTCAAGAACCTGTACGGACAGTATCAATGCTATAACTAACAAAATGAACAGGAATGGCTCAAAAAAAGCATAAGAGAATAATTTATTGTCCATAATGCGAATAGCAACTGTCCTGTATTCTCCCACTAGATCTGATAGCTCTTTGTAAACATCTTTTTCCGCATTAAAAACCTTGATAATCTTAATGCCACCAATTCTATCCTGAATATTTGTATAGATATTGTCTGTGAGTTTTTTCTCTATCTGGCCGTATTTCTTGCTGCGTTTGAATCGCGGCCAGATAATCATATATGAAACAGCGACAGACACGAGAATATATGCGGTCAATTGATAAGACATCCACACCGCTAGTAAAAGATAGGTCAATGCAAACACAACCCCTCGCACAAGCAGGATAAAATACTCTAGTATTGATCCTGAATTCGCAGTTGATGTAAATAATGTTGAAACGATTTCCCCCATTTTGCGCTTATGAAAATAAGACAGCGACACATCAAGTAGATTTCCCATGCTCTTTTTTCGTAGATCGCGTGTAACAGTTGCACTAAGTACTCTCGACATATGCTGCTGCAAAATAACGAGCATATACTTACAAAGAATAACCACAGCAAAGACAACGATTAAATTAATAAAATTGTATTCAATACCAAACCACTGATATAGCGATCTAGCATATTCGACCATTATGCCTCCCGCAGATTCGTCCTGAATGCTTTGAATAACTGGGACTAATAAACCAACACCCACACCTTCGAAGAGCGCAGCTATTAACACAACAAGAATATTGGAAAAGATCATCAAGCGATATTCTGATACATATGGAATATATATTGCCAGATGATCTCGTAATGCAGATAGGTTCATACTATTTATAACTTTCCCGAAGACAGACCCATACTTTCTTTTCTATGCTTTGATACCTGAATGAATTCACATTAATCATTATTAGTACGCTACTCTTAGCAAGGCTCATCACGATCCAATTTATAGAAAAGGAAAAACCACCGGTTTATTAAATACACCACATTAAAAGCAATAACAGTCATGATAACTCTGACAAAATATGGAAGATCACGCTTCCCAGTCGTTAGTGTTTTTCCTGGGAATTCATTTTTTAACAGCCTAAAAAAACCCTTAAATTTTGCTAACCCCGTTAACCTTTGACCTGACCTACCATAAATCTTACCTAGAACATAATCATGCTCATACGGCGTTAAATGATCCTGAACACGGTACATTGGTGTCTTGAGTATTTTACCTTTGCTCCTCACTCTACTTGACAGATTAGAATCGAACTTTATGCCTGCGAAACTTGCCATTAATAACGACTCTGAAAACTGCAGCCCACAAAATGCCGCGACCTTCTCCATAGTAGCTCTTGGTTCACTTTGCAATTTTTTTAAATCGACAGTTAACAGCTTTATTCTATGCCGATGGTCATCAACCCACTTCCTTGTATAAAGTACAGGACGTAAAGCCGCTTCGAGTAACCCATACCGATATCCAGAAAGATAGATCTTTGGAAAATACAAAAAAAACTTATTATCAAAGGACGTAAAACAATCCTTCTTTATAGCAATGTAGTTATCAATAGGATCTCTGTATGACCAAAGATAGGAAGCTTCTGGAAAATCTTCGATAATCTCGTCCCTAATATCATGCACCTCAACTAAAAAAAACTTCACCTGCCTTTCTGGGCAGAAAGCCTTGTAGTATGCCAAGACAAGTAGTTGAAGATACTCTTTTCGAGTGATTATTTCATCACCAGGCAATGACTTCATAAATGCACTAAATATCTCCCGATCAACCTTATGCAACTCCATCCAAACATCAAGGCTATAGTTCAGACTACCACCAAAGGATTTAATATCCTCTCTATTCAGGAAATATTCGTTAAGTATCTTCAGTGGAATCTTGTCATCTTTTGTATATCCACTTTGCTTCCTTAGCCTTTCAAATTCAACATAATAGCTAAACTCAAAAGGCCATACAGCGATTTCTGGATGATCGTCCATCAAGCTGTGTAAAAGTGTTGTTCCTGAGCGACCAGCTCCAAATATAAACAATGGCCTCGTTAAAAACGATTGTGACCCAAGTATATCCTTCAATTTTGACCGACTACTTTCCATTGGAGTGTGTTTTACCATCTCAACTATCTTTGAAATCACCGGGGGTTGTTGCTCCACGGTTCAAATCAAATGCAGCAGCAAATTCATTTTGCGTAGAGGACACTATTTTATGCTTAGTCAAATCCATAGGCTCAAATCTATGTTCAGCAAGTTCCTTTTTTGTCAGCTTGCCACGATTCTCCTCGAGAAATTTGCGCTGCTGTTGCAAGAAAAATATGCGATGGTCATCCGGGTCGTATAGTTTACTTGCCAGTTCAAAGTGTCTCTCGGTGTATATTATTCCACCAGAATCGATATGATAATAATCACCAGTTTTCAGCAACGTTTCATAATCTTCACTTTTTGGCAATCCCAAGTAGGCAAAACGGTCGACAACTGTAGGCTGCACCTCTGCAATAAACTCTTCAGCCTGTTCAATTTCCTCATCTGTCTCACCTGGTGTTCCCATGCAGAAAGTTGCATATGTCGGCAAACCAACTTTATTCGCACCCTCAAAAAAGTTCTTCATGGTCTCTGTATCAAGATCCTTCTTCTTTCGCTCCAGACTGACATCAGAACCACTTTCAAGCCCTAGAAACAAACCACGACAGCCGGATTCATACATTTTCTCTATTAATGCATGATCTGTAATGTCAGCTCGTGCCTCAGCCGCCCATTGGATATCGTAATCACGCTCTATCAGCAAATCGCATACTTTTGCCAGATGCTTACGATTTACGGTAAACATATCTTCACGAAAATAAATACCCTGGCATCCATACTTTTCTACCAGCTTATCTATCTCACTAACGATTCGCTCCGCGGAGAACTGTGTGTACTGTCTTGTCCAAATAGCTGCCACACCACAGAATGTACATTTATATGGACAGGAGCGACTGGTATGCATAGTGAATACTGGATAACTATCTACTCCATACATATCAAAGTTCCAGTTATAGCCCTGCCCCCAGTAATGCTTGTAATCAGGGAAAGGCAATACATCTAGAGTTTTAATACGCCCTGAAACAGCATTCTGAATAATCCGGGGAAACTCAACACCTTTGCATATGTCTAGCATTACATATTCGCCCTCGCCCTGGACAATATGATCAACAGTATCCGGTATTGTCTCTGGCATAAGCGATGCGTGTGGACCACCAACAATTAACGGCACATTGGTATACATCCTTATCTCGTCAATAAGATCCAATGCCACGTAATACCCCGGCGTATGCATATACATGCCGATGATATCCGGACTGAAATCATCAATCTCCTCTGCTATGTCACGAACTGCCAGATAGTTGTCGACTATCCTGACCTCAACTCCATGCTGTTCAAGCATGGCGGCGATATAACCCAGCCCCAGCGGCGGGCGCAAATCACCATAATGCAGGCATGTGGTACCTGGGTCAGGCCGTCTTGCAGTTGTCAGCATAACCCGTCGATATTTCATTTCAGGGCTAGCGACAAGTGTTGGCTTTGAAACAGATTCTTTACTGCTCATACTTTTTCCTAACAATGGAAGGTCATGTACAAATATGGAGCCATTTGGCCTTATCTGGAAGTGATTAATACCCTGTCAGGCATTTACAAGGTCACTACAAAATAACAAAAGCATGCTCAAACTCTATTATGGTGCCTGCAGCATTTCCATAGTGAGGGCTTGATCGGCTGAAATATCCTGTTTGGCACATTTACCAACAACCTGGTCCATCATGAATCCCGGCAATCCATCGGCTGGGCGCTTCATACCAAGCATGTCTTCAGTAATTATGGTGCCCGCAGTAATGGCAACCTCAGCAACAATACTACGACGCGCATTCTCCCTGGCAGCCTTCTCTGCATCTAGAACACCAAGATCAGCACTCCCCAGGACACATTCGGCCAGGCGAATATTCTCAATCATGTATTTAAGGTCCACAGGGTTAACAGAAAAGAAGTGTCCAGAGCCTGTCATGCTCCGGTCCAAGGTATAATGCTTCTCTATAACTTTAGCCCCTAAGGCAACTGCAAGCGATGGAATAACCATATGGTTATCCGGCTCAGTGTGGTCTGACAGGCCAATAATCATCCAAGGATATTTTTCCTGTAATGACCGAATGCGCAGTAGATTGGCATCCTCATTTTTTGTCGGATAACTGAGGGTACAGGCCAAAAGGATCAGTTGCATATTACCAGTTTCATAAAACGCCTCGATTGTCCTGTCAATTTCTTCCAGAGTAGATCCACCAAGCGACAAAATAACAGGCTTCCCAAATCCTGCCACATGTTTAATCAGGCGTAAGTCAGGCAGATCACATGAGGCCATTTTGAACAACGGTGCGCCCAATTCATCCAGCATAGATGCACTGTCCATATCAAACGGAGTAGAAAAAGGAATGATTCCCTTCTCGTGTGCATATTGGAATAATTCCCGATACTCATCAGCACCAAACTTATCCAGCCTGGAATAGTATTCCAGTTGCGAGATCTCTTTTCCTTCCCAGTATGAGGTTGCCTCCTTGCGTACCAATTTAGCCGCCTTGTATGTCTGGAATTTAATAGCATCCGCACCTGCTTCACATGCCTTATCTACCATCTCCTTTGCCAGACCCATATCGCACATGTGATTATTTCCAGCCTCTGCAATAACAAAAACCGGAAAACCATCACCAACTTTACGACCTGCAATATCTATGCATCGCTGTTGCTCTTTCTGCATTTCATTTATTTGATCTTTGAACTTCTCTTGTACGCTCATCTGCCATCAACTCCGCCTGTATTCATCAATAATATCCAAACAAATTTCATTGGCCCTAAATCCATCCATCATATTGCAGCTTACCTTTTCATCATCCATGATAGCCGTAGCCAGCTCATCTACCGCCCCTTTCATGCAGTACTTCCACGCACTCTCCGTTAATGGCCCAGATTCAGTAACAATATTGAAGGTTTTATAATAAGGCTCAGGGATTACTGTATATTCCTGGATATGCTGTCCTCTCTGCTTGATACTGATTCTTGATTTATCCAGTACAAGATCAACCTCGAACAGATGATAATCACATCCAGTGATATTTGTGAAAACTGCCTTTGCACCATTCTCAAATGTCAGGACAAAGTCAAGCCCAGGATCCTTTGGGTCATCGAATGCCACACCGCTAAATGCAGTATCAACAGGGTCCCCAAAAAACCATCTCATCATGTCAATGGCATGCGAGCCATTATTCAGTATCCCCTTCTGATAGTATATTGCTGCAGCTCGTAATACCCCGAACTCTCCGTTATGCAACCTGCTCACTATATCTTGCAGGGTAGAATTCCATCTTCTGAAATAGTTTACCGTAACTATCTTTTCAGATGCTGCATGAAGCATTGCATTGATATCATCACTTGTATAAGCCAGTGGCTTCTCCATGAAGATTGCAGCCACCTGATGTTGGCAAGCCACCTCAAATACCTCTCGATGCATTTCTGTTGGCAAACATATGCTTACTATGTCCAACCTTTCCTTAGACAACATCTCTCTATAATCTTGGTACCTGCTTTCAACAGACCATTTTTCACCAAAGCTATTTAATGCTTCCAAAGAACTATCTGCAATCGCCACAAGCTGTGTATCCTTACAATGGCGGTAAGCGCTGGCATGAGTCATAACCCACTCAGCAGACATATCCAAATCATATCCACCGGCAATTTTACCGCATCCGATAATAGCTGTTCTTAGCATAACTGTTTCAGTTTTTGCTTTCTCTATCAGTCCTGTTGCTGATAACTTTCTCAGCCAGCCAGAACTCAAAATCGGAATTTATTTTGACACTCTCTTCTGGCAGCATACTGATATGCCCCACCACTTTACCCAGCATATTACCTGCCTGAAGATTTTTCGTGCGACACAGAAGTACAGCACTGTTCTCTTTATAAATGGCCTGCCTCTCTAATCGGGGCTTATTGCCATCTACAATATTAATAGGTATCAATCCATGTTTGTCATGGTGGTAACAATGGGCTAATTCTTCCTGCACAGAAATCACTGAATCTGTATCAAATATTTTCATCGTGTCTGCTGCATGATCAATATGCTTTGCCTGTCTCAGCGGCGTACTGATATATAAAAGGCAAACTGCGTCTGATTCATAAGAGTGTTCATTCTTAAGTGCAGAAAGAGCATGACTCATCAGGTCCTCAGCGCGTATATCATATTTTGCATACGCACCTTCACGCTTTACCACATCAACCTGCGGAAAATTCTCTTTCACATATTCCAATACGCTATCATCCTCTGATGTAACAGCAATCCTAGTCAGGCTTTGTGCTTTACATGCCTCATGCAGGGTGTACCACAACAGCGGTTTGCCATGAAGCTCGGTAAAAGGCCGGTTTTGATGGTAAATGCTGGCATTATAAACTGGTATCAAGCCAAGTATATTCGACTTCAGGCCGCCGCTTTTTTCTATATGCTTGCGCTTTATTTCTCGCCTAGTATCAAGAATCCTATGCGTATTTCCTGTCAGATTATTACCGTGCTGGCGGTAGTAAAATAATGGAATATTTACATTATATGGCTTGTACTTCTCGATAAATTTAATCCAGATATCGTAGCCATCCTGGCAGCTGAATGCCTCGTCATAGGAACCAACCTCAAGCAGAACGTCCTTTCGAAACATTGTGCAGGCACCATGCGCCGGCAAATCCAGCAACTGCGCCTCTTCTCCGATTTTTTTTCTTCTTATGGTTTCTATGATTGCCCCTGTTTTATCGACATGGTAATAATCAGGGAAGACAAGACCTATATCGGGGTTCGTTTCCAGTGTATTTGAAAGGACCAGTAGAAAGTTCTCATCGATATAGTCATCGGCATCTACACGGACAATATACTTTCCTCGGGATAAGCGTATGGCAACATTGTTAGTTACATTGAGCCCTTTGTTTTCCTGCTCAATGATTGTAATACGATCATCATTCCTGTACTTGGATAGTCTCTCTAATGAACCATCAGTAGAGCCATCATCAATAACAATCAACTCCCAGTCATCGATTGTTTGTCGAATAACGCTATCTATTGCCTGATCAATGTAATCAGCATAATTGTGATTAGGCATGTAAACACTAATCTTAGGCATCGCAAATCCTCATTGAATCAAGGAAGTCTTTCAGGAACATCTCACACTTAAGCAACGAGCCACTGGCATCAAAGGCTGGCGCTACTCCATCACCCGATAATACATCACCAATCTGATAAATAAGCTCATCCATATCAACTATCTCTTTTGCATACATATAGGGTATTGCCGTATCAGATACATCTTCAAATTCTGGCAGCCGCAACATAATGCAGGGCCGACCTGCGAGATTAGCCTCGAAAAGGAGCATCGAATCTAATCCCATATACACATCATATTTGGTCAGCAGTTCTTCAGTTGAACTGTTATCAATACCTAAAACTTCAGGCACCTGGCATGAGCTCACTTCCTTTGGATGTGGTCGATAACTAATTGAGTATTCTGAATTATGTTCGGATACTATTCGGGCTATCTTTTCAACCAGGGATTCACCCTCTGACATCCTACAGAAAATACTCCTAAAACTGCCATCTGTTGTATCCGGTTGCGATATGATGACTATTCTTACGCATTCACTATTGATAGCAGCAGGTTTTCTTGAGTTGGCCGCCATACTTTCCAGCCATGGATGCCCGACCACTCCCATTTTCTTGACGGGAATTTCATGTTGACGCACATTTTGCGCGCAGTAATCATCAATAACACCCAGCCAATCTGGACTATATTCAGGTTTACCCACAGGGTTGAGAAAACGATCATAACCTTTCCAGTGATCAAGAAAACCTAGTGTCGGTATCTGTTGTGCTCTAGCCGCTACGATTAGATTGGCATTACTTAGATCCAGCTTGGTTGAGCTAAGGGTACAAAGCACGGCATCTACTTCTTGTTGCACAAGAAGTTGTTCCCACTCAGTTATTGGCTTTTCACTGGAAACAACAGGAATAATCCTCTTATCCCGTACTGCACCAGGTAATAGATCGTAGGAATGCTCATGGTTTACATAGAGCGTTTCAAATGAAGATAAATCCTGTTCCATCGATTGTATTAAAGGCAAGAGGTAACGCGTACCTCCTTTATCTTGGGTATATACCAGCAACTTCTTTTTCATTTTATTGCTGATGTATCACCTGTGATATTTCATGGTTTCATACAACACAAGGAAACAGAATTTACTTTCCACCAGGACAGGAAACTATTAAATATTCTGGAGCTCACTGATGTGATCAGCAATCTTCTCGACCGCAACAACAAACTCTTCGACTTCGGTCTCGGTATTTGGATACTTACAAATATCTGTAGTCATCAGATCACTGAAGTGCATCCGTTCAGCAGTAGGGCACAATCCTTGTTCATATGAAACGTCACCTGTATACAAGGGGCATTTGAAAGGACAGTGCATCTTTCCATAGGCTATCTGGCGCTGATACATCGGCTCAAGATAAATTGGCTTTACATACCCTGCCCCTAGAGAAACCCCCTCGGCCTGCATTGCTCTGACAAAGGTATCACGATTTATACCAGCAGCTGTCTGATCAAACTTTAGTGGGTACAGGTAATACCCATGCGTGCAATCCTGTTCGACAATTGGTGTGCGCAGGAAATCAAACTTCTCAAGCTTCTTAGTTAGTACGGCAGCCAAGTTGGAGCGTAAACCATTTAGCTTATCGAGTTTCTTTATCTGCTCTGTTCCAATTGCAGCTTGAATCTCAGTCAAACGGTAATTCCATCCGAGCGTGTTCTCGATAGCCGGATAATCGATTTTACCAACTACCACTTCACCGTGATTTCTAATGAGCTGTAGCCGTTCTGCCAGATCCTCATCATCAGTAAGGACCACTCCGCCCTCGCCTGTTTGTATACCCTTATGGTAGTTCAGACTCAGCACCCCCATGCTACCAACGGTCCCGCAGTATTCACCATGAAAACGCATCCCGGGAGACTGGGCATTATCTTCGATCAGCATCAAGCCATGTTCATCCGCGATGGCCTTCAGTTCATCCAGTTGACTGGGGTGGCCAAAAATATTAACCGTCAGTATGGCCTTCGTATGTTTAGTCAGGCGCTGTCTAACTGAAGTCGGATCCAACCCAAATGTTCGCTCTTCAATATCTGCAAAAACTGGTATCCCGTTAGTCATCGCAATTGCAGATGCTGTCGCCGACATGGTGTACGGTGAGGTAATTACTTCATCACCAGGCCCAACACCTGCCGCAGCCACAGCCGCATGCAGACCAGATGTGGCTGAATTGAAGGATACTGCGAACCTGGTATCAAAATATGCAGCGAAGCTCTGTTCCATTTCACGAACTTTAACCCCACCCAAAAAACGATCACCCGGTCTGGCTGAAAATCCAGAAAGGTGTTCACCGCGCAGCACCTCAATAACAGCTTGCTCCTCTTCAACCCCAATCATTGTTGAATGTTCTGGATAAGGTTTATTACGGACTGGGGCACCACCCAATATTGCTGGTTTATCACTCATAATATCTATTTAGGATAATTTGTTAGAAATTCTGCTCGCAGCTATTTCCGTGCACATAGTTATTCTGGACCAAGTAGTTCAAGCAGGTCTGCTTGTTTATCCAACTGCTGATAGATTGACTCAAGGGTAAAATTCTTATCGTTAGCATAATTTTCCACAAAGACCCTATTGGCAAATTCGAAATTCTTCTTGTAATTAACCGCAAAGTTCAGATCAGGGCGATTGGCAAATGACCATTTACCTGCTGCCTCAAGATAGCCAACTTTATACACATCCGGATTATTGAACATGTATGCAGAGTAATTATCAGTATCCGGGTAATCCACGTAGGCTTCTGCCAGCTTCCTTTTGTAAGCCTGTACCCTGATACCAAGAGAGAAGCGTTTCAGCTTACTGTCTGCCTGTTCGTATTCGTTGGTAATATTTGCCACATAGTCATAGTCTCCTTGCAGATGTAGTCCAACTACATCATCAATAAGTTCTGAATGCACAAAAGGATTATCTCCTAGGATCTCTACTACATGATCACAATCAGTAGCAGTTGCAGCACCTGAAATACGCTCCATGACATTGTCAAGTGAACCTCTATAACAGCCTATACCAATCCGTTCGGCAAGTTCCTCAAGGGGATCATCACTTGGCTGATCACTCGTTGTTATCATCACTTGATCGATACTCGACGCCTGCGAAACCCGCTCGGCAAGCAACTCAATCATGGGACGCCCCAGAATCTGCTTGATATTTTTTGCAGGCAACCGTGTAGAGCTGAGACGAGCAATCAGCATAGCCGTTATTGTCATTAGTAAATTCCCATATCTATATTCACTTAGCTTGTCATAAGAGCATGCCACTCTTTAGTTATTTTGGCCGCTCCATTCTGAGCGTAGCAGCCCATAACACAATTCATCTAAATACTCTCCCTCACAGAAGAACTGCTGGCGTTTAGTGCCTTCGTGTTTAAAACCATTATTGATAAAGCATTTCTCTGATGCAGCATTACCCGACCACATGCCGCCAGTTATCTTGTGCAACCCAAGTTCAAGGAAACCATAAGTAACCATAAGCGCTATAGCAGCCGTTCCATAGCCCTTCCCCCAAGCCTGTGGCTCACCTATCAAAATGCTTAGGTCTGCAGTTTGGTGTCTTTGACTAATCTTGTGGAGGCCTACTGAGCCAACAAGCATATCGCTCTGCTTTTCCACTACCGCCAGCTGAACATCATTTTCTGATGCTTCCATGGCTTCCATATGCTTTCTTTGCATCTCAACGGTAGTCTCTGTCTCTCCCTTGTTCATAAAGTGCGTTATCTCTGGATTGTTAAACCAGGAGGCCCACATTGGAATATCAGACTCAGAGAACTTACGGAGGTATAACAAGTTGTTGTTAATTATGGCTGTCATGGCAGATAGTAATAAAATCAGACAACAGCTCTGGACAACATTTCCTTTCGCTGACTGTGGTCGACATCCAGCACACCTTCCTGTTCAAGATAATCCATAAAATCCAGCAAGTAAAAATCATGGTACCTGCGGGATACCAATTGCGCACCAAACGGCATGCCATTAGGTCCGGTAAAGATCGGCAGATTGACCGATGGCGTATGACTGAAGGTCCAGATCAAGCATGGATCAGGGGGCTCATTATTACTAATGACCAAAGGCGCCTCACCAGCCGTTGAATGAGACAGCACAATATCATAATTATCAAAAAAGGCGTCCAGTTCTTCGGTAATAATCGTTTGCTGTTGTAACCCTTCCAGGTATTTCTCATTTGACACCTGCATTCCACGTTCAACCATGTCACGAAACAGCTTACTTACCCGCTCCCCATGCTCCTTATACTCTTCCTGAAAATAGTAGGAGAGGGCCTTTTCATATATTCTTGCGTGAACATCATGCACAGTCGAAAATATCTCAGGCAGTTCCACTATATCCAGTTCCACATTGCCTAACGTGGAAATTTTTTCTGCAAATTCCACCATAGCCTGTTTTGTGTACTCTTCTGCATGCTCCCATACGGGCGTATGCACAAAAGCTATTTTCCATTTATCCTTTTTATCTTTCTGATCATCATCCATATATTTCTTAATAAACGGATGATTTTTACCCTTAACGCGAATCGCATCCAACATCAACCTTAGATCTTCTGGCGAACGTGAAAAGAAACTCACGTGATCCAGCGTATCTAGTGTCTTAAGAATCCCTGTTCTTGGTATGATTCCGAATGAAGGTTTAAATCCATATATTCCACAATAGCTTGCTGGACGTATGGTGGAACCTGCAGTCTGTGTACCCAACGCCAAAGGAACCATTCCGGTTGCAACTGCCACAGCCGAACCACTGGATGAAGTTCCTGTTATCCGTTCAGCATCGCGAGGATTACGTGTAGGTCCGGCATGATTTACTGCAAACTCTGCTGTTACTGTCTTCCCCGCAATGATACTCCCTTCATCACGCAAGGATGCTACGACACGTGCATCATTACCTGGGGTAAACCCTTCCCAAATTGGGCTACCCATGCAAGTCGGCATATCTGCAGTATTGAAGATATCCTTAATACCCACCGGTATTCCATGCAACTCACCGCTTGCCTTTCCACTCTCTAGTTCTGCTTGAAGTCTGTTAGCCTGTTGCATAAACAGATCTTCGTTTAGATATTTCCATGCATGTACGTGGGGTTCAATTTCTCGTATTCTATCGAGGCATAACTGTGCATATTCAGCAACTGACATTTTGTTACTGGACATCAGCTGCCTGGCTTCTACGGCAGTCAAAACTTTCCGATTCATCTTTTCTGTTTCCAATCTATGACTTGGTGTTACAAGTGAGTTACGCCTAAGCTAAAACTCGAACACTTCCCGAGTAATACATGCATATTACAGCGTAAACTGATCACTAGGTCTGAAATAGTATTTATTAAGGTAGTTAGATACTAGAAAACCCGCATCATAACGGTTATTTACTACTCGATATTTTTAGCTGCGCCAGTGCGCTGCTCCTTCAATACCCGATAAAACTCTTCCTCGCTAAGGCCGGTAATCTCAAGGTAGAAATCAAGTGCTTCCGGACGTTTGGGTTCTATCTCGCGTATCAGCTGGAATCCTTCCTCCCGAGTGAGCAACCCAGCTCGAATATCCTGGCAAACATGGTCAGTCGTGCGGCCAAAACCTCTCTTTACAAATTTGGCATAATCATGCACCCCAGGCATACGGCACTCGACACTCTTATATCTTTTGTAAGTACCATCTACATCATCCTCTTGCCAACCATACTCTTTCTTTATGAATTCGACCTGTCTTTCACCATCCCAAAACATGTAGTCACCCAAATGTATGCCTTCAATTTTTGCCTCGGTCACTTCATCTTTATCAGGCAACTTAAATGGATAAAGGTCCTTCATTGATATATTCTCATCTACCATCTTCTCTGGCCTTACCTTAGAAGACACCTTCAGATAATACTCCTCATCAAACTTGACTGGCTGCCAATCATTATCGGCATAAGACGCCTTATTCCCAGCTTCACAAATCGACTCACCCCAAACCATCAGCGGTATCTTCATCATAATGGCAGCTTTTAATGGCCACGCACCAACCCCAGCATGGCAGTGCCAGCATGCATCACCAATGGTATATAACGATTTTTTTGCCAGCTTATTAACAACCGATCTACTCGGAGTAAACATCATGTGAGCCACATCCATTTTCTCAATCATATTCCACAGGTTTGCCCAGCCGGTCTCTGAAAACCAATTATGACTGAATGTGACTGCCAGGGGATTCATCTTATATACCTTGGTCAGCACATGCAGTTGAAATACACTATCCTTCCCGCCACTGATGGGAACAATACAATCAAAGTTGTCTCCACTGATGCTTTTATAGTGCTCAAGTATCTCACGAAGCCGTTTCTCTCGTTCCACCCAGTTAATGTGCATTTTATGCTCTGAGCTTCTACATGCGCGGCAAATTCCCATTTCATCAAAAACGGTCCCTTCTGATGTCTCAGGGATGCAGCACCGCACACAATACTTTATATCCTCATATAACGGCTTTGTTGACTCATTACATTTCATACACACCTCTCACTTGCCACTTTTTCTAAAGAAAGATCCGTGTTCGCACACTCAATCATTTCATAGACTGCATCATGTAAACGTTCACAGTTTCTTCCATCAGTGTGATAATTCAGAGACATTTTCATACCATCCCAGTCACAATGAAAACCACTAAAATCATTTTCAAGTCCAATGAATGCATTCTGAACTTGTTCAGCAGTAGTCATAACAAAGTCATCTCCAAATCCATCAAAATACAATGTAGCAGTATTTGTATAATCAAAAGTAAGCACCTTCTTATCAACAGCAGATGCTTCATTAATCCCAAGCGATGCATTAGGTGTAATAATAAGATCACTTATTGCCATCAGGTCCTGGGTTAGAAAATTATCGTGATCCAGTATAAAACGCTCATCTTTCTCAGCCAGTTCTTTGAAGCATTGTGTATACTCATACTCCAGGTGCGCCAACTGTCTAAACCGCAGAAAAACATTCACATCGGCATCTGTATTCATCACTAACTCGAGCCCCCTGTACATCTCTTTCCAACGATTTACCAGGCAGCGCTCAGCAACACCAGGAAACAAGATAACAACCGTATACTTCCTTTCCTGATATAGTTTTCTCATACGCTCTTTTAAATCAGAGATATGGGAATGATCTTTATAGATCTCAATCACCCAATCAAGACCTTCCCTCCCTGTTGGCACTACCTGTTGTTCATTCCAAAAAGGAGAAAACAACTTTTCATACAAATTGCCATATAATGAGTAGCGATCGAATTCAACAAACGCCAGTTGCGGGGCATCATATGGTGATGCTGTATGCTGTATGCCAATGGTTTGCCTTTTGTACTTCCTGCATAACAATGTATTTATCACATGACCAGCATTGTAATCATCCCTGACCAGCTCAACACTGTAGCGTACATTCTCAATCTCCAGATGCTTTTCAAGATAATAATAAAGTAATTTTGGCAACATCTGAACCAACACAAGTTGCATTCTATCGATCTTAATCCGCAGCAAATTAGAAAGCACAGCTTTGATCAAATTCCATTCGGTACGCCATGCTAACTGTATAAAACTACCAGTAAGACGGAACTGTTTATTATCTGCATATGCCAAACCGTGCCTATCCATATATTCTTTATACGACTGCTTCTTTTCAGGAGTGAACGACCACTTACCAAAGATGTGTACAACCCTACCTGGCTTTATTCTATCCCCATACAGATAGGTATCATCTTGCCTTTTACGTACACCACCATGCACACTCCCACCTTCATCATGAAACCCCCACATTACAGGCATAGCGACATCATAATGTTGCAATTTTTTCTTTCGTAAAAAGCCTCTAGGGACTCTCAACACTACATACCCAACAGGGACAAACAAACTTACCCCTATCACCCAAAGCATACGTAACAAACTAGCAACTAAACTGCAAAACTTCATTACCGCCATACGAATCTTGCTAAAAAAGCCTACAGCATTGCTAGCATCCGCTTCTTCTTCTATGAACAACCAAGGTTCATCCTCTTTACACAAATCTTCACACTGAGCTTTATATTGCAGATGCCGTGATACAATCCTCGTAAGCTCTCCCTGGAAGTACTTAACAACTTGCTCATCATCAATAATATTTAAGGCAACTTTGCAGGCAAATGAGCTATAAACTATCTCTTTTTGAGCAGAAATCTGCAATGCGGCTTTTTTGTTGGCCTGCCACTCATGGGAGAGGATCTTCTCCATTGGCGTCTGCTGGATAACCTCACGCCTGTTTCCGCAACCTATTAAATTCTCTACCAGTTTTGCAAATATGCTATTCCTAGTAGCCTCATCACTCGACGTTCTATGGAAAACAATGCGTTTCGCACTCCTTAACAAAGGCAATAGTATTACTGCCTGGCACATGGAGTATCGTTCTATAAATACATTTCTATTCTGCACAACACTATTTATCCTTGCTCAGATATAAGATATTCATTTTGGTGCAGACAGGTTAGTATCAAGTACTTTTTTCCATGCTGACAACCACGATTCCTTACGTAAGATATAGTGTTGCAAAAAACCTATCCTGGAATTTTGCACAGCTGTCTCGTTCCACCATGCTTCAGGGTCCTTAAAAATATCAATTAGTTTCACGGCCGCGTCTTGAGGATCATAGAATAGAATTCCGGCATCCATTAGCTTATCTAAATATCTATCCGCTTCTTTATGAATTCTGTAATATGCGGGATTCAAAAAAATGAGTGTCGGCCTGTTTAGCAGCAGAGCTTCCGTAAATGTAGTATTCAGATTATCAACTACGACAACACGACTTTGTAATACTTGCTTTATAAAGGGAGTGGAGAAGTCATCAAATTGCAAATCACGGAAATGTTCAGACAGAACTTCCCTACTATTCCAATCAGTATCAGTTAGTCTGAGTAACATTTCCACTCTGATATCATCTGATAATGATCGAATAAACCTTGACTGCCAATCCTGATATTCTAAGTATTGACTACTCAGTGGTCCGTGCTTAAAGTGAATAAAAAAACGTGGGACAGTCGTACCTACATAGAGTACCTGGCGACTCTGTTTATATCCTGAGGTTTCTATATCTAATAACTTCTGCATATCTGGGCTTGGGCATGACACTGCATTTGGATAGATATCTGCTTTCTCTGCCCATTGCCCAAATGTGCAAAATTCATCTACGACACTGACAATATGCTTTTCCATAGGTGTTTGTACAGCAATACCACTAACAGCACCACCATGTTGTGATCCTATCAATCTACACCCACTTTCCATAGCGTTAGCAGCTGTAAACTTAAACATTTCATCGCTCTTCCAGCCATATACGGAAGCCAATACTCTAATATTCTGCGGTTTATTCCTTTTCGCTTCCTCCAACATATCCGTATAACCTTCAAGATAGCAGAGTGGTATTTCATCCGGCAAAATACTACTAAATAGATTTGCAAATGCCTCACTACCAGATGAAACAGAAAAATTCCTTAACTTACTCCTGACTGAATTACGTTTTCGAATTGATTCGATAAATCTCTTATTGCGAATCTCACGTGGCATTGGCCAAACTGTAAATCCTGTAGAAGCGCAAAGTTTAAGTTCATTGATTTTATTATTAAACAACCCACTAATTCGGATAAGTTTTGTATTACCCAGAACATTATCAAACCCATCATGGATTCTTTTTGCCAGATGCCTGATTGTGCGTATTAGGCGATATCTAACTGGCGAACATGCAACTTCATTATTTGAGGTGGATCGTGGATTTTTTTTTACTACGTCACTACCCATCCATTCCAGAATACGAGTATAAAGTTGGAGGTTATATAAATCAGACTCTATTGCATTCGCAAAATCATACCAATCATACATGGTTCGATATGCATTTGAGTTAAGACCTATGGTTTCAAGATCTGGATAATCATCAAACGCAGTTTTTAGACAAAAATACCTATCATATACAACATGCACAAATCGAAGCAGCCACGGCCCGACAATTATCCGCCAGTACCTTACATCATGCTTCTCCTCATGTATCGCGTTAAGTATACCTGCCAATTCCACAATTGCAGCTTCATAAAAATCGTCACAAAATTTGGCAGCAGCATCTGCCAGAACTGCGTCATCCCATGGATATTCCATCACCTGACAGTTCATATCCTGCAATGCTTTTTTATTGGCGTAGTCAAAACACCACCCACCAAGGAGCAAATATTTATCATCCTTACCCCAGAATTCAGTATTCCCGGTGGTTATTAGAAACATCGGCCTTTCAAAATCACTTAGCTTGAAATATAAATACGTATAAAACTATGGAATTATAAAACACAGCGGTAATAGCGCACTGCTGGATATCCATAATCTAATAACAAAGGAAACTTTTAACTTTAGAGAACTGACCTGCCAAGCATAAATGCCTCTGCAGACTTCTTACCTACACTGGCACCACGCCACTTAGCCAAATGCTCTATTGCAGCTAATGATCTTGGATGGGGGAAATCACATAATTCTGACTCATACGCTCTCATTGCCTCGATCTTGATACCTAAAGTCTCTTCAATATCAATATACACATTTGGCGCAAATCCTGTGCAAGGAGATGATGGCCTGAATTCTGTACTAGACAGCACCTCGAAGAAAATCAGTGAATTAACAGAATGTCCTGGCAAGGGACGACAGGCTGTAACTACTGCATCATGAACACATCTATGATCGATATTCAGGTCACCTGAAAAATGAGTGTATACAGTATCAGGCCGATATTCCCTTACCACATCTTCAATTACTTTAATCATCTCAAGCCTTTCAACAGAGTCCATTCTGTTATCAGGAAAACTAAAGAAATGAGATGAATGAACTCCTAAGGTAGCGTGAGCCTGTTTTGCCTTCTCTCTCAACATGCTCATCTCATCCTTTCGCATATCAACACTTCTGTGCCTATCGCGACTGGTTATACCCTCTCCCATAATAACTACTGCGACTTGATCTCCCTCTACAACGTGTCGAGCAATAGTACCTCCACATCCAAGTACTTCATCATCAGGATGCGCCGCCACAACTAATATGCGCTTATCTGTCACTAGAACAATATACCTCTACTTCAAAAGGTTTAATGTTATCGGTTGGTCTGCTTCAACATCTTCAAGGACTATTTTACCTATAACCGAATTAAGCTGATCTGGAAGCATTCCATCCTCGGGTCTAATGATTTTTACATCATCATCAGATATCACATCACCCTTATTTTTTTTGTTGACAAAGTGCAATGATCGTCTGTTTTTGAATATTGCATCGTTATCTGGACTGAAATCTACAACTAACGCGTCCTCTGTTTCCCTGATAGCTTTGCACATGGAACTAAACATGGTAGGTAAAAGCGAAACAGCATGATCCGGACTTACCCCATTTCCATCAAGGGAAAAATGCTTCTCAATCACTCTTGCACCAAGGGCTACTGCGGCAACTGGCATATTTATACCGGGAGAATGATCAGAAAAGCCAATATCACAATCTAGCATGTCTTTAAGCGCTGAAATATTTTTCAGTCTCATTGAACTATAAGGTGTTGGATACTTGCTTACACAGTGTAGAAAAGTATAGTCTCTTAATCCATTCGTCCTACAATACGATTGCAACTCTTTGATCTCATCCAAACTAGCTAGTCCAGTGGAGATAAAAACTGGCTTCCTGATCTCAATAAGTTTATCTATCAACGGCTTATGCGTGATATTACAAGAAGCAACTTTGTACCCCCAAGCCCCATACTCCTCCATCCATTCAAGTGATGTAAAATTAGTGGCAGTTGACAGGAACCGCACTCCCCTCTCATGGCATCTTGTCATGAGCTCTGGATACCACTCCTTTGGCATTTCAAGCTTCTTTAGTAATTCATAATTATCATCATCTATTGCCACCATCTCATCAGCTAGAAAACTCTGGAACTTAACTACATCAGCACCAGATTCTGCGGCAGAATCTATATGCGCAAATGCCCTTTCGATTTCACCATCATGATTTGTTCCAACTTCGGCGATAATAATTACTTTCTCAGACATGACCCTCATAGCTCAAAGCACCATAGATGTTTATTTAAACATTTGCGCCTAGGCACTGATTTTCTGATATCTAACGTAGTGCAATAATCGAGGTCTTTAAGCTGCCCTAATTGCCGTAAGCGTGCAGCGCCTTCAACTTCCAACAATTTCCTGCGCGTCTCGGGAAAATCCAGACTATGTCCATGTAGATAGTTGTCAAGAAATTGCGCGCATAAGACATCTTCCTCTGCACTAACCTCTCCATTAACACCTACTGCCCAGAAACTGACCTGGCTACGATCATATGTATGAAGGGCTTCGGTCAGAGCTGTAGCATTGGAAAAACTCCCAATAAATACATCCTGTTCGTCTGTACAGGCCGAGATGCAACGCGTGCCGCCAGATGTTGTTAGAATGACTATTTTACCATCAACATCAATGTCGTTTTGCACAGGAGAATTATCACCATCACATCCTGGAAGACGTATACCTCTACGTTCTCCAAAAAACAGCCAACTTGGATTTGACTCTTTCAGTTCTTCCGCTACTTGTATATCTTCAACAGGTACAACTCGACTAGCGCCATTGCATAATAACTCAATAATTGTATTACTGGATCTAAATACGTCAATAACAACAACGCACTGGCCTAGATTCGCCTTCTCTTTAAGTGTATTACAGACTGACATAATTTATATAAACACTAGGCTGTGGATACAGATAAAATATCCGAATAGTTGACTACAACATCTTTTCTAATTTTCAGAATTGCAATCCCATCCTCTGGATGCGAGATAGGTTCAAGATGTTCCCCACTTATTATATCTATCATATGATCTGTTACATTTATGCCGGATGCCACCAGATTCATATCCTGGGCTGCAGTCCGACCACCATTTACTTCGATAAAGTAAGGCTTGTTATTAACATCAGATACAATAATTTCAACATTATTAAATCCCACTGTTAAACCAAGTATCTCCAATGAAGAGGTTGTCATTTCAATAACATCTTCACGTTTCTCAATAACTGCCGCAATAGTAGTACTCTTAATGTTCCGTTTCTCGAACTTCTTTCTACTGACGGCATATATCAACTGTGAAGACAAATCATGCAACGTACTAACATTATACTCATCCCCCTCAATCAACTCCTGGACAACGAATACATGACCACCATCTTGTATCAATCTTTTTGCCCTGTTGATATAGAAGTGATATTCATCCAGATCCTCCGGAATATAGATATACCGTCCACCTCTGGACTTCGTAGCCTTTATTATTACTTTGCCATATAACTCATCGTATATAGAGACGGCGTCAAAATCCTCATCAAGAACAAAAGTGCGTGGCATCCTAATGCGCTCTGAAAGCAATGAGTGAGCTCGTTGTTTATCCAATGCGGCATTTAATGACTCTTTACTTGGCAGCAGATAATGGCATCCTGCCGAGCGCAGTTCATCCATATGTTGCGCCAAAATAGGCATCTCTTCATCCAAACCGGAATAATGTATGTCTATGTCTTCTTTCTTTATCAGACGTAACAATGCAGGAATATAGGATTCGCTATTGCATGGAGGGAGCAAGTAACGTGCGTCCACTTCATCCAGAAACAGGTTACCTGACGCTGGATTACTATCAGCAAGCACAATACGTGCTTGGTACTTTCTTGACCCTGTAAGGGAGGCAATCTGTGCTAGAATGCCTGGCCCACCGCCCGGGGTAAGCAGTACTGTAACTGCGCGACTCATTTGGATGTTTGACCGCGTATGATAGCAATATCATCCATTAAAAGAACATCCAGCTCACTTCTTTGAAATGTACTGATGGCATCAGATGGTGTACATACAATAGGCTCACCGTGAAGATTGAATGAGGTATTTAGCAGTGCTCCCGTCCCAGTCAATTTCTCAAACTCCTTGATAATGTCATAATAACCATGATTCTGATTACGCTGGAGAACCTGTGGTCGTGCGGTACCGTCCCCACGATGTATGGCTGCCGGCAGTTCTGTCCTGCCCTGTAACGTCGTTCTTGAGCCTATCATCATGTAGGAACGCTTTATGTTAGGATTCTCCGACTCCAGATAGTCATTTGCTCTTTCCGCGAGTATGACAGGGGCAAATGGCATCCAGAAATCACGATACTTGATCTGAGTATTGATCTTTTCCACCGTATCTCCAGTACGTGGGTTTGCAAGAATTGAGCGATTACCCATAGCACGCTGTCCGAATTCCATTCGACCACTACACCTAGCAACCACCATATTCTGCGCCAGAAGTTCTGCTGTACGCTGGTCTGTAACACCCTCCTCAACTACACATTCACTACCAAGGTTGTTATCCCTTATAGCCTGCAAGATAACAGACCTACCAAATTCCGGCCCCAGATAAGGATCGCTTATCGGCTCAAGTCTATTCCACACCCCAGGATCCCGCTGGAGTTCAGCCATGTAACAGGCTCCAACACAAAGAGTATCATCCGTCGGGCTAGGGCATACATAAAAATCATCCATGTATGATTCTTCCGCTAGCAGCATATTCAACTTTACATTCATCGCCACGCCACCAGCGAACACTGCATAGCGTGAACTGTATTTTTCCTGTGTAGTCTTGAACCAGCGCCGCACACTCGTTTCAGCCATGTGCTGTACAGCAGCTGCGATACCGTCAAAACGGTGCCCCTCAAAAGCATCCTTAAAGTGGAAATAGAGATCCTTCGGGCGCCGACCTTCCTCATAGCATATAAGATCATCCTTGACGCCAAAAACACCATCAAAAACAGACCAGCTTTTCTTGAATTCACGGTCGGTTACATACGGAGCAAGCCCCATTACCTTAAATTCGTGCTCACCCAGCTTCATCCCCATAATATGAGTCAACTCACGATATATGCGTGCAATATCAACACGATTTGACCGCGCCAACTCTTGCACAACACCATCCTTAAAACGGAATAGTGTAGATACAGCTGAATCACCTCCACCATCCAATGTGTATATCATTGTATTATCTTGGCGGATTGGGCTACCGAATAGCGCATAGTACGCATGACAGGAATGATGATCATAGAACCTGATCTTTTCCTCTGGTACCGCCAGATGGCGTTTCACACCCTCGATGCGAATTGACCGAGAAAGCCTCGAATTTGTCAATGACGCATAACTTCCATCTACAGACGAAAAATCGTAGTAGTGCTCCAGATCCTTGAAGCGTTCATCCCTCCACAGTTGCTCAAATACTTCAGTATTTTCAATGCCTTCATACAATTTCGGCTTCCAGTAGTCACGATGTAATCGTGTCCAGTCCTTGCCATCAAATGTCGCAATTGCCTTTAAACCAACAGAAAAGATACTCATATCCTTTGTTGCAAAAGCCACTTCATCTAGGTCTTCCGGCTTTAGGCTGACCTGCTCCAGGCAGAACTCTATCGCATGGTATGGATACCCATGATCATTTTTTAGTCTGGTAAACCTCTCCTCCGCAGCCAGTGCCAGCAGTTTGCCATCTTGCATTAGACACGCAGATGAACAATGACCATCATGAATACCAAGTACAATCATAATCCTGTAACCATCAAGCTATTAATTAATCCGAAAACCGTCAACAGTAGGACGGTTGATATAAAAATATATTCAATTACTGTTCGTGATACATTCAATAGTATCAAGAATATGCCAGGTACAGTAATAACCAGACATCTGCGATTTCCATTGCCATACTAGAGATACCAACATGTTTCTTACCAAAACCAGAACAAATGTTATCCTGTTGCAGGCTCCGTGATAAACCGGCGGCGGTTTGAGGAGTTTACTGTAAGAAAATGCCGCTTGTGGCGATCAAATAAATTACTGGTACTGTCCCACAGCGCAGGATAGACCGCCGGATTGCGGATACGCAGGCCAACCCTGATAGGCTGCTGTTGCCTGTAGGACCCCAATGGCTGTGAGTAATTATCTCCCACCCAGGCCGTCAAATCATACTGTGCTTCAATTACAATCTCATCAGGACTTGGTTTATCCAGTGGGATATGGCTCAGTTTCACGGTCTCCTTAATGAGACTGAGTTGCTCATCAAACTGTGGTGGCAACGTATCGTTTTGCTCCTGGTACAGCCGCCGGCCAGTTTCAGCCACTTCATCAACAACTTTTGACAGATGCCCAGACATAAGCATCTCAATCATTAATCTCTCTTCAAGCCGGTATATACCTTCCAACGCTGCTGGATCCGTTGCCATTTTGTGACGAACGTAATTTACAGCCTCTTCTGGTGTAGAGTGCAACATTTCACGCATAGCACTAGAGAACCGCTCTGCATAGCTGCTTACGGTCATACATCTTTCAACATCCTGAACCGCACTTAACAGCAGTCGTGATGCACGTACTCCAAGCCCTTCAAAAAAGAAAAGTAGTTCCAACAAATAGCCGCGGAAATGGCCAAAGTCGAACAGGAATATGAATTTATTGGTATCGAAGTACTCATCCCGAGAAAGGGTATTGTTTGCAACTACCCATTCATCTATTTCAATATTCTCCAATTCTTCATGGTCAGTGTAACCATTCTCTGACATGGCAAACATGGTCTCTACATCGTATTTCTGCCGGTCTTCCGGATAATCCATTTCGGTGCCCTTGAGTATCCTAAGCTGACTGATTGCAATACTCTCAAAGCGCAGATCTATCAATCTGTCTATCGATGCCATAAATGATTCAACAGTCTCCCCTGGGAGGGCAAAAATCATTTCACTAACCAACATAAGGTCATTTGATTGGGCAAATTCCACAGCCGCAGTTACTTTCTCATCCTTCAGGTTAACCCGTTTAATATTCTGCAACACATCATAGGTCAGCGTCTGACAACTAATACAAAACGGTGTCAGGTCACGCATCATCAGATTTATCTCTTTAACCCGATCTGTTGGATGCTTATCTGTGTACACCGATACCGATATTGGCCTTCCGGTAGTACGCCTTTTATGCATAAAGTATTCAGCTATCTCAACATCACGCTTGAGCAAACCAAAGTTTTCATCGGCCAAACGCAGACCCTTGTTTACTGCATGCTCGCCAATATAATCTATTTCAGCCTTCACCCGGTCCATATCAAATGTTTTTACCCTGTTCCAGCTATCCTTACCTGAAACACAAAAGGTGCAATGATACGGACAGCCTCTGGCAGTTTGAATGATAGGGATATAGTCTGGATCAGCTAGAAACCGGTCCATTAGCCCAGACAGGTAAGGTGAAGGTATCTCATTTATATCTTCATCAAAACGGACAATAGCGTTACCATTTGGCACATTAGATGTTGTACCGTGCGAATAACAGCCATTGATTGTCATACCACGCACTTCATCTGCACGTAACCCCATTACAGCTTCAACCAGGTTACGCATCGGTGCCTCACCCTCATTTGGGAGAAAGAAGTCAACTGCAGGATTCTCTTCGATACTACAGGCGGTAACAGAAGCCACTTCTGAGATATCAGGCCCCCCGACTGCAATTATCGTATCTGGAGATCTGGAGCGAATATACTGCACCACCTTTCTGGTTAATGACGTATTCCAACTGTATGAGCCGAATGCAGCGAGTTGAGGTGTCTTCACCTTCAGTGCATCATAAAGCTCCTCGAACTTTCTAAACTGATGTATCTCTACACTATCACCAAAGGTTTTTTTAAGGTAAGCAGCAACAAACCCCATTCCGATTGGGACGGAATTCCTTAAATAACGGTAATACGAATTCTGCAGATCACTGAGAAAAATAATCATAGGATGTTTCCGATATCGTAAGTAACCAGACACCTAAGACAAACGCAGCCCTTAGAGACACGAATCATGAGTACAAGACGATAGAAGAGAATAATTAAAACAAATAAATATGCCAACAAGCCAATGTTAGCTATGCAAAGCGCCACCCTTGTTATGAAAAAACTCGACCGTATCGCCACGCAATCCAAGCCGAAGTGTTTCGAGGTTCAATACCTCATCAAGCGGGACATTACCGATATTCACATTTGCACCTACACGTTGAATCAACCAGGACATCTGCCGCTTATGTGGTGCCTCAAATACCAACCTCTCAACCGGAACACCAGACTCTAGTATATCATCAATCAACTCTGATTTGATTGCGCCACTACTGTCATAGATACCCGCACTGGCATCAGCTCTGCCTTCGGTAATCACCTTCCATGCGCCTGCTTCCAGATCATCCTTAATACAAGCCACCCATGTTTCTGAAGGAGCGCAAACATTCACATCTTTACTACCCACCTCTGATAAAACGGTAAAGCCGCGCCCACTAAAATGCTCAATCATGCGAACCTTATCGCCCTCAGATATCGGTAGTGAACCGTTGGAAACCTCTACCATATCGATTCCAAGACGTTTCATGAAATCCTCATACTGAGGGATCTTACCTTGCCAGAAACATATCTCGAACATCATGCCTCCGAGACATACTTGGATATCGTGCTCTCGGAAGAGCTTTATCTTGTCGTTGAGGTTTTTAGTTATATACGCAGACGCCCAGCCCAACTTGACTATATCGATATAGTCCCCACAAAAGCTAAGTATGTCAGCCAGATGTGATAACCCATAGCCATTATCGACCAGATTGGAAATACCATTCTCTCTTGGTTTAAATGTTCTTGCCGGTAGATCAAGTTTGAATTCAGTCATCGTAATTTATGTCAATTTCCCCAAAAAAAATCAGTACGATTATAAATGCGCAAAACAACCTACATTTCTTTTTTCTGGCGTGCATACCAACTCATAACGTAAAACGTTATCTGTATCTGCTTTCTTCTCTTCAAAACCTACGCGCTGAAATAGTTTGCTAGACGCTGTATTATGAGCCTTGACCATGGCTACAGCCGTGTATGCAGGGTTGATTGAGAAAAGTTCCCGCAATCCTTGTTCCAATATCATTTGCCCATACCCTCCCTTACGGTATTCTGGAGCAACAGATATATCAATCACTGCTTCATCCCCATGTAAATCAAAACGTATCTGCCCAACCGGAACATTCCCGAAGTAGGCGATGAAGAACAAACAGTCTGGATCCTGCAGTTTTTTCTGCAGCCACTCTAAATGTTCCTCCCACGTAATCGGCTCAGACCTGAATGCACTTTTCCTTACCACATCATCATTCGCCCAGGACAATAACTGCCGACCACTGTCTATTCCAACTTTGCGGAGTAGCACCCCTTGAAGTAACCGGCATACCCTTTCTGCGCCATTTACACTCACCAGTCTCAACGAACGTTCAGATATCGCTTGTAACTTATCTGGGTTACTAATCAAATCATTAATCGCAATATATACCATCGTGGAAGTAACATCACCTTTATCACCCAAGTATATAGCAGCACCCTTTTTATCTACCTCTTTCGCCAGCATATGCTGATGCGAATTTAGACCGATAATCACACTTGGTAACCCAAGCGCGCATCGCTCCCAGGTCATGGAACCACTCCCACCGATTGCAATATCAGCGTGTATCATAATCTCAGCCATATTGTCAGACTGATGATGCAGGGACACATTAGAATATTCCGCACATTGTCTGGCAACCAAATCACTATTAGGATTTGCCGCTCCAATTACGACATCAATAAGAATATCGCACTTGCCAAGCATACCTACGGCTTCAAGTGCTTTTACAGTCTGATTAGAATTATCAGATCCTCCAAATGAAATCAGCAATCGACTAACTGAGCTTCTTCTGAGTCTGTCAGACGACTCCTCATAAATCTTTCTGAACTCTGGTCGTAGTAGTGAATACCCAGGCCCCAAAAGCATTTTACAGTGTTGTGGGACTAAACCATCATAGCGGCGTTCATAATCATGCACGAAATTCTGGTCTAGAAGGATATCGCACTGATGCCTACGGTCCGCAAGATCATCAATCACCATAACCCTACCAGTATAGGGTTTAACCAGGCTCTCCCACTGTTCTCCAAGCGCATAATGATCGACGATAAGCCATTCTACACCATCCATACTATTCAATACTTCTATGGTCTCTGCCGCATCTTCCTCAATGGTCACGCCGAGCCAACCTTTATATCCAAGGCCTGATTCTGGGGCGCTACCACTAACCCCATTTCTGGCTAGACGATGGGTATAAAATCCGTTTTTCTCTATCAAATTACTGAGATTACCTTCATGTTCACGACATATGAAATCAACAGTGTGCCCAGCATCCTGAAGCGCCTGCGCAAGTGCGATGCACCGCATTACATGCCCACTACCTATCCTAGTGGATGAATCGGCACGTATTGCACATTGCATACCTGATGACACCTCTTGGATCAACGAACCTGGAATACCGGCTGCAGCATTTTACATGTGAGTTTCTGATGCAGGTCTTTTTCAATAACCGCACCTTTCAACAAAGGCAATACTTCATTATATGCTTCCAGCAACTCATTAACATCATCATCACTATGTGAATAGCTAATATTATGAGTGCCGCATACAATGATACCTCTAGCAAGCATCTCTTGCATAAAGAGTGTTCTTATTTCCCACTTGGTATAAACCTCTGTGTCCTGAAACAGCAAAAACGACCAAACAGGATTACCAGAAGTTTTCAGAATATGGCTGACATCATATTTAGCAATTAAACCCTCTAAACCAGCCTTAATCTTTTGCCCCTGTTTTCTAATGGTTTCTATTACAGGCTGATTCTGTATTTTCTGCAGTGTTGCATAAGTCGCAGCAAGCGAAAGCGTCTCACCACTGAATGTAAAAGAGAAGAAAATTTCTTCCATCAGCCTCATGATATCTGCCTTGCCAACAACGGCTGAAACTGGGTACCCATTTGCCATGCTTTTTCCAAAAGTCGCCAGATCCGGCGTGACATTAAAATACTCCTGCGCGCCTCCTCTGGAGAAACGGAACCCAGTAATCATTTCATCAAATATCAGGAGCGCCCCATTTTTGTGAGTAAGTTCCTTTACCGCTTCCAAATACCCAGGCCCAGGCTCTATAACATTCATCGGCTCTATAATAACAGCAGCTATTTGATCATTATATTTTCTGAATAGCGCATGTAGCGAATCAATATCATTGTAATTGAAGCTATGCGCCAACTCTTGCACAGGCTTTGGTACGCCCAGCTTGCGTGGTGTCGTCCCGATATACCAATCCTGCCATCCATGATAGCCACATACAGCAATATGGTCCCGTTTTGTATAAGCCCTTGCAAGACGTACCGCACCACTGGTTGCATCAGAACCATTCTTCCCAAAGCGCACCATTTCTGCGCAAGGCACCATCTCAACGATCTTTTCTGAAACCTTGACTTCGATTGGGTGCGCAAGCGAGAAAATCACGCCGTCGTTTAGCTGTTCAAGCACAGCTGATGTTACATCTGGATCGTTATAGCCCAATATTACAGGCAGAAGCGCGTTTACGAAATCAATGTACTGATTCCCATCTACATCCCACACGCATGAGCCATCACCACGTTTAATAAAGAAGGGTGAAGCGCCATATGGATAGTTATACAAACTTTTACTGTATGTCTGACTTCCCAATGGTATGGTTTTTAATGCCCGCTGCAGGAGCTCTTCTGATTGCCTGTATCTTTCTGACATTAAATCACCAGTATTAATTGATCATTGCAAGGGTTCTTTTTAGCATGATTTTTTTGCACCTGCGTTGCGTTTTATGTGTGAATTTAACGCCATTAGTTGCTGATGTTTCTCAAGATAATCTACAACATCATGCATATTGAAGTCTGGTTTAACCGGGTATATAGCCTCATAGATTTTTGAGATCAGCTGAAAATCCACCAGTTCATCCACAGTCCACCTTAGTCCTGAAAGATCTGATTGATTTTCGACATTATGCAATCTGAAACGATCTGGATGATTATGAATAAAAGGGGTTACGTGCTCTCTGTGGTTAGGCAGAACAGCTTCATTCCATGCAACCTCCAGACTCTCAAAGCTTAGCACCTCGACATCCTGCCCATCGGGATATGTAGGCTTGATTGTATTACTGACATAGTCAAAATCTGCCGCAATATAGGCGCTGATAACCTTATCGATAATTTCGTGATCAATCAGAGGGCAGTCGCCAGTTAGCCTGACTACGCCATCTGGCTGCATCGGTTTTACTGCCCGGTAAAAACGGTCCAGTACGTCTTCAAGGCTTCCTCTATAACATGATAACTCATGCTCTTGGCACAGCACCTCGATTGGGTCGTCGGTGGCATCGGTACTGGTAGCAACTATGAGATGATCAATAAGATTTGAGCGGCCGACTCTTTCAGCCTCCCGTACAAGCATCGCCTCTCCCAGCACAGGCTTGAGAACTTTTCCCGGTAGCCTGGTGGATGACATCCTAGCCTGAAGTATCGCTACAATCATAGGTTTGCAAAAATCATACATGCCACCTAGCCGGATTCAGGATCTTTTCATCAGAAATCGCCAAACCAGCATATACATGATGCGGTAATGGCTTGCCCTGGCTTGTGTATATTTCCCGCCATTGCTCAAGACTATCAACACCGCAGACTACTACATCGATCTCACTGGCATCCTCACAAAATCCCAATGCGGCCTCAATTAAGGTCACACCATAGCTTGTGGCTGATTCGTGAAACTTTCTGAGTTGTTCCCGTGCAGCGGCAAGATATTCTGGTATGGAATCAGGCGTCATCAATAAAAGCCCCTGAAGAAAAACAGAGCGAGCATGCAACTCAATTCCTTTTTCTTTCATTGATACCAGATGTCCGCTTTGGATCAACCTTTGATCAAAAATATTAATCGGAATTTGGGCGATATCAATAGGAAATCTGCCAATAGCACAATCCAACTGGTCAGCTGTGTAGGCAGAAACTCCAATCTTATTGACCAGTTTTCTTGCTTTCAAATCCAGCATCCTGTCAATAAGGAGTTCAGAGTTATCCGCCAGCAAATCTTTGGAGTTATGCAGCAACAGTCCGTAGACAGATTTTTGCCCTAGCTTATTGAGTGACTCATTAAACGTCTCTTCAAGCTGATGAGCATGTTTATCGGTTATCCTGTCAACCTTAAATGATGGTGTTTTTGTGATGATTCGAAAATCATGATGGAGAGGAAGAATCCTTCCAAGCAGCTCTTCGCTGGAGCCGTATTGTGCTGCTGTATCAATATACTTTATTTCCTTCTTGGATGAATATTCGAGAATCCTTCTCGCTTCACTCTCAGGACACTTACCAGTTTGATTTGCAATACCATAGTCAAGCCCGAATTGCACCGTACCTAAACCAAGCTTCATATCAACAACTGTTTAAGCGTGTTAATCACGTAATCCTGATCCTGATCTGATAATCCATAATATATCGGCAAGCTAATTGCTTCCTGATAATATTTCTCAGCTTCCGGGAAATCTCCAGCCTTGAATCCAAGCTGGCGGTAAAAAGGTTGAAGATGTACTGGAATGTAGTGCAGGTTGACACCAATCCCCGCATTACGCAGACCATCAAAAACTGCTCGATGGGACATTCTAGATCGACTTCCATCAACACGTACTACATATAGGTGCCAAGCTGATTGACAATCTGAATGTTGCCACGGAAGACTTAGCGGCAACCTGCACAACTCATGGTTATAACGTTCGGCAATCCTCCGCCTATGCGCAATGAAATTGTCAATCCTGCTTAGTTGGCTACTCCCAAGGGCAGCCTGAATATCGGTCATACGATAGTTAAATCCAAGCTCAACCTGCTCATAATACCACGCACCATGTGGTTCTTGTGTCATTAATTCAGGATTACGCTCAATACCATGGCTACGCAAGCGAAGTAGCTTGTTATAAAGATGATCATCGTTTGTCAGGACCATACCACCTTCACCGGTGGTTATACTTTTAACGGGATGAAAACTGAATACAGCCATATCGGAATAAGTACATGAACCGATCTTTCGCTCTTTATAACTACCTCCTGCAGCATGACAGGCATCTTCCACTATTATGAATCCATATTGCGATGCCAATTCAGCAATCCTTTCCATCTCACATGATTGACCGGCAAAATGAGTCACCACAACCACTTTTGGTAACTTCCCAAGCTTCTCAGCAACCTGCAACTTATTTGCCAAGGCAACCACATTAATGTTGTAACTGTCATGTTGTATATCGATAAAATCAATATTAGCCCCGCAATACAATCCGCAATTGGCAGATGCAACAAAGGTAATTGGTGATGTCCAAAGATATTCATCCGGACCAAGACCAGCCGCCAAACATGCAATATGCAGAGCCGCACTACCATTGGAGACTGCAACTGCATACCGCGCCCCACAATAATCAGCCACAGCTTTCTCGAAGCGGTCTATCTCTGGTCCCTGTGTAATAAGCCTAGATCTCAGGACAGCAACAACAGCATTTATGTCCGCTTCAGTGATGTCCTGTTTACTATAAGGAATAACGATGTCAGTCATAATCCTGCGCAATCAAGTCCATTAAATCCTCTGATGACAACCAAACAGTATTGCTGTCAGAGCTATACTCAAAATCCTCAATTACTCTCCTGCAGTCATTGTTTTTTGCGTATAATTCCCGATGCCAAAACTGGAATGAAGGCTCTACTACATAATAATCGTCAAACTCAACCGTCATACGCGCATCATCACGAGTAATCATAACCTCGTGCAGCTTTTCACCTGGTCTGATCCCTATGATTTTAAGTTCACAATCCGGCAACATTGCTTTTGCTAGATCAACAATATTCATACTCGGGATCTTTGGAACAAATATCTCACCTCCGATCATATTTTCCAGGGAGTTGATAACAAATTCGACACCTTGATCAAGGGTAATCCAGAACCTTGTCATCCGTTTGTCAGTTACTGGAAGTGTTTTCTCACCACTCTCAACAAGCCGCTTGAATAATGGAACCACGCTACCTCTGCTTCCCACAACATTACCGTAGCGAACCACTGAAAACCGTGTTCTTGACTCACCACTAATATTGTTTCCTGCAACAAAGATTTTATCTGAAGCTAGCTTAGTCGCACCATACAGATTTACTGGATTTGCGGCCTTATCTGTTGAAAGTGCAATAACCCTGCTTACACCACATCTTATAGCAGCATTTACTATATTTTCAGCACCATGGATATTGGTCTTCACACATTCAAACGGATTATACTCAGCAGCTGGTACCTGCTTGAGCGCTGCAGCATGCACCACGACATCCACATCACGCATAGCCATTTCCAACCTGCTTTCATCCCGTACATCACCAATAAAATAACGCAAACACGGATACGTAGATTCAGACAGCTCCTGCTGCATTTCATGCTGTTTGAGCTCATCTCTACTAAAAATAATAAGGCGCCTTGGGGCATGATGAGCCAAAACAGTTTTAATGAAGTGCCTACCAAACGAACCTGTACCACCTGTCACCAGAATTGACGCACCATCCAGGACTGACATTATCCAATTCTCCTAAATATAATCACTGTTTCCTCGTTAACCTGCACAATGAGGTTGTCTAATCAAGATTGAATCGCTTATTCCAGACATAGTCGACTGCCGACGCACCTAAAAAACATTATTGACTACCCTAGCTGCCACTATTCTATTAAGTCTAAAAATTAGACGTCTTCTACCTCTTTGCGCAGTTCCTCAATCTCAAGCTCCAACTCCTCATATTCCCTTAGTCGAATCTTAAGGAATTGCATTGCAACTTTAGCCCTCTCTTCAATACCTGCAGGTGTAAGGACATAAGCGTAAGCGAGCTTGTTCCTGCTATTTTTAAAATTTTGGGCTTTTACCCAGCCCTTCTCCATTATCCCTTTGAGGCAGTAGTTCAACTTCCCCAAGCTGATATCAAGGGACTTAGCCAATTGCCGCTGGCTCATTTCTGGATTATTTTCCAGCAGTTTGAGAAGCCTGTAGCGGGTTTCGTCTGTCAGCACATTTTTAGCCATAAGTTATCAGTTAAGACGATTCTTGGCTTATGCCAATCATATACAATATGTAGCTTGATATAGACACCAGAGTTGTTGCATGCAATACCACCTCATAATCCTAAGAATAACAACCCCTTAGAACCACCTTCTTGCCGCTAATAATTAGAAAAATTCTATGCCTTGTAGATTATTGATACCTGCAAGCATGCTACCGCCATGCCGCCAAGAATAAAGCAGCACAAAGCTGCATAAGAATATACTGTTACCCCCTATTGTTCAATAGTTGAACACACCATAGCAGAGAATATTTTTTCACTATGTTTCAATAAGATAAATAGACATACATCAGTTATCTAGCCTCCACCATTTCTTCTAGAACAATAGGATGACTCCTGGTTAAGGCAACTCCACATCCTCTACCAGCTATACCAGATAATGTGACAAAATGAACTAGACCAGTTGGATTAGAGTCAATAGGCCCAAACTATTAGTAATAACAGGCAAAAGCCGAGGAGCAGTCATGGCAGGAATGTCTGCATGGCATCTGGTCCATACCAAACCACGACAGGAGCTAACTGCTGTAGAAAACCTACAGCGTCAGGGCTATACCGTATACCTGCCCATGCTGAATCGCCGTAAATACAAGAGTGGAAAACAGATTGATACCTATGGTCCGTTATTTCCACGTTACCTATTTATACATCTAACCGCCGGCCTGGATGACTGGGGACCAATCCGGTCTACTATTGGAGTTAGCGAACTAGTGCGTTTTGGATCTGAGCCGATACAGGTACCAGATGACCTCATCACCAGTATCCGTGCACGTGAGGGCGAGGATGGCTACCACCATGAGACTGCACCAAAACTGACTCATGGTGATAAAATCCACATTACAGACGGCCCATTCAGTGGTTATGAGGCCATCTTCCAGGCCCAACGCAGTGAAGAGCGAGTATTGATCCTGCTTGACGTTGTCGGAAAAGCTACTAAAACTGAAGTACCGTTGTCATCTGTCAGCAAAGATAGTTATTAGCCCAGCAGATAACCTACAGACAGCCAAGCATAGTCACTCCCAAGAATATTTCTGGCAGCATCCACACTCTTCACTGCCACTATATAATCATGATGTTCATAGGCACAGAAAAATCTCCAGGAGACTAAAGTGGTAGAATGTTCACATCACAACACTTGATGCAAACAATGGGATTGACCTATTGACCAACCAACCTATAGATTACAGACCTATCACCCTCATCATTGGTAAAATTCTTTAAATACTCTATCTTTTTATCTGAACTCAATCCATCAAGTATTTTTGTGTACTCTTCATCCTCCTCCTGATCGATCTTAACGATCACATATGCATTCAGACCAAGAGCGCCATTTTCAATCTTGGCAATAAGTTTCTCAAACTCTAACTCCTGCCCTCTCCCGGCATAATAGATAGACTTATAATAGTTAGAGTATACCGGTACTGAGTGGTCGGTATTCTCCTCAACCCAATAACCTGCCTGAAGCACGTGTGTTTTGGAGTCACCCTGAGTTGAAATTACTGAATCAGTGGTATTTAAAAACAGAAAGAGAAAGACCACTGCAACTATTTTCTTTCTATACCTTGAACTAGATACCGCCGGCAATATACGCTCAACTATCTGTCCAATTAATAGCAAGAGCAAAAAAACCAGAGGAGTCGTATAACGCGATGAAACTACCTTTATCTCTCCACTTGATTTATAACCAACATAAAATAGAAAAAGAAACAAAATAAAGTACAAAGTGATTTTGGTGTAATTATTTATAGAAATATGTTTTTTGAAGACCCCATAAAGAAAGATAACAAAATATGGAAAACCTACGCATTCAGCAATCTTAATAAAGATATAAACAAGCAGAGAGCTTGCATAGACTATTGCCAGAACATGCTCATGTTTATGATGCGCCCACTCATAGGTATAAAAGCCACCCAGGTTTTTAATGGCAACACCATATGCATTGATCCATGGATCAAAACTGAAATAAGACGCGATCAGCGATAGCCGACCCAGTTGAACATCAATACTCGACACATCAACAAATAACATCACAGTTAGCAAAACAACTAGGCCAACTATATATACGCTATACAAACGCACTACCTGAACAATACGCTCCTTATATGAAACACTCCCAATAAACACCGCCAATGGACCTAAGACAATTATCACCAAACCTTCAATGCGAAACAGAAATGCCAACCCCATAAACAATTGCCATCCAATGGCGGCCATCCAATTTGGTTTTTTGTAGTACCGTAACAAACAATAAAACCCAGCAAGGTAAAAACACCAGTACCCAAAATCCTTCATCAGATCAGCACGGTATTTATTGAGCCCAACAAGCGTCAGTACAAGTATGGCTGCAACCCAAAGCGACCCTTCATTATTAGTTATCTCTGCGTAGATTCGAACAAATAGGATACAAGTTATCGCAGTAAATATGGCGTTGATAAAATGCCCTGTCTGCTCAATATGTGGAAACCAAAAAATCTGATGTAGATTAGCCACAAGCCAGGAGAAAAATGGCCATGGAAATGCATTTAACATTGCTGCAAAACCATCCTGCAGATAGGCATTAGCAGCATTCATGAAATAGATTCCATCGTGATTAAGCAGATTATCAGTAATAACTGCCAAATAGGAAAAGATCAGACTCACAAGAAACGTCAGTATGTATGGGTTATACTTTCGCAATGTTGCAATATTAAGCATGTCTATATAATCCTAAATACATCATGAATAAACTAGCGGACCTGCTCCCGACCTTTCAGCCACACACACTAACAGGCAATCTTAAATTGTGGTGTGACCCAATACATAATGACCTAATATCAGACCCATTAATCATTGAGTCTATTGATCAATGCAATAACAATCATATACACCCTAAGACTAAAATCCTAAAACAGGATACCAGACGATGTATTGTCCGCGTCGATGCTAACAAAGGCCCACTGATTATAAAATCATTTCCGTTTACCAAGCTAAAGGAAAAATTAAAATATAAAAAATATGGCCTAGCCGAGATAACCAACAACATAAAGGCCAGAGGACTGGGTATCACTGCACCATCTTATTACGCCTACTTTGAGTCAAGACGTTATGGTTTAGTACAGATCAACGGCTGCATTATGGAATGTCTTGATGAACACACACCTTTAGAGGAAATCTACGGGCAAGACCATAAATACCTGCATATTGCCATTCCAGTCCTAAAAGAACTCTTTAATAAAGGAGTCAATCATATAGATATCAGCCCGTCCAATATTTTTTTCCAGGATAATAAAACTGACTTCAGCATCATAGATTGGCAATATTGCAGTTTTCATACCCCAAATGACCCACTACAACTGGCTGTTCATGCTGCACATTTCTTACGTGGCATCAAAACCGGCTTAACCCCAGATCTACAGACAGAATGGCTTGAGCAACTGTATCTGTCATCGAATCCTGATATTTCCAAGGATAGCTTTCTAGAGGCAGTAGGTTATCTGCAAAACAACAAGCTATCCATAAAGGACCGGTTAACACTAAACTTTGACAGAGACATGTTATTTAAATAAGCACCAGTCATCACACGATATGCATAGCTCAAACTTACATTTTTTTATCACCGCTCAATATTGCTTCAACACCAGACTGAATTTGTCCAAGCCATTTTGAGCGGGAAGCAGTACCAGGCCATGCAGCCTCAACAACAGCATGCAAAAAACCGATAACCTGCTCCTGATTACAGGCACCCTCTGTTACCATGCGCGCACCTATACGTGATATATCAGAAGCAAATCCTTCAGCATGAAACACAGCATGTATTTTACTATCAGCAAAATCGATTATCTGAAAGCGCAGGACCGGTTCATCTTCTCCTGATACCACCATAACGTTTTCCGGACTATGCCCACCATGCACCAGACCAGTCTGGGCAGAAACAACCAGGCTACTGGCCAAATCCCGCCAAAAACTATCAGGTACGCGACAATCCTGGCTTTTCAGATATTCTGTCAAAGTGACAGCGTTATCCAACCATTCCAGAAAAATAAATCCACGTTTCAGCAGCAACGCATTTTGTTCCAATAGCATCCCAAGAAAACGCGGCGTCTTTCCGCCTTTTGACAGGTACTTACATCCTGAGCGAAATTCATGTATGACCTTTGGTTCACGCAGATGCCGCATCTTGAACTGCCGCACCAAGCCGCGATAACACACCTCTTTAACCGCAATTTCTCTGCCATTGGATAAGGATCCACGATAAACACTCCTCCGACCCATGGTATAGATCTGCTTTAATTGTCCAGAGTGAAGGATACTCTCCAATTCAGGCTGGTCACCCGGATCTACAACAGACTGAGACTCTGGTAATACAACCCAGGAAAGAGACCCTGCGGGCGCGGTAAATTTCGAGGTGGAACCACCCACTTATTTTTCCTTCACCACTAAAATATCTTCCATAATCAGGTAGTTCAGATCTGACCCATAAAACATATTCAAAGCATCAGTTGGCGAACACACCATGGGCTCACCACGACGGTTCAGAGAGGTATTCAGAACCACACCATTCCCGGTATGCTTCTCCAACTCTTCAATCAGCTCGTAATAGCGCGGATTTGTTTCTCTAGTGACCACCTGCGCCCTGGCGGTACCATCCTCATGCACCACTTCAGGCACACGCTCCGCCCAGCCCTCAGCCACATCAAAGGTAAAGGTCATATAAGGTGCTGGATGCTTTGTCTGTAACATCTCTGGTGCAACCCGATCTAACATACTTGGGCAGAACGGGCGCCACCGTTCACGATACTTGATCTGCTCATTGATACGTTCGGCAATACCAGCCACATTAGGCGCACCCAGGATAGAACGATTACCCAGCGCACGTGGCCCGAACTCCATCCGCCCCTGAAACCAGGAGAGTGGATTTCCGTCGGCCAGGATCTTGGCTGCACGCTGTGTTACGTCATCGATGCGTTCCCATTTGGGTTTACGCTCATGCTGCTCACAGGCTTGGATGCACTGCTCATTGCTATAACTGGGGCCCAGGTAAGCATGCTGCATGGGCTGAATCTTATCTCCCATATCATTGGCAACATAAGATGCAGCACCAATCGCAGTGCCAGCATCAGATGCCGCTGGCTGTACAAACAGTTCATCCACATCCGACCTGGCGATGATTCTCTGGTTCAGCTTTACGTTCAGGGCCACGCCACCGGCAAAACAGAGCTTGCCACTCTCCTTCAGAATATCCCCCAGATAGTGATCGATAAGTCCCAGGGAAACATCCTCCAGAAGCTGTTGGATTGATGCCGCATAATCTATGTAAGGATCATCGATCTCATCACCTTCTCGCTTGGGACCGAGCCACTCAATCAGTTTCGGGCTGAAGTAATAGCCCTTGCCATCCTTGTCCTTATATCTCCTGGGGCCGATCACATTGGCCAGCTTGGTATTGATCTTGAAGGACTTCTTGTCGTAATCGATCAGCCGGGAGAAATCAAACCGTTTGGGATCACCATAGGGCGCCATTCCCATCACCTTAAACTCACCATCCAGCATCTCAAAACCCAGATATTCCGTCATGGCCCCGTACAGCCCACCCAGGGAGTCTGGATCATAGAACTCCTTTATCTTATGTATCCGGCCATTTTCTCCATAGCCAAAGAAGGTAGTGGCATACTCTCCCTTGCCATCTATACCCAGGATTGCCACCTTGCCGTCATAACCACTCAAGTGATAAGCGCTGCTGGCATGGGCCAGGTGATGCTCTACCGGAATAATCTTGGCATTGCCACCACCGATGTTCAGGTCCGAAACCAGTTTATTCAGCTTTCGCATATTCCTACGGAAACGGCGATTACCATTAAACAGTGCCAGCAGGGTGCGGTCCGGGGAGTACCAGTGGCGTTTCGCATAGTGCCAACGGGCTGGAGAACTCAAGGATATTTCAGCATAGGGAAATGTGACTATATCCACATCTTCCGGCCGGATACCGGCAAAATCCAGACAGAATCGCGTAGCCTCATAGGGAAACTTGCCCTTGGCATGCTTGTCGCGAATAAAACGCTCTTCTTCTGCTGCAGCTACCAATTTACCATCGATAAAAAGGGCCGCTGAGGGGTCATGACTAACCGCGCCGGATATACCCAAAACTATCATTATTCAGAGTCTATATAGAGTGAAGTTAAAATAAGTCGCTAATTTTGCCAGCGTTTTGACCTGTAAGCGAACAATTGTTCTCTATTTGCTGGATTTTCTACTGAAAACCAAGGCCTGTAAGATCAATTCTTTTGGATTTAAGGTGCTGCAAAAATAACTCATGCAGTTCCTGGTCATAACCCCAGTTTTTCATGAAGCGCTGAATATCCCTGGACCAGGCATTCTTAAACCTGGAAGCATCGGTGTGCCGCTGCATGGCATCCAGATCAATCAACATTACCTCCCGATCAGTAATCAGGATATTACTAGCCTTCAGGTCCCCATGGCTGATCTGCTGCTGCTGTAGCTGTTGCAACACCAAGACTATCTTGTCTGCCACAAATTCTCTTTCCTCAGTTGTAGTTGCTGCATCGGCAAACAACTTCTTGGCACTAATAGCCTCTACCTGCTCAGTTAGTATGTAGGATGATGAGCGCAGTAAACCGACCCTTCTTTTCAACAGCGCAACTGGTTTTGGTGTGGATATGCCATAAAACAGAAGACTATGGCCATTTACCCAGGAACGCTCCCCCCGGCCAGCAAACAGACTCAGCCTAAGACCATGCCAGAATCCCTTGACGTTATAGCGCTTTATTACTACACCATGCCCATTAATAGTTGTCGCCCAGACGGTACAGGTATTGCCATTTTTCAGTGCCTTATCCGTGCCGGGAAAACTGGCATCCGGGTCCTGCAACAAATCGCTCATCTCCTGGTCAGCATATTCACGTGCCACCACCTGGAAACCAGCATTAAGTTTTGTGTAAATGAATGCGGTACAGGTGCGAAACAGCTTATTGCGGAACTCCTTCCAACGACTCGCGCGCGCCTTCTGCACATGAACAAGCAGGGAATCACTACCAGGACCATGACTCCAACCTCGCTCCCTCGCATAGAGTTCATAAATCTCTGGAATATGGGCCTCCCATTCCGGTGGCAGCTGGGCAACAAACAGTCCCAGATTTTGTAATCCAGTTTCCGGACCAACTCCATCAGCATGCACCACTACCCCGGCCCCATCCAGGCTGAAAAGCTCCTGGTCAGAGAGCATAAAATTATCCAGATGCAGATCGGCCTGACACAAACCAGACTGATGATGCTGCGCCAGAAGAGTCACCATACGCTGCAGTATATGTTC
>JANQEY010000306.1 GCA_028278125.1 bacterium | reverse complement strand
GCCTATAATAATAAAAAGCAGGAAAAGTATTAATGTTATTAAACAAAGTATTAGAAAACTTCCGACGAAAATCGCAGCTGCTTTTATATCCTTTTTCGGAAGTACAACAGCTGCCTCATATCTCAAACATGAGACATATCCTAGAGTTGTAGAGCATGCGATAAATGTCGCTGCCTGTCCAAAAGCGTGAGGAGGGAATAACCTGGCGATTAAAGGTTCAGCGAGAAGCAGTAATCCAGTGGAAAGTACCGCCCCTAATGTTAATGATGTGACGTTACCCGTAAATTGTATGGGATCCGAACCCCGTTTTTTGTTGTCATCTATCAGATCTTTCCTCACCTGCTGAATGTGAGAAATTCAGGAATATTCTCTTCCAATACGAGAAACGATAAAAGGCGTTTTACCACCGCGTGTCTTCTCCAACTGCTCGACAATAATAAAATCAAGCTTTATTTCATTTCCAATTCTTTTCCGTAATCCCTTTTCGAGTTCGATTCTTGAATTTTCATTGTAACTATCATCAGTAATAATATTTACATTTATATGATCTATTGCGTCCTGGACACACTGAGACATTACGACTCCTTTCGCATTATCTATCGAATGCGACATCACAGCGCTTAGAACTCGTCCATCAGGTGTCTCCAGGTAGTCATTCTGTTTGCCTAAAATCTCTTTTACTGTACCAAACGGAAATCCGCAGCCACAGCCGTTCCTTTTATTAAGGATAACCCTATCGTGTGTTTTATACCTGATCAGCGGCATAGCGTAGTTATATAACCCAGTTCCAACAAGTTCCCCTTCCCCATCTTCAATTATTATTCCATCCTCATCAACAACTTCGTTGTAGGCAAAATCTTCAACCAGGTGATATTTGCCGTGTTTGCATTCGGATATCATTGCGACACATTCATGATGAGAATAAAAATCATAAATCTTGCATCCAAATGCTGATTCCAGGTGATTTCTTTTATGGGGTGAAAGTGTTTCTCCATAAGTAATCATGGCCTTCGGCGAATGCAGTTCGATTCCTTCTTCAGACGCATAACGGGTTACCATCATATAATCGAAGGGAAATCCCATCAACAGCTTAGGCTTTTCTCTGTTCATCAGCCTGGCTGCTTCGACAGCCGTCCCCCTCTTTAACTGGTTGCTGTCAAATCTCCAGACGTTAAAAGGACGAAAATACTGGAAAGGGGTGTTTTCCAGGTAATAACTCTGCAGGCTGAAGGTTTTATCATATAACGAATATCCAGCCCATTTGAATGATCTTATCAATGCACCAAGTTTACAGGCGTTAGTATCATTATCAATAACCAGGTGAAGCGGTGTACCGGTCGAACCGCTGGTCGAATCCCAGTTAATCCCAAATTTCTTCGCGTTGTCTGCGATTAGTTCATCCTTGTGTGTCCTCACAGTCTCACGATCAAGCAGGGGAATTTTTTCCATATCCACCCTGCCCTTGAATTTTAACGGGTCAATACCAGAATCGTGGAACAGCTTTTTGTAATAGGGAACATGATCATTGGTGTGACGGATGAGTTGCCTAAGTTTCTCATCCTGGTAGGTTTCCAGCTTTTCACGATTCCATCGCTGGCTCTTCCTGTAGAAATTTATCCTGTTATATATGTTGAATATTTTCATGAACTGATAAACTTTTCGAATTGAGTAATCGCTGTCATTCTCTCAAGTATTCTATTTGCTTTCTTAAGCGTGGGCGGTGAGATGAATACTCCTTTCTCCAGCATAACTCCCATATCCGTTTCTGCCGTTTTTCCACTCTTTTTAACTACCTTCTCAGCCCACTCAATTTCTGCTGAAGAAGGTGTGTAGATGCGATGAACTATATCCATCTGACGTGGTGATAAAACTACCATCCCTCCCATACCAAGTTTACGTCCCTGGGTGGCATACCTGTTCAGACCTTCCAGGTCATGAACATTTACGAACGGAGCGTCTATCGGTTCGATACCGGCTGCCCTGGCAGCCATCACGATTGTAGATCGTGCTGTATGGAGTGCTGATTCATCTTCTGAATGGTGTCCGCATGTTTCCGCGAGAAAGTCCTCGGAACCAAACATGAGACCGATTGTTCTCCCGGTTAGCCCGGCAAGATTATTCGCGTTAAGAATTCCGGCAGGAGTTTCAATCAGCAAGATTACTGAGAAATAGTTCGGTGGCAGGTCTAATCTCGATTCAACATTCTTTAGAATTGTATCAAATTCGTTAATCTCATCAACAGTCTCAGACATCGGATAGATAAATCCGGCAAGGTTCTTATTCGCAACTATTTCAATATCATCAGCCATCAATCCGGTTGATAATGGATTAATCCTTGCCATAACTGGCAATTTTCCGAAAAATCCAGCTACTAACCTATCCTTTATTATATTCCGGGCAACCAGCTTACTTTCATCCGGGACAGCATCTTCCAGGTCAAGAACTAAACAATCAGTTCCCGAATCAACACATTTATCGAGAAAATAATCCAGGTGCCCGGGAACAAATAGAAGGGATCGTAAGACCCAGGGGGAATCATATTGTTTAGCCATCAGCTCAGATCCTAAGTCTTTTATTATTTGATAACTAGAGTTAGTTCCACAGGAACCAGGATCTTTCTCTTGAAATAGAGAACTTTTATACCACCCTGGTTCTCAGCTTCAGTCTCAACTGTAACTATACCACGGTCAGGCTTACCAGTAGATTGCCTTACGTCAAGGATCCTTGTCTTTGCGTAAAGTGTATCCCCTATATATACCGGATGAATATGATCTATCTTCTCATATCCGAGGTTCGCTATTGCTGCACCTGAGATGTCTGGTACAGTTAATCCTATTGCGAGGCTCAATACATACGTACCAACGACCAGGATTTTGCCATGTTGCCGTGATTCCGCATATTCCCGGTCAAGATGAACAGGATGATGGTTCATCGTCAGCAGGCAGAAAAGGTTATTATCGCTCTCCGTTATAGTTTTACCAGGCCAATGCTGAATTTCTTCTCCGGGAACAAAATCATTAAGAACTTTTCTGTAAGCCTTATTGTTCATACCTAATCCTCCCGGGAAGCCAGGCGAAGCAGTTTAGCCGGAACACCCGCCCAGATTTCATATTTGTTAATATTGTTCATCAACACCGCGCCCATAGCCACCGTTGACCAGTCACCAAGTTCCAGATTTTCCCTGACACTGGCATTTAATCCAACATGAACCCCCTTACCCACTTTTACAAATGAACTGACACATGATTGAGCGGCAAAATGGCAATAATCATCAACCACGGTATTATGACCGATATTTGCAGAAACCATTACAAGACAACCCTTCCCCAATACCGCAGAAGGAGAAATTGAAGCATTTGGCATAATTACGGAACCCGGTGCCAGTTTTACATTCGGAGCAACATACGCCAGGGGGTGAACAAAAGTTGCAAGCCTGTCGTCAGGGATATTCAGATCCTCGAACAATTTGATTCTCTGTTCCTGACCATCGATTCGGTAGATAGTATTGATAAAACTATAGCCTTCTGACAGAAATCTGTCAGCCTCAGTAAGTCTGCCTAAAACCGGGTAATCCTCGATGGTTTCACTCGATTCAAATCGATCATTTAAAAAACCGGCGCAGACCAGTTCATCATTTCCCCGACGGTTAGCGTCATCTATTGCAGCGGCTATTGCCGTCCCATTCCCTATACCACCAATTATTATGACCTTATTTGAGCTCACTCCACTCCCCCTTCACGATTCGTTTCCCCCGATCTTGATGAAACTGAGCTGTTCAAATGGTCAATCACATATTTGGGGCGATGGCGAACTTCTGTAAATGTTTTCCCTAAATATTCCCCGATAATACCGATTGCTATGAAATTGATCCCGGTAAAAAAGAGAAATAAAGCGAACAGGATAGTAGAAAATGGGATAAATAGATCATAGCCGTATGTTAATATTAAATAAACAGCACTATACAAAACACTGATAAGCGAAAATATTATTCCGGAATACAATATGAGATGAACGGGTAACAGCGAATATGATATTATTCGCTGCACCGCGAGCCTCATCATTTTACCCACAGTATATCCGCTCAATCCCGCGTGTCTTGGATCTCGCTGGAGATCAACGGAAACATGATCAATCCCCATCCAGTACATCAGGCTGAGAGCGGTTCCGGTACTTTCCGGAAACTTCTTTAACTCAGTGAGGACACTGCTCCTAAAGACGCGAAAAACACCCAGGTCAGGACCGTAATCAAGATCGGTGAACTTTTGCGATGCCCTGTAAAACACTGAAGAACAGATCCTTTTGAACAAGTTGTCTTCACGAGATATCCAGCGGGCTATTGCCATTGAAGTATTTGACTCAATCATCGCATCAATTAATGTTGGGATATCTTCAGGTTTGTCCTGCAGATCAGAGTCCATCACAACAATAACGTCATTAACTGCATAATCCAATCCGGCAGCTATCGCATTTGGTTGGCTGAAATTCCTTGATAAGTTGATAATATCAATGTTTGGATCATCACTATTGAGGTTTTTGAGTAGATCGAGTGAATTGTCGGTACTACCGTCATTGACAAATATCAGCTGGTATTTATTAGTTATTGACTGGAGAACGTCTTTCAGGCGGGAATAGAGCTCATCGATCACCTGGACGTCATTATATATCGCGACAACTACAGAAAGGCTGAACTCATATCGTGGACTATTCATGCTGAACCTTCAACCTGTCCTGTTAACAGAAAACCTGGATCTATTTTAAAAAGAAAGATCAGAATCTAAAACCGCAAATCCCGTTTATAATTTGTTGTTATTAATTAACCAATATCGATATTTTTGAGATTTCAATGACGCCAGTAATATAAGAAAAGAAAAAACTTAGTCCAAGCTTCTAAACGTTAATTAACAATTTTCATACTAAACTTTCAGTTTCTGATAAAGCCGGGTGGTTACTATTGATTTTGAGGTATAATTATGGAAAAATTACTGCCTTCATTGACCCTGCTGTTAAGTTCAACCGCACCATCATGAATAATAGCTATATGCTTTACTATGGCAAGACCCAAGCCTGTACCTCCGGATTTTCTTGATCTCGATTTATCAACCCTGTAAAACCGTTCAAAAATTCTACCATAGTGTTCTTCACCAATCCCGGGTCCGTTATCATCTACATTAAATACAACATTATCGCTATTCGATTCGCAGTTAATACGAATTCTAGTTTTATCAGGGCAATACTTCATCGAATTGTCCACCAGGTTCAGGATTGCCTGTTGAATCAATGACTTATTAAGTTTAACAACCAGATCTTTTGAACACTCGACATAGATAATCTGCTTTTTAATATTGGCTTGAGGTTCACAGATTTCTTTAACTTCGCGGAGGATTTCACATACATTTTCATCTTCAAAACTGATTTTCTGGCTTTCTTCACTTTGTTCCAGCCTGGCCAGGCTAAGCATATCTTCTATGATATCAATCAAATGATCAGCCTGCCTGGACATTATTTTGAGAAACTTCTCAACATCTTGGGGAGCGTGATCATTTCCATCGCTCAATGTATCCAGGAAACCCTTTATTGCCGTGACCGGCGTTCTCAGTTCATGTGATGCATTGGCGATAAAATCTCTTCGAGTCTGCTCCACTTCACGGATATGAGTTATATCATTGAGAACTACTACTGCGCCAATCCGCTGATCACTGCTGTCTACAATTGGCGCCCCATGTGCCTGGACAATTCTTTCAGTCTCATTTACAAGGATAAATTCTTGAGCAATAGGTACATCAGGCTGTTCCTGAACTTTCTTAAAGAACAATCTCATCTCTTTGTTGGGAATAGCATCTTGAAGCAATTCCCCCCGTGTGGTTTTAGCATCAACACCTATAAAAACGGATGCGGCATGATTGAGAATTATTATCCTGCCGTCAGAATTTACAGCGATAACACCTTCAACCATCCCGGATAGAATCGCCTTATGTTCTTCTCGTTGCCTGATAATGGTATGAAATCTTTCATCGAGCCTTGTGGACATATGATTCAATGATTCAGCTAATGCCGCAAGCTCTTCGATTGGCGGAACGATAAGTTTTGTTTCAAGATCCTCCCTGGCAAATCTTTCAGCTCCAAGTTTCATCTGCTGCAATGGCCTGGCAATTCTTTGCGCAATAAAGAGGGTAAGGATTGTGGCCAGTATAGCAGCTATCCCACCCCAAATTAGAATTTTCTCAGTAGTTCCTCTTAAAGTCGAGTAAATCTCAGTCAGTGGTAATGCTGTTCGTATTATTATGTTTTGTTCATCGATGGTATGGGGAATAGCTACATATAACATTTCCTGCTGTAGTGTTGTACTGAAACGAATCGCTGAACCGATACCGTTATCGTATGCTTCTATAACCTCTGGTCGATTTGCATGGTTATCCATTTCAGCAGGGTCTCTTTCACTATCACCAATAACAAGGCCATCTTGTTTTATGATGGTAATCCTGGAATCACTCAAATTCCCTGTTTCTATACACCACCGATCAACTTCCTCATAAGAGTTTTTGAAATGAACAACTACCTGTTTTTTAATCAAATTTGCCTGTGATTCCAGTTGGCGAGTCAACTGCCTGATATAAAACTCACGTAACGAGCTCGAACCAAGCCAGGAAATTGAGGTCAACGAGATAAGTACAAGAATTAAATATGGCCAGACCAGTCGTACAAATAGTGTTTTACGTTTTACCATCTAATACATCTCCGGAAATCATGGGGCTAATCTAATACAAATTTCTTAAATAAAAAACTAACCAGTATATAACTGTAATATTAGGAATTTGTTAGTACTGTTGTGGAACCGCCGATAATCTCTCATCCGATACATTGATACAAAGGTACTTTCCTAAGAAAAAAAGAAGGGTTCCAAATATGAAACCCTTCCTAAAAAAGAATATTCAATTTTATTTCATGAGGATAATTTTTCTCAGTTGATTCATCTTGCCGGGCACTTTCGCCTGGACAAAGTATATTCCGCTGGCTAATCCAGTCGCGTCGAATCCGAATTCATGGTATCCCGCCTTGAATCGACCATTAGCCAATTTGGCTACCTGTTTTCCAAGCACGTTAAATACACGCACATTCAGTTCCCCATCCTGCGGCAATCCGACAACAGCGGTCATGGTTGGGTTAAATGGATTTGGATATGTTCCCGCGATAGAATATTTGACAGGAATCCCCTTGAACTGGTCTTCATAAACAAGCAGGTTCGGCTCCACCTGGAAATTGAACCGTTCGTTACATTCAACCATATCCTCAGCAGAAACCGCCACAACCCACCACTCAACATCAATCGTATCATTCCAGTATATCAAGTCAAGTGAATCGGGCAGGTGGAGTGTAAGAACAGTATCTTCAATTCCCATAAAGCTGAGCAGTGTATCGGTTTCCTCACCAATGACCACGTTGTAGAAGACATCAAATAGTACTGTTTCCTCCAGATCTGGATCAATCGATTGTTCCCAGGCACAGTTTATTTCGTAGCTGTCTTCAACGCTCAGCAGGGCACCATTTTCCGGTGCGAGGAGATTAAAAGCTGACGGCAGATCAGGACGATCGGTCTCGAAATGCCATTGCTGGTTCGAATATACAATATCTACAGTATTTATATCATAAACCCTTACACGCCACCAGTAATCGGTATCGTCCAGCAGTCCCTCCAACACGTAGAAACTGTCCTCATCTACATCCTGAACATCAAACTCCGCGAAATCTTCACTCAACGACCACTCAACCTGGTACCTGAGGGTATCATAAGGATCAGGATCAGAAGACCTGAACCAACTCAGGGTAACTGTCAGATCTGTAAGTACTGAGTCATTAACCGGGGCAGCAAGATCGAATGGTTCCGGAGGTTCAGGAATATCGACTGTAAACGACCATCCATCATCGCTGCCATTCGCCCAAGTATCCATCTCAAAAGTGTCTACAGCCCTGACACGCCAGTATATCGTTGCATCATCAGGTAATTCGTCCAGTTCATTGTTTCCTGGGGGTTGCGGATAAGATCCTGAACCAGACGCTGATTTTATCCCTGTCCCTGCTTTAGCTTTTCCACTTAAACCAAGGTCATCCCCTCTTCTACCGGTATTTCCAAATCCGGCAAGTGCATCCTCGAGATCAGTAATTACAAAGAATGTATCAAGAGTAGATGCCGTCCAGAAGTCCATAAAGTTCTCATCCAGCGACCACTCGATAATATATTCAAAATCATCTCCCGGATCAGGATCGATAGTCGAATTCCAGGTAACAGTAACAGTATCCTCAGCAATTGATGCACCACTATCCGGGCTTACAAGGTTAAATGCTACTGGTGCTTCAGGCATAAACGTAGTAAACGACAACGTATCATTTGCCCATGTTCCATCAGTATTGCTATCTGTTGCCCTGACCGTCCAGAAATAAACAGCGTCATCATTCAGATCAACAGCATCATGGAAGTCATCTTCAACAGCTTCAGCAATCAAGAGTGCATCCGACAAGTCCGGTAAATTACCCAGCCAGACATCGTATGCAGGTGTATCGTATGGATCGGGATCGGTTGTTGCTTCCCAGGTGAATGTTGTATCCAGCGTCCAGACCGTATCTGTTGCCAACGGACTGATCAATGAGAACGGTAATGGGGATTCAGGTACATCAACGTTGAATGACCATCCTGTATCTTCATCATTCGCCCAGGTAATGTTTCCGAAAGTATCTTCCGCCCTGACACGCCAGTAGATTGTGGCGTCATCGGGAAGTTCATCGAGCTCGTTATTGTCAATACCCCAGCTTGAATTGCTTTCAAAGGTCACACTGATTTTCCCTGAGTTCCGTGAGGTTCCCTTATCAGCTTTTGCATTAAACTTTTCAAATGGCAATTCATCCGCACCACCAGCAAGTAACGCAGCGAGATCCGTGATTATATAGAATGTGTCTACCGAAATATCACCAAACAAATCAAGGAAGTCTTCATCTAGTGACCATTCGATGATATAGTTAAAATCATCGCCCGGGTCGGGATCAGTTGATGCATTCCAGGTGACCAGCACCTCGTCAACATGTACATCTTCTCCATCCAGCGGAGACACCAATGTAAACGCCGATGGTGCTTGGGGTATGTATACTTCAAACGACAGGGTATCGTTTGCCCATGTCCCGAGCGTATTGCTGTCAGTGGCACGAACTGTCCAGAAGTAGGTTGAATCATCATCCAGGTCTACCACATCGAGGTTGATCACATCTACGCTATCCGCAATCAATACCGCGTCAGAAAGATCCGGCGAATATCCCATCCAGACATCATAATGAGGAGTATCCTCGGGATCAGGATCGGTTGTTGCTTCCCATGTCAGGGTCGTGTCACCTGTCCAGACAATACTACCGCCAGCCGGGCCTACAAGGTTAAACGGTTCAGGCCCTTCAGGCACATACGTCAGGAACATCAATGTATCTGTAGACCATGTACCGTCTGTATTGCTGTCTGTCGCCCTGACTGTCCAGTAATAATTCTGGTCATCCTGCAGATTGGTAACCTCGAAAGTGTTTTCAGCAACACTATCAGCTACAAGTAGTGCGTCGAACATGTCGATAGTCGTTCCCATCCAGACATCAAAGTGCGGTGTATCATAGGGATCCGGATCGGTGGTTGTTTCCCAGGTAAGTGTTGTATCACCATTCGTGACAACACTGGCAAATTCCGGGCTTATTAAACCAAAGATGTCCGGTGATTGTGGATAATCGGTATTGAATGACAATGTATCTGTCGCCCAGGTACCTGGAGTATTGCTGTCAGTTGCACGGACAGTCCAGTAATATGTCATATCATCAAGCAGATCAGCCACTTCAAGTTCCAGCGCCATGACACTGTCCGCAATCAGGATTGCGTCAAACAGATCAGGTGTTGTTCCCATCCAGACATCATAGTGAGTAGTGTCATAAGGATCGGGATCTATCGCTTCAATCCACGTCAGCAGTGTGTCACCGTCAGTAACGATACTTCCATCTGCCGGTCCAGACAGGTTAAACGCTGATGGTGGTTCCGGCATATTTGAGTCAAACGATAAAGTATCAGTTGACCATGTTCCTCCTGTATTACTGTCTGTTGCTCGAACAGTCCAGTAATATGTCAGATCATCAAACAATCCCTGGACAGTAAAGAAATTCTGATCTGTACTATCGGCAACGAGTATCGCGTTTGAAAAATCTTCGGTTGTACCTATCCAGAGGTCATAATGAGGATCATCCAGCGGATCGGGATCGATTGCCTCTTCCCAGACAAGCGTGGTATCTCCATCAACAACCACACTTCCATTTTCCGGGCTCAGCAATGCAAAATCAGATGGTGATTCGGAGATATTGGTTATGAATGATAGAGTATCCGCAGCCCAGGTACCCATAGTATTGCTGTCGGTAGCACGAACTGTCCAGTAATAAGACTGGTTATCTTCCAGGTCAAACAATTCAAGGCTGAATTCGGAAGTACTGTCAGCTACTAAGAGTGCATCCGACAGATCAGGCAGATTACCAAGCCAGACATCATAAAACGGCGTATCGAGCGGGTCTGGATCATCCGTTATATTCCACACCAGGACAGTATCACCCGTTGTAACGACACTACCATCTATCGGGCTCAAGAGATTAAATATTTCCGGTGGATTTGGTATATATGTCGAGAATGATAATGTATCAGTGGACCATGTTCCGCTGGTGTTACTATCCGTAGCACGTACCGTCCAGAAATATGTCAAGTCATCATCGAGATCAGTCACATTGAACGAATTATCCGCGATGCTGTCAGCAATTAGTACAGCGTCAGAAAGATCAGCCAGGTTTCCAAGCCATACATCATAATATGGTGTATCGAACGGATCGGGATCAGTTGTCGCATCCCAGGCTAATAACGTATCGCTTCCGGCTACTGTACTGCCGAATGCAGGGCTGGTCAAGTTAAATACTTCAGGCGGCTGGGGAACACGAATTGTAAAAGACAAAGTATCCGCAGCCCATGTTCCGGGAGTATTGCTGTCAGTTGCGTGAACAGTCCAGTAATAGGTTACATCGTCTATTAAATCTGTAATATCCAGCGAAGATTCCGCTATTCCCTCCCCTACCCTGATGGCATCAAAGAGGTCGGGAGTTGTACCCAACCAGATATCATAAACAGGCGTATCATATGGATCGGGATCGGTTGTGGTCTCCCAGACCAGTGTTGTATCGGTTACGGCAAGTTCACTGCCATCAGCAGGGCTGATAAGTGAGAAATTATCCGGAGGCTGGGGAGTATCTGTGCTGAACGACAAGGTATCGGAAGCCCATGTACCCCCGGAATTGCTGTCCGTAGCGCGCACAGTCCAGTAATACGTCATATCATCAAGCAGGTTCTCCAGGTCGAATGACACTGCAGAGATACTGTCAGCAACAAGTATAGCGTCAAACATATCTTCCGTTGTTCCCAACCAGACATCATAATGAGGAGTATCATACGGATCGGGATCGATTGATGCTTCCCAGGTTAGCGTAGTATCCCCATCAACAACTATGCTTCCGTTAACAGGTGAGGTTAGATCGAAAGCCTGAGGAGATTCCGGAATATCTGTTCTGAACCACAGCGTATCTGATGCCCAGGTACCGGGCGTATTGCTGTCGGTGGCTCGAACAGTCCAGTAATATTCAGTATCATCATCAAGATTTATCAGTTGCAGGTTTAAAACACCGATACTGTCTGCCATTAATATGGCATCTGAAAGATCAGGTAGATTCCCCATCCATACATCATAATGCGGTGAATCATACGGATCAGGATCGTTTGAAGCATTCCAGATTAGCGTGGTATCTCCAGTTGAGACCACGCTTCCATTTGTTGGGCTGGCTAAGGTAAAGTTGTCAGGCGGTTGCGGTGAATCGGTAATAAATGAAAGCGTGTCTGAGGCCCATGTACCACCCGTATTGCTGTCAGTGGCACGAACAGTCCAGTAATAGGTTCTATCATCTACCAGTGTTTCAAGCTCAAAACTGGTAGTCTGAATACTATCCGCTACAAGAACAGCATCGAAGAGATCAAGAGTAGTCCCAAGCCAGACATCGTAATATGGTGTGTCGTATGGATCGGGATCTGTCGTTGCTTCCCAGGTAATGGTTGTATCACCATCGGTTACAATACTGCCATCGGCAGGCCCCAGTAGTGTAAATCCTGCCGGAGATTGCGCTATATCCACGTTAAACGACAATGTATCTGACGCCCATGTACCACCTGTGTTGCTGTCCGTTGCACGTATTGTCCAGTAATAGAACTGGTCATCATCCAGGCCGAACAGGTCATAGGATGTTCCGGCAACGCCTTGTGCAATTCTGGTGGCATCACTCAAATCGGGCAATGTCCCAAGCCAGACGTCATAAGCCGGTGTATCATATGGATCGGGATCGGTCGTTGCCTCCCATGTTAAAGTCGTATCGCCATCAGTAACCGTACTGCCATCTGCCGGGCTCAACAACCCGAACGCAAGCGGTGCCTGGGGTGTATCGGTACTGAAGAACAGGGTATCAGAAGCCCATGTACCACCGGTATTGCTGTCCGTCGCCCGAACAGTCCAGAAATACGTCTGATCGTCCAGCAGGTTCTCAACTTCAAAACTTGTAGCCGAAATACTGTCTGCAATGAGAACCTGGTCAAACATATCCGGTGTTGTTGCCAGCCAGATATCATAATGAGGAGTATCATATGGATCAGGATCAGTTGACGCATTCCATACCAGGGTTGTATCACCATCCATTACAATGCTGCCGTCAACAGGGCTTGTCAGGTTAAAAGCCGTTGGTGATTCCGCGAAATCAGTGGAGAACCACAAAGTATCCGCAGCCCAGGTACCGGGTGTATTACTGTCGGTTGCTCGCACTGTCCAGTAGTAAGTCTCATCATCCTGCAGGTTCAGGAGATCAAATGAGATTGTACTGATACTGTCTGCAGCTAAGACAGCTCCACTCAAATCAGGGGCAGTTGCCAGCCAGACATCGTAATAAGGTGTATCATAAGGATCATGATCGGTTGTTGCGTTCCAGGTAACGGTTGTATCGCTGTCAGTCACTACGCTTCCGTTCACAGGACCCGTCAAGTTGAAGTTTAACGGTGAATCCGGAATATCTGTACTGAATGATAGTGTATCCGACGCCCATGTACCACCTGTATTGCTGTCGGTTGCCCTGACTGTCCAATACCAGTCCAAATCATCGGCTAAACCAGATACGTTATAGGATGTTGCGCTGATGCTATCTGCCACCTGGATTGCACCCGACATATCCGCAAAGTTTGACAACCAGACATCATAGTAAGGCGTATCTGCCGGATCGGGATCAGTAGTCGCATTCCACGTCAGAGTAGTATCACCATCGGAAACAATACTTCCGTCAACGGGACTTGTAAGATTGAATGCTAGTGGCTGTTCGGAGATATTCGTACTGAATGAAAGCGTATCTGAAGCCCATGTTCCACCTGTATTACTGTCAGTGGCACGAACAGTCCAGTACCAGGTCTGGTCATCCTGCAGGTTTACCAGGTTTACGAACAGGTCAGAGGTACTGTCTGCAACCAATATCGCACCGGTCAGATCAGGGAACGTTGACAGCCAGACATCATAATATGGAGTATCGTATGGATCAGGATCGGTTGTACCGTTCCAAGTAAGGGTAGTATCACCTGTAGTGACTACGCTGCCATCCACTGGGCTAAGTAAGGTAAAGTTATTGGGAGATTCAGGTATATCGATATTGAAGGACAGGGTATCAGATGCCCATGTTCCCAGGGTGTTACTATCTGTAGCTCGAACCGTCCAGTAATATGTCTCATCATCTGTTAATCCGGAAACATCAAAATTCGTGGCGGTGATACTATCCGCTATCAAAATTGCTCCCGACATGTCGACCGAGGTTCCAAGCCAGACATCGTAATAAGGAGTATCAAGCGGATCGGGATCAGTTGTAGCGTCCCATGCGAGGGTTGTATCACCATCAGTAACGACACTACCGTCAATAGGGCTTGTCAGGTTAAATGCCAGTGGTTCTTCCGAGATATTTGTACTGAATGAAAGTGTATCTGATGCCCATGTTCCGGAGGTATTGCTGTCTGTCGCCCTGACTGTCCAGTAGAATGTTTCGTTATCGTCAAGGTTCACCAGGTTAAAGCTGGTATTCGCAGTACTGTCGGCAACCAGGGTTGCCCCCGACATATCGGCTGCAGTTGCCAGCCAGACATCGTAATAAGGTGTGTCGAGGATGTCCGGATCAGTTGTCGCGTTCCAGGTCAGGGTGGTATCACCGGTCGTAACTATGCTGCCATCAGCCGGACTGATCAAAGAGAAAGCATCAGGTGCATCCGGGAAATATGTATTAAACGATAAAGTATCAGATGCCCATGTACCGGGTGTGTTGCTATCAGTTGCACGGACAGTCCAGTAATATGACCGGTCGTCCTGGAGAGTATTCACATTATAGAAATTATTAGCGATGCTATCTGCGATTAATACGGCATCAGAAAGGTCAGGCATCGTCGCCAGCCAGGCATCATAATATGGTGTATCAAGCGGATCAGGATCGGTCGTAGCGTCCCATGTCAGGAGTGTATCGTTATCTACGACGGTACTGCCCTGCGCCGGACCTGTCAGACCAAACGCCAGAGGTGCACCCGGTTCGTAGGTGCTGAACGATAATGTATCGGAAGCCCACGTCCCGCCACTGTTACTGTCCGTTGCCCGGACAGTCCAGTACCAGGTCATGTCATCGGCCAGGTTTAATAAAGTATGATTGTTTGTTGAAATACTGTCCGCTACCAGCACAGCATCTGAAAGATCAGCGAGGTTACCCAGCCAGACATCATAATGCGGTGTATCCAATGGATCGGGATCGTTTGCAGCATTCCATGTCAGAGTTGTATCTCCTGTCGAAACAATGCTGCCGTCCGTCGGAGATGTTAAAACAAACGCACCCGGTGCTTCCGGGACATAAGTGCTGAACGACAGGGTGTCCGACGCCCAGGTGCCGGCAGTGTTTCCGTCGGTAGCCCGCACCGTCCAGTAAAATGTCTGGTCATCTGTAAGAGTTGTGGCATCAAAAGTAGTCGCTGAGATACTGTCAGCAATCAGGACAGCCCCGGACATATCAGCAGTAGTTGACAGCCAGACGTCATAATAAGGAGTGTCACCCGGATCAGGATCGGTACTTGCTGACCAGGTTAATGTGGTGTCGCTATCGGTTACTACGCTCCCATCAGCCGGTCCAAGCAGGTTAAACGCTGTCGGTGATTCCGCTTCGAATGTCTGGAACATCAACGTATCTGAAGCCCAGGTACCGGCTGTGTTACTGTCTGTCGCCCTTACAGTCCAGTAGAATGCCTGGTCATCCGCCAGGCCGGAAACATTGTAATTCGTAGCAGAAATACTATCAGCGATTAACACAGCGTCTGACAGATCAGCCAGGTTGCCCATCCAGACATCATAGTGTGGTGTATCCGCTGGATCAGGATCTGTTGAAGCATTCCAGGTCAGCGTTGTATCACCATCAGATACAACACTACCGTTTGTTGGGCTGGAAAGGTTAAAAGCAGACGGTGATTCCGGTGTAAATGTAAGGAACATCAAGGTGTCGCTTGCCCATGTCCCTCCTGTATTGCTATCAGTAGCTCGAACAGTCCAGTAGAAAGTCTGATCATCTGCAAGACCAGAAACATCGTAATTTGTAGCGGATATACTATCAGCAATTAACACAGCATCAGACAGATCAGCCTGATTACCCAACCAGACATCGTAATATGGAGTATCACCAGGATCTGCATCAGTTGAAGCGTTCCAAGTCAGGGTAGTATCTCCGTCACTGACAATACTCCCGCTTACCGGGCTGGTCAGGTTAAATGCCGTTGGTGATTCCGGCACAAATGTGACAAACATTAGTGTATCACTAGCCCATGTTCCCGCAGTGTTTCCGTCCGTAGCCCGAACTGACCAGTAATATGTTTCATCATCACTCAGACCGGTTGCGTTAAAGGACGTTGCGTTCAGGCTGTCCGCAATCAGCGCTGCGCCCGACATATCCGCGGAAGTTGCCAACCACACATCATAATGAGGAGTATCACCGGGATCAGGATCAGAAGATGCTTCCCACGTCAGAGTTGTATCTGAATCTGTAACCACACTTCCATTAGTCGGATTAAGCAAACCAAATGCGATTGGTGATTCCGGTGTAAATGTCAGGAACATCAGTGTATCCGAGGCCCATGTACCACCGGTGTTACTATCTGTCGCCCTTACTGTCCAGTAGTAAGTTTCGTCATCAACAAGGGTATTTACATTAAATGAAGTACCGGCAATACTGTCCGCGATTAAAACGGCCCCGCTCATATCCGCTGCATTAGCAAGCCAGACATCGTAATAAGGAGTATCACCCGGATCAGGATCGGTACTGCCATTCCATGAAAGTGTTGTGTCATTATCACTGACAACAGACCCATTTACCGGGCTTGTGAGGGTAAAAGCTGTCGGTGACTCCGGCATATTTGTCTGGAACATCAGGGTATCTGAAGCCCATGTACCACCAGTATTACTATCTGTTGCACGAACAGTCCAGTAGTAAGTCTCATCGTCATTTAGACCAGTGGCGTTATAAGTTGCTGCAGCTATACTATCTGCGATCAGAACAGCATCAGACAAATCAGCCTGGTTCCCCATCCAGACATCATAATGAGGAGTATCTCCAGGATCAGGATCTGATGAAGCGTCCCAGGTGAGTGTTGTATCTGAATCCGTGACAATACTTCCATTTGCCGGTCCCTGTAGTCCAAACGCGACGGGTGCTTCCGGTGTAAATGTCAAGAACATCAGGGTGTCACTTGCCCATGTCCCTCCTGTATTGCTATCAGTAGCTCGAACAGTCCAGTAATATGTCTGGTCATCCACTAGGGTATTTACGTTGAACGACGTAGCAGCAATACTGTCGGCTATCAGCACAGCCCCGCTCATATCCGCTGCGTTAGCCAGCCAGACATCATAATAAGGTGTATCACCCGGATCAGGATCGGTGCTGCCATTCCACGAAAGTGTAGTATCATTATCGCTTACAACAGACCCATTTACAGGGCTGGTAAGCGTAAAGGCGGTCGGTGATTCCGGCATATTTGTCTGGAACATCAACGTATCTGATGCCCATGTACCACCTGTATTGCTGTCGGTAGCACGTACAGTCCAGTAATAGGTCTCATCATCATTGAGACCTGTGGCGTTATATGTTGTCACTGCTATACTATCGGCGATCAATACAGCGTCAGATAAATCAGCCTGGTTTCCCATCCAGACATCATAATGTGGATCATCACCCGGATCAGGATCTGAGGAAGCATCCCAGGTAAGGGTTGTATCAGAATCAGTGACTATGCTTCCATTTACCGGTCCCTGCAGCCCAAACGCGACCGGTGATTCTGGTGTAAATGTCAGGAACATCAGGGTGTCTGAAGCCCAAGTACCACCCGTATTGCTGTCCGTCGCACGTACAGTCCAGTAATATGTCTGGTCATCCACAAGAGTATTCACATTGAATGATGTGACGGCAATGCTGTCCGCGATCAGAACAGCCCCGCTCATATCTGCAGCGTTCGCCAACCAGACATCGTAGGATGGAGTATCGGTGGGATCAGCGTCCGTACTGGCATTCCATGACAGGGTTGTATCATTATCCGAAACAACGCTCCCGTTAACCGGATTCGCCAGGTTGAAAGCTGTAGGAGCATCGGGTTGATTGGTAATAAATGACAATGTATCAGAAGCCCAGGTACCGCCGGTATTGCTGTCAGTTGCTCGGACTGTCCAGTAGTAGGTTTCATCATCTAATAATCCGGATGCGTCATAGGTTGTATTGGCAATACTGTCCGCAATGAGAACCGCACCACTCATGTCAGCAGAGGTAGCCAGCCAGACATCATAATAAGGCGTATCCAACGGGTCAGGATCAGTACTCGCGTCCCAGGTTAAGGTGGTATCGGTACCGGTTACAATACTTCCATCCGCCGGGCTGTTCAGGCCAAAAGCGATTGGAGGATCAGGCTCATACGTATTAAAGGAGAGGGTATCGCTTGCCCAGGTACCTGAAGTATTGCTGTCAGTTGCACGAACTGTCCAGTAGAATACAGTATTATCCGCTAAGCCGCTGACATTCACATTTAAATTTGAAGTACTGTCGGCGACCTGGTTGGCACCGCTCATGTCCGGCGATGTTGCCAGCCAGACATCATAATGAGGTGTATCGCCCGGATCGGGATCGGTGGAAGCGTTCCAGGTCAGAGTTGTATCGCCATCGATAACGGTACTTCCATCCGCTGGGCTGTCCAGGGTAAACGCTCCAGGTGCTTCAGGCGCGTTAACATCAAAATCCCAGGTCTGGTTAGACCAGCGACCGGTTGTATTCCCGTCCTGCGCCCTTACTTTCCAGTAATAAGTATAGTTATCATCAAGCCCGTTAAGTGTTATTTGAGAAAACGTTGTTGTTGTGGAATCGAGATTCTGTGTGAATCCTGCATCAGTAGCGTACCAGACAACATAGTGATCGACATTATCATCCGGATCAGTTGTTGTTTCCCAGTCAAGATCAACCGATCCTACGATGAATAGTGATCCATCCGCAGGCGATACAAGGTTGAAAGGATTTGGCGGATCAGCGATGAGTATATCGAAATTCCATGTTTCGTCAGACCAGGTCCCGGTGGTATTTGTATCCTGTGCTCGAACCTTCCACCAGTACCGTTCATCATCAGTTAAGCCCGTTAGAGAATGTGAAGTATTTGTTCCTACATCTGCCGAGTCAAGGTCCTGTGTAAACGCTGCATCAGTAGCCCACCAGACAACATAACTGACATTGTCGCCAGGATCGGGATCTGTTGTCGCTTCCCAGGTTAAAACCGTATCACCATCTGATACGACACTGCCATTTACAGGTGAAAGTAAGCTGAACGACTCAGGTGATGAGATTGTTGAATAGCTCAGGAATGTGTAATAGTCAGCCACATATGCATACCCTTCCGCAGACACAGCTGTTCCCCAGGCATCTTCAGGGGTATCGTATGTCCCCACTTCAACCGGTGCGGCTGGATTAGATACGTCGGCAACTTTTAATCCTGAAGTCCTGTCAGCTATGTAGGCGTAACCACCCGATGAGATTGAAACACTTTGAGCCGCGGATGGAGCAGTATACGAGCCAACTTCAACCGGCAACGCCGGCGTAGAGATATCTACTACACGAAGGCCACCACTTCCGTCAGCCACATATGCATAGTTCCCTTGGACATCCACACCACGAGTTGCCCCTGTTGTAGGTTGAGAACCGACTTCGAATGGCAGGAGTGGATTGGAAACATTCAAAACTCTCATCCCAGCGCTACCGTCAGCCACATAAGCAAAAGTGCCCGAGATATCAACACCACGAGCATTTCCGGTAGTATTATAAATACCTGTTTGAGCAGGTGCCGCAGGATTGGAGATATCTATTATTCTCATCCCGTTTGTATTATCAGCCAGATAGGCATAATTGCCGGAGATTGCTATAGCCCATGAATCCATACCACCGGGATTATAAAAACCGGTCTCTGAGGGATTAGCAGGATCAGTGATGTCGATAATTCTCAATCCCTGTGTACGGTCTGCTATGTAGACATATGAACCATCAACAACGATACCTCGTGCTTCACCGGGAGTGTCATATTCCCCCACTCTGCTTATATCGCTTGGATCGGATACGTCAAGTACTTTTAATCCAGAGCTGCCGTCAGCGACATATGCATAATTACCCGAAACATCTACATCATAAGCCTGGCCTGAGGCTACAAATGATCCAACTTCATTTGGTGTTGCAGGAGTGGAAGCGTCAACACATCTTAGTCCTGACAAACCGTCAGAAATGAAAACATCGGTGCCGGAGACAGCAACTCCGTAAGCGTTTCCCGGGGTATCATAAAATCCCACCTCGTTAGGTGTTCGGGGATCAGAAATATCAATTACACGTAAACCGGATGTATTGTCTGCGACATACGCGTAGGAACCCGCAATAGCCACGTTTCTTGATGATCCGGGAGTATTATATGCGCCCTCTATGTCCATGGCTGCGGGATCTGTAATATCAACAACTGTTAATCCCAGGGTATGATCAGCCACATAAGCCATATTGCCGGACACTACCACATCATAAGCACGTCCGGGTGTATTGTAGGTATCTTCAAGAGTGGGGCTGGCGGGATTGGAAATATCTATGGAGGAGAGACCTGTCCAGTTGACCGCTACATAGGCGTAATTACCTGAAACGTCTACCCCGTAAGCATTATCAGGTGTTGCTATAGATCCCACTTCGGTTGGATTCTGGGGATCAGAAATGTCAATTACTCTCAATCCGCTGGCATCATCGGCAATGTATGCGTATGAACCGGATATAGAGATGCCTTCAGCATCACCGGGCGTATCGACAGATCCCTCTTCTGTCGGGTTTGCCGGATCTGATACGTCAACGATCATCAAACCCGAATTGCCATCCGCAATGTAGATGTAATTGCCGACTAACTCTACGTCAAGTGCCTGCCCGGGAGAATCAAAATAGCTGACCGGCTGGGGATCCGTTGGATCACTTATATCAACTATAACCAGGCCGGAGTTTTTAGTAGCTACATAGGCATAAGTACCATCCGTAACTACCTTGTCAGCGCCAGCCCAGTTCAGCAGGATATCTCCTACAGAATCGACCTGGGCTGATGAGACTGAAGACATTGTGATTAAGGCAAGGGAGAAGACAAAAGATCTGATCAACTTACTGGACATGTTCATGCTCCTCAGTGGGTAAGCATGTCTATTGAGAAATTATGCACCTAGCTTATGAGCCCACTTCTTAAAAATTGCAGGATCGCTCTTTTTTGGATTTAAACGCCTACATCTTGTAACGAACTCAACAAGAAGTTTTCCGAAAAATCCGAAAGTGAGAAATTCTACCGGCTAATGCAATTTTCCATAATTTGATTTTCAGTGCTGTTACGTCACCGGAATATATTACACTTAAACAGGATTCTAATATTAAAAAGAAAATTACAATAGATAATGTTAGACTTCAAACAGATATTGTGAAAAATAATACTATAATTTCATCAAAGAGAGAAAAACTGAGAAATCCTTTTAAACATTGTGTTTTTCGGTTTTAAATCAATTACCTTATGTAGTCTTAAATTTGAGAATCACGTTTATTCTAACTTGATATTTTCTTGTTAATACGGATTTACTGATTGGTCAAATTCTCTATTCCTTTACAGTATACTTTGACTTGCCTTAAAAATGGTTGTTCCACATCAAGAGGGCTCTGTGGGCGAAAACACAGAGATATAAAAACCGAAACTGTAACTTTTCATTGCAAGCGAAAAGGATATAACCGCTGATTTACAGATTTTCTTAAGTTTATGAAAAACTTTATCGAAAAATCGAGCAGTAAAGAACAGAAATTTGCTGTTTAAAAGAGAACAAGAAACGAGGATTAATTTTGGAATATTTGGCTTTTTATATCGCAAGTATATTGTGTATTCGTTACTTAATAGATATTCATTTAACATCCTGTTCGTTATTTGACAGGATATTTCAGCAAGGCTATTTCTTGGTTAGAACAAAACATACCATATACAGGAGGCGAAAATGAGTAACGCACTCCGAATCCGGATAATCCTGGTAGTGACATTAATCCTGGCTTCAGTTTCGATTGACCTGGCCATTTCACGTCCTTTTATCGAGGGTGAAATGGACAATGTTGAGGCGATCGCCAGGAATGAGCTCCAGCAGTTCAGGAGAGATCCAAATAGAATTTATGTCATTAGTGAAGCTATTGGCGCGAAAAAAGAATCTGCTCATGACATGGCGAGAATTGATGCCATCGAAGAGTTGTCGATGGAAGTCAAACGCCAGTTCGAAGATGTTGTTCGCAGGGCAATGATGTCACAGAATCTCTCAAATGAACGAATTAACGCTTCATTGATAGATTATGAGAATACTTTTTCTATTGATAATTCTCATTTTCAGACAGATGATTCACGTTTATTCATTTATATGGGAAGATACAAGTCAATAAAGCTCGTTTCCATTGGAAAAAGTGATATTGATATCGTAATACTTGATAATATAAAAAGAGATGAAGATAAATACCGGATGATGCGTAATTCATCTCTAATGCAAAACCTTGAAATAAATGTTGAGCTGTACAGCAGGCAGTAATGCCGACTCAACAACAAACATCAGTATATAAGAAATTCGATATGATTCGATTGTCAAATAGTTTGAGCTTAACGGAGGAGGGCTGACAAGTGAAAAAACTGCTAGCGATTTTAATGCTTGTGGTCCTGGTTCACCCCGTATTCGCATTCGATGAAGACTTTGAGACCGATCTTAGCGCCTGGGTATCTGATGGATGGGTAAGAACAAATGAAGCAGCCCATTCAGGAAGCTGGTGTGTTACAGAAAGTCCTGGCGGTAACTACGGGAATTTACAATACAAGACCATAGAGATGGCTGTTGGTGAAGATTTAACCGGCAACCGTGGAGCGTTGTTATCTTTCTGGGTAAGGTACGATACAGAGTGGGCCTTTGACTTCTGGTATGTAGATTTATCGTACGATGGTGGCGTAAACTGGTCTGAACTTGGCCAGTACTCGGGCGAAGACAACCTGACCTGGACAGAAATGGTATTTGACATCGGCGGATATTTCCGGTTCGACGATGTTCGTATCCGTTTTGTCTTCGACTCTGACCAGGCTTTGACAGAGAATGGTGTCTGGATTGATGATGTCAGCATTACATTAACTGACACTGATATCAGCCCACCCCTCGCCCTCCATACACCTGTACCCGAAGATTCTGCTATCGCTCATGATTATGAAGCGATGTTTACCGTTTATGATACAACGGGAACCGACTACGTTAACCTCTTTTATTACGTGGAAACCGGACTGGCAACCAGCCGTGAGATGCAGGCACAGCTGGATCGCGTCGAGGACGATGACTGGTACTTTATTATTCCGGCATACAGCCCCGGATGGAAGGTTACTTACCGTGTTGAAACCGGCGACCTTGTGGACCCGGCAAACAAAGGCGGTTTTGGGCCCTGGGAGTACTATACGGGAACTATGCTGGTATATGATAATGGGGTAGATGACAACGATCATATTTATACTCTAAGTAATAACAGGTCTTTTGCAGAACATTTCACAATAAATCCCGCTCTATGGGATTCTACATACCTTGCGTCGTTACTATTCCGATGGTATCGAGATCCGAACAGGCATCTCGACTCGGTTGATGTATCCGTATGGTCTGATGATGGCGGTGGATTGCCGGATGCAGTTCTTATCCCTGAGTTTGGCGTTTACCCTTCAAATACCTTGGATACACCATATGAATTAACCCACATGAACGTTCGTGGGTACGAACTTGAAGTACCCAACGATTTCCATGGAGGATATTCTTACAGGTCTTCCAGACCTTATATACTTGGCGACGACGAGAACGACGAACAGCGAACCAGCCGTTACCAGAATGGTAACTGGACTGCTTTTAATCGTGATCTTCATTTAAGGTCAATTGTTGGTGATATCTACGCTTACCTTCCAGAACCACCTGGGGCGTTTGCGCTGAGTTCACCTGCTGACGGTTCAGTACAAAACTCGGGAGATGTAATAGTTTCATGGGGTCCGGCGATAGATCCGGATCAGAATGATATCCCTCAGTATGTAATCGAATGGTCAGTAAACGCAGACTTCTCAGCTTCGCAGACAGACACAACCTTTGCCCTCGCCTATATGATATCAGGATTGAATGATGACGAAACATATTACTGGCGAGTAAAGGCTATTGACAGTTTCTGGTATGAAACTTACGCGACTCCTGGTGTTGGTGGTTGGTCGTTCGACATATATATCCCGGACGTACCAAATGCTTTTGACTTGAGTGCCCCGGCGGACGGTTTTATTTCTCCGACATACACTGTGGACCTTGAGTGGAACGCTGCAACTGATCCTGATCCCGGTGACGCGATAACATACTGGGTATGGTGGGCGACGGATGCTGCATTTACACAGGACCTCGATTCTGTCCAGGTTCTTGCGGGTACAACAGTTACAACACCTGCTCTGGAAGATGACCATACTTATTGGTGGAAAGTAAGGGCACAGGATACAAACACATTGGGAACATGGTCCAGCAGTACCTGGACTGTCTCTATTTATGTGGAAGAACCACCTGACGCGTTTAATCTCCTCTCCCCTGCAGATGAATCAATTATGAACAACCTGGCGGTCGATCTTGAATGGGAAGCAACGACCGATCCTGACGGAGATGGTGTTACATATGATGTCTATGTCTCTACAGTGGAAGGAGACCTCGGTAATCTCGAAGCTACAGGTCTTGGAGTAACTAACTTCACATTCAACGCTGCAGACGATACAGACTACTGGTGGACTGTCCAGGCGTCAGACGGAAACGGCAACTTTACACAGGCAGATCAAACCTGGAAATTCTCTACTTATATAGAGGAATCTCCACCGGCATTCTCATTGAATTCACCTGCAGATGGATTTATTTCACCGGTAGTTGATGTTGATCTGGTCTGGAATGCCGCTCCCGATCCTGATCCTGGTGATAGTACCGTCTATGATGTCTATGTCTCTACAGATCCCGGCGATCTTGGTCTACCGGTAGCGACAGACATTGACGGATTAACATATACCTTCACCGGTTTAGACGATACACAGTATTGGTGGACTGTTGTCGCAAAAGATACTCACGGCAACACTACACCGGCTAACGAAACCTGGTCATTCTCTATCTACGTAGAAGAACCCCCTGACGCATTCAGCCTTCTTGATCCCCCTGACGGATCAATATCAACAACACTGGCTGTTGATTTGAGTTGGGAAGCAACCACCGATCCTGATGGCGACGATATAACATATGATGTATACGTATCGACTGTAGAAGGTGACCTCGGTAACCTTGAAGCAACGGGACTCGATGTCACAAACTTCACCTTTAACGGTGTTGATGATACGCAGTACTGGTGGACTGTCCAGGCGACAGACGGAAACGGAAACTTCACCCAGGCTAATGAAACCTGGGACTTCACAACAGATTTCGAAGATTCCCCTGATCCGTTTAACCTGGTGTCCCCTGCTGATGGATTTATCAGCCTCGTGCTGGCTGTGGATCTTACCTGGGAAGCAACAACAGACGCAGATGGTGATCCCATCCGTTATGATCTTTACGTCTCTACCGATCCAGGTGATTTGGGCTTACCAATCGCTACTGACCTGGCTGTTACTTCTTATACATATAATGGACTAGATAATACTCAATACTGGTGGACTGTCATTGCCAACGACGGTAACGGCATGGAAACTCCGGCTAACCAGACATGGTCATTTACAGTTAATCTCCAGGAACCTCCGGGTGGGTTTAACCTTTTGAGTCCCGTAGATGATAATATTGAACCGGCACTTGCCGTTGACCTGGACTGGGAAGATTCGATCGATCCGGACGGTGATCCGGTAACATATGATGTGTACGTATCCACCGATCCGGGTGACCTCGGAGTACCTGTTGCTACAGGTGTTGCTGTATCAGACTACACATTCAACGGCGCAGATGACACGCAATACTGGTGGTCGATTGTAGCATCTGATGGATTCGGCAACGATACCTGGGCAAACCAGACCTGGACATTTACAATTAGTGTCGATGAACCACCGGCAGGATTTGATCTTGCAAGCCCGGCCGATGGAACAATTTCGGCTGTGGGAACATTGACCCTGACCTGGACTCCTTCTATTGATCCTGATGGAGACCCGGTGACTTATGATGTATATGTATCAACAGATCCCGGTGATCTCGGATTACCAATCGCCACAGGAGTTGCAGGAACATCCTATGACTTTACCGGTCTTGATGACACACAGTACTGGTGGTCAATCTTCGCGACCGATGGAACTACACAGGTTCAGGCCAACCAGACCTGGTCATTCTCAATAGATATCGAGGATATTCCGGGCGCGTTTAACCTGTTAACTCCCGCCAGTGGATTTGTTTCCCCTGCCCTGGACGTGGTTTTAACCTGGGAAGAATCCATCGATCCTGATGGTGATCCGGTAACGTATGACGTTTATGTATCAACCGATCCTGGTGACCTTGGTTTACCGGTAGCTGAAGATATAGCAGTACTTACATACACCTATACCGGTCTTGACGATACTCAATACTGGTGGACAATAAAAGCTGAAGATGACACTGGAAGTGAAGTCTGGGCAAACCAGACCTGGTCATTCTCAATCTATATCCAGGAACCGCCTTCAGCCTTCAGCCTTGATTCACCTGTTGATGGAAATATTGAAACAGCTGCTGCCGTCAACCTGACCTGGGATGTTTCAACTGATCCTGATCCGGGAGATGCTGTTACTTATGATGTATATGTTTCAACAAATCCTGGTGACCTTGGATTACCAGTCGTAACTGGATTAAACGTAACCTCTTATACTTTCACTGGAGCGGATAACACTCAATACTGGTGGACAGTTGTTGCCAGAGATGGCGGCGGAAACAGCACCCCGGCAAATGAGACCTGGGACTTCACCATACTGATAGAGGAACCCCCGGGCCCATTTGACCTGGCAAATCCGGCCAACGGTTTTGTTTCGCCTGTCGCAGACCTTACTCTCACCTGGTTTGCCGCTGTTGATCCCGAGGGTGATCCGGTGACTTACGATGTTTATGTCTCAACTGATCCGGGTGATTTAGGATTACCGGTAGCTACCGATTTAGTTGCCACAAGCTATGATTTTACCGGCGTTGACAATACTCAATACTGGTGGACAGTTGTTGCTGATGATGGCAACGGTGGCATAACCCCGGCAGCGAGTACCTGGTCGTTTACTATCCTGATTAACGATATACCGGGTGCGTTTAACCTATTGACACCCGCAAGCGGAACGGTTTCAGCCGATCTTGATGTTACCCTGACATGGGAAGAATCAGTCGATCCGGAAGCCGATCCCGTGACATACGATGTTTATGTGACAACCGATCCAGGCGATCTTGGCCTACCGGTTGCTGAAGATTTGGCAGTACTTACATACACTCATACCGGTCTTGACGATACCCAGTACTGGTGGACAATAAAAGCGGAAGATGATACCGGAAGTGAAGTATGGGCTAACCAGACATGGTCATTCTCGATCGCTGTTGAACAGGCTCCTCTACCCTTCAGTCTCGAATCTCCGCCGGATGAAACCGTATCACCAACGGCAGACGTTGTCCTGACATGGAACGCTACGACTGATCCCGATCCGGGTGATAATGTCGTTTATGATCTTTATGTATCAACGGATGAGTTTAACCTTGGTGTACCTGTTGCCACCGATCTTGTCGGTACAGCATATACTTATACCGGTGTTGATGATACCGAATACTGGTGGACAGTTATCGCAAAGGATAACGACGGTGATGAAACCCAGGCTGATGAAACGTGGTCATTCTCGATCTATATCGAGGAACCACCCGCGGCATTTACCTTGGATTCACCTGCAGATGGTGCTATATCTCCGACAGCGGATGTAACGTTGACCTGGAATCCTGCAATTGATCCCGATCCGGGTGATAACATTGTTTACGACGTATATGTCTCGATTGATCCAGGTGATCTCGGTCTTCCGGTGGGCACTGATATTGCAAACACCTTCTATACCTATAATGGAAATGATGATACTCAATACTGGTGGACAGTTCATGCGCGGGATTCACAGGGTAATGAGATAGCAGCTGATGACACTTGGAGTTTCTCGATTTATGTTGAGGAACCCCCAGATGCATTCTCGCTGTTATCACCACTTGATGGCACTGTTTTACCGGTATTATCCGCCGATTTAATGTGGCGCTCAGCCATTGATCCTGATGGTGATGTTGTTTCATACAATGTTTATGTATCAACTGATCCGGGCGATCTTGGATTGCCGATTGCAACCGGCCTGGCAGATACCACCTATAACTTTATTGGTGCTGACGATACACAGTACTGGTGGACAATCGAAGCTGATGACGGGAACGGTAACCTGACCCAGGCTACACAAACCTGGTCGTTTACGATCTTTGAAGAAAATCCCCCTGAGGATTTCAGTCTTCTCACGCCTGTTGACGGTTTTATTTCACCAGTTCTCGCTGTTGACCTGACATGGGAAGTTTCAAATGATCCTGATCCTGGTGATGAAGTTTCATATGATGTTTATGTCTCAACGGATCCGGGAGATTTAGGTTTACCGGTTGCTACTGACCTTGATGTAACCAACTATACATACAACGCGGATGATGATACCCAGTACTGGTGGTCGGTAATTGCTCATGACACCCAGGGCAACTCGACTCCTGCGCTGGACACCTTGAGTTTCTCAGTATATGTCGAGGAACCACCGCAGGCATTTGATCTTGTCGCTCCGGCTGATCTGACTGTATCATCTGTACTCGACGTAAACCTTACCTGGAGCCCGAGTATTGATCCTGATGGTGATGATGTCACTTATGAGCTCTATGTATCAACCGATCCGGGTGACCTTGGACTGCCGATTGTTACTGGACTGGACGTAACATCCTATACATTCACAGGTGCTGATGATACCCAGTACTGGTGGACAGTTGAAGCAAATGACGGAAATGGCAACCTGACACCAGCGAACCAGACCTGGACATTCTCAGTTGCTATAGAAGAGGCACCTCTACCATTCAGCCTTACATCACCAGTTGATGGATTTATCTCACCATCACTTGATGTTGATCTTAATTGGAATGCAACAACTGATCCGGATGGTGATGATGTCGTCTATGATGTATATGTCTCAACCGATCCGGGTGACCTTGGAGTACCTGTCGTAACAGACCTTGATGTAAACACTTATACGTTCACAGGCATTGATGAAATTCAGTATTTCTGGTCAGTGGCTGCAAGGGACGACAACGATAACGAAACCTGGGCGCTGGAAACATGGTCGTTTGATATTTACGTGGAAGAAAGCCCCGGAGCTTTCGACCTGGCCAGCCCGGCAGATGAATATATCTCTGCGATTCTTGATGTAACCCTGACATGGACACCATCCATCGATCCTGATGGTGATGATGTTACATATGATGTGTACGTCTCAACTGATCCTGGTGATCTTGGTGTTCCGATAATCACAGACTTAACTGAACTTTCGTATACTTTCACAGGTGAAGACGGAACTGAATATTACTGGTCTATCTTCGCCGATGATGGAAATGGTAACCAGACTCAAGCCAACCAGACCTGGTCATTCAGCATTTCCGTAGGTGGAGTTAATGGCGCTTTCAGCCTTCTCTCACCTGAAAGTGGCTTTATCTCTGATGTAACTGATATAAGCCTTGTCTGGGAGACCTCGGTTGACCCAGGATGGTTACCTGTACTTTATGATGTTTACGTAACTACAGATCCGGGCGATCTTGGTGATCCGGTTGCGACTGGATTAACAGATACATCTTATGTATTCACCGGAACAGACGACAGCCAATACTGGTGGTCTGTCCGTGCCAATGATGGCGACGTAAATGAACTATGGGCTAACCAGACATGGTCGTTCTCGATCTACATCGAAGAATCGCCAATGGCATTTGGACTCCAGTCACCAGATGATGAATATATCTCACCAAGCGCCTCAGTAACCCTTATCTGGGACGAAGCTGTTGATCCCGATCCGGGTGATGAAGTTACCTATGATATATATGTATCAGAGGATGAAGGTGATCTTGGTGATCCTGTGGCATCTGACTTAAACGTTACTACGTTTACTTTTGCCGGCGACGACAATACAGAATATTTCTGGACAGTTCTTGCTACAGACCTGAGCGCTAACGAAACATGGGCTGATGAAACACGGTCATTCTCTATTGAGGTTGAGGAGGGACCGGGATTATTCGACCTGGCCAGCCCTGCAAATGGTCATGTCTCCCCCATTACCGAACTCACGTTAACCTGGACACCATCAATTGATCCGGATGGTGGAGATATAGCATACGATGTTTATGTATCAACAGATCCGTTAGACCTGGGTGATCCTGTAGCAACTGATTTGGATATAACATCCTACACCTTTACCGGTGTCGATAATGAACAGTACTGGTGGACAGTAGTAGCGATTGATGAAGGTGGTCTTGAAACCCAGGCCAACCAGGTTTGGACATTCTCGATCTTTGTCCAGGAAATCCCGGGCGCTTTCGACCTTGCCAGTCCGTTAAGTGGTACGGTCCTTGGTGCTGAGGATGTTGAACTGGTATGGTACCAGTCTATAGATCCCGAGGGTGATCCTGTCACATATGATGTATATGTGACAACTAATCCGGCTGACCTCGGTTTACCTGTCATGGAAGACCTTGCTGATACATCATATACCTTCGCTGGGGATGATGATACCCAGTACTGGTGGACAATCATGGCAGATGATGGCACAGGTTCGGAAGTCTGGGCTAACCAGGTCTGGACATTCGAAATCTACGTTGTAGAACCGCCGGCCGTCTTCGACCTTGTTACACCGCTTGATGAAAGTATAGTGGATACATTAGCGATTGATCTCACCTGGGATTCATCTATTGATCCCGATCCAGATGACGCGGTCGTTTATGATGTGTATGTATCCACAGATGAGTTTAACATGGGATTACCCATTGCCATCGGCCTAACGGATACAAACTATACTTACCTCGCTGATGACGACACCGAATACTGGTGGACAATTCATGCCAGGGACACACAATTTAACGAAACACCGGCCGCAGAAACGTGGTCATTCGAGGTGTACGTAATACATCCGCCGTTCGAGTTCAGCCTGTTATCACCAGAAGATAACAGCTCATGCTCAACCGGAGACACAACACTTACCTGGGAAGCTACAACCGATCCTGATCCTGATGACGCACTGGATTCCTATGTTGTCTGGTGGGCTACTGATGAGACGTTTACCGACAACCTCGATTCGGCAATAGTCGCCAGTGACCAGACAGACTACCTGCTGGAAAATATGCTGGATAACTTTGCCTATTACTGGAAAGTCAGGGCACAAGACGGCAACAGTGAAGGACGCTGGTCAACAGAAACCTGGCATGTCAATTCAGTAATCCCTGATCCACCGGGTCCATTCAGCCTGGTAGCACCTGAGGACAGCGCAGTCGTCGATGATGATACGGTAACCGTCAACTGGACACGTTCAATCGATACTGATATTAATGACGTCGTTACTTATACTGTTGAATGGTCAGCTGATCCGGACTTTACAGAGTTCTTCACAGGTACAACGACCGATACGTTCTTTGTAATCACAGACCTGGCGGATGCCGCTGCATTAGCCGGCTTAGGCGGTGACGATGAGTTTGGATTAATTGATGGTGGAAATAGTGACAACAAAACGATTACCGGTATGTTCAGTCTTGGATCAAACACATCGAATAGAGGTTTTGGAGAACTTGACGATTCTCCGGGCGACGATAAAAACAGCGATGAACTGGACGAATTACCTGATGACATAACCATCTACTGGCGTGTCTATGCTACGGACACCTTTAACTTTGTCACCTGGTCAGACCAGGGTACAGACGGTTGGTTATTCGAAATATATGTACCGGATGCGCCTGAAGCATTCAGCCTCCTCAGTCCTGCTGATGGCAGTGTGTGTGCTACTGGTGATACGACTTTGACATGGTCTTACTCAGACGATCCTGATCCGGATGATAATGTCAATTCCTACATGGTATGGTGGTCATTTGATGAGGCATTTGTGGAAGCTGATTCTATTGAGGTTGACACATTAGCCGGTAATATGCTTGAGTTGAATGACCTGGCAGATGATTCCACCTACTGGTGGAAGGTACGTGCAGTAGATGGAAATACTGATGGTCAGTGGTCTGATGAAACGTGGTCATTCGATGTCTATATTCCGGAAGCGCCTGAAGCATTCACACTGGCAGCACCAGGTGATGATGAGACTGTGGATATGGATACTGTGACTGTTTCGTGGAATCCGGCAATTGATCCTGATCCTGACGATACGGTTAATTACGAAGTACAATGGTCAACAGATTCGACTTTCGCGACATATTTCAGTGACACAACAACAGATACTTTCTTTGCCATCACTGATCTTGAGAATCCCGAATTACTGATGGGTTCTGATCCTGGACATGGCAAGGATAGAAATTCAAAGATATCAAGGCGAGAAACAAGCTTTACAGATTTTGGTAAAACATCGAGAAATCGTAGTTCCAGGATAACAGGAAACAACGGTAAAGATCATATTAAGGCATCAACATCAAACAACGGCCGCAATTCCGGCAGAACCAAAACTATCAATAAGTTACAGGATCCGGAAGAAAATCGACTATCCGGTAAAAACCGTTCACCTGTTCCGGGATCAGTTGGAATTCCCAACAACGAACTTGACGAATTACCTGACGATATAGTGGTCTACTGGCGAGTCAGGGCGGTTGATGACTTCGATCTCTACTCGTGGTCAAATGGTGACAGCACAGATGCATGGGCATTTAATATCTACATAGCCGATGCACCGTCAGCATTTAACCTTGCCGGACCTGAGGATGGAAGTACATGCTGGAGCGGCGATACGACACTCACATGGGATGCTTCCACTGATCCTGATCCGGATGATGTTTTAGGGTATGTTGTCTGGTGGTCAAATACGGAAACATTCGATGAAGCTGATTCTTCAACTGTTACCGATATTGAATTCGAGCTGACCGGTCTCGACGATGATCAGACTTACTGGTGGAGAGTACGAGCGCAGGATAGTAATACAGCCGGTACGTGGTCGGATGAGACCTGGAGCCTGGATGTCTTTATTCCTGATGCCCCGGATGCGTTTGCATTGTTAGCACCTGAAGACAGTATGGAATTGACATTCGACGAGGTAACATTGGAATGGTCAGAATCCGCTGACCAGGATCCGGGTGATGAATTCGCCTACATCGTTGAATGGTCAACCAGTGCTGAATTCCATGCTGACAGTACCCTGGTCGATACCACCGATGAAACTGAAATGCTGATCAGTGATCTTGAGAACACGTTTGGCTATGGCGCGACGATTTACTGGCGTGTACATGCATTCGACACATTCGATCTGCATACTTATGCTTCACCTGGTGAAGATGGCTGGATGTTCACAATTCAACCGGCAAGACCACCCGAAGCATTTACCCTGGTAAGCCCGTTGAACGAATCGGTTCTTAACGATACAACAGCCTGGTTGTTTGAATGGCAGGAAACTGTTGATCCGGACTTCGGTGATGAGATCGAGTATGTACTTGAGATTTCATTCGATGAGGAATTTACCGCGACAACGACCTACCCGGCATTTGATTCAACATCGATCGAAATAGTTGGATTATTTGATAATACCGATTATTGGTGGCGTGTACATGCCGTCGATACTAATACAGATGGAACCTACTCAGATGATGTGTGGACCTTCCGTACAGCAATGCCGCAGCCTCCTACCCCATTTGCCCTGCTTGAACCGGCAGATGAGGACACTATCGGTGTTGATGAAATAGAAATTCTCAGTACAAGTTGGGAAAATTCTATTGATCCCGATCCTGAAGAGGAAACCAGCTATTCTGTTGAGTTCAGGATTACAATGGGTACCGACTACGATTCGACCGTATCATTCAGCGGCCTGGCAGAACCAGCATATGTCTTCGATCTCGATCGGGTTCTCGAAATGAATTACTGGCGTGAATATATCCACGTGGAATGGTATTCCGTTGCAATATCTGCCGGTGATACAGTTGAATGTAACGAACACTTCGACTTCTACGTTGAACCACGTCGACCGGATGCAGTATTGCCAACTTCCTATTCCATCGTGGCAACTTATCCGAATCCATTCAACGCTTCGACCGTTGTAGTTGTAGGTTTGCCGGAACAGAGTGATTTGAAGATGAATGTCTACAACGCGATGGGAAGAAAGGTTGCAACATTAACTCGCGGCAGCTACCAGGCAGGTTACCATAGAATCCCATTTGACGCGACCGGACTGGCAAGTGGTGTCTATTTCATCCGTGCAAACGTACCTGGTAGGATGAGTAGCTTGAAGCGAGTTGTTCTAATTAATTAATAATATTCTTTTCCATACATTGAGCCCGGTGATATCCGCCGGGCTCTTTTAGTAATCAGGCTCAGATGACTCTTGGGAGTTGTGATACGATTTATTTATCTTTGATGGTGAATGTTGAAAACGATGATTGGGGAATCATTAATGCGACGCTGCTTGTTTATATTATTATTTATATTGCCATTTAGCTTGATCTTAAGTGGGTGTGGAATCGAATTGATCTGGTTGGGTGACGATGGTATAGATCCAAATCTTGAACCGGTAATCCCGGGAAATCCATCTCCATCAAACAACGGCTATGATCCCGGGACAAATATTACTCTGTCCTGGATTTGTTCAGATCCTGATGATGATCCACTCCGGTATGATCTCTATTTCGGCACTACCTCCCCACCTGAATTATTAGCTGATAACCTGGCAGCGAACTCGTTCAACATTGAAGATCTTACCGTTGAAACAACCTACTACTGGCAGATTGTAGTTCGTGATGACCATCATCATGAGGTTGAAGGACCAATCTGGTCTTTTACAACTTCAACAGACCAGGTCTTTTCTCTAGGTAACACGGGACATGAGATTTCAATGGTTCGTATACCTTCCGGATACTTTACAATGGGTGCGACAGCCGACGACGAAGATGCTGTCGAAGGTGAATTTCCAAGTCACCAGGTAAACATTAACAATGATTTCTGGCTGGCAAAATATGAACTAACCCAGGAGATATGGTCGTCCGTTATGGGCGAATGGAATTTCCACTTTGACGGCACAAATAACCCTGTTGATAGAGTCACCTGGGATGATGTTAAAGCGTTTATTGATTCTCTCAATGCCGACGAAGGTTCCGAGACCTGGAGGTTACCATCAGAGGCTGAATGGGAGTATGCCTGCCGGGCGAGAACAACTACTCGATTTTTCTGGGGAAATGATCCAAATAATACCGTGATTGAACAATATGCCTGGTATTCCGGAAACAGTTCTAATACAACCCATCCCGTGGGACACAAACAGCCGAATCCATGGGGACTATATGATATGATTGGTAATGTTAACGAGTGGTGTGAAGACGATTACCATGAAAACTATAATAATGCCCCTTCATCAGGAAATCCTTGGATAGAATCACCACGCGATAATTATCGTATTCACCGTGGTGGCTCTTACAACGACAATCCGGCTAACTGCCGCTCCTCGATGAGATTCGATAGTTATCACGCCACCCCGTTTGATTATCTCGGGTTCAGACTGGTTCGATCAATTAACTAAACACCTTGGA
>JANQEY010000303.1 GCA_028278125.1 bacterium | reverse complement strand
AATGCAACGGTTCTCAGGTGGGCAACTTGCGTCTTTTTGTTAACCTTGGCAAAGTTGTCGTCTGAATTTTTCTGGTGGTTAAACAGCTGGACAATCTTTATTCCCGCAAGGTGTTCCTGGAGATACGCGTTGATTGAGGCAACCCTTATCCTTACTTCACGGAAAGCATCTCTAAGTTTAGCACGGAATGAAAATGTTACAATGATTATGAAGGGAATAACTGTAAACGAAATCACCGCCAATTTAGCATTCACTATCAGCATTGCCGTTATAATTCCGATGAGGGTAATCAAGTCACCAAAGACAACGACAATACCACTCGAAAATATTTCGCTTAATGTCTGGACATCACTTGTAACCCTGGTTACCAGCCTTCCAACAGGATTAGTATCAAAAAACCTGAGGGATTGTTTTTGCAGGTGAGAGAATATTTCACGACGCAAGTCAAACATCACACTTTCGCCAACCCAGCTTGTAATCAATACCTGCACAACCCTTGAGATTGTCATGACAACAGATAAGCCGACATAAATCAGGACTATCTTAATTAGTCCCTGGAAATCATCTTTGAGAATGTGATCATCAATCGCGACTTTTGCCAGGTATGGGCCAACCTGTTCCAGCCCTGCCAGGACTACAAGGAAAACGACACTTGCTATAACTTTACCTTTATATGGTTTCAGGTATTTTAGAAGACGTGTCACCAGGTGGTGATCGTAGATTTTCCCTAGTGTTTCCTCGTCATGAATAGAGCGGTTTTTCATTAAACGACCTCCAGTTCTTTCGCCATCTCCTGGCGTTTAAAGAGGTCGTAATACAGCCCATGAATACTTAATAAATCTTCGTGAGTTCCCCGTTCGACAATTTCACCTTCATCGAGAACAAGAATTTCATCAGTATTGCGGACACTTGAAACCCTGTGACTGACAATTATAGCCGATCTGTTAACCAGGTAATGGTTAAGATTCTCAACTATCTTCTCCTCGGTATCCGAATCCACGGCACTCAGAGCGTCATCAAGTATCAGGATTTTTGGTTTCCGAATTACCGCCCTGGCTATTGCCACTCGCTGTTTTTGTCCACCTGAAAGAGTTATCCCTCTCTCACCAACTTCCGTTTCCAGTTTATTCGGGAAGTCATCAAGGTCTTGAACCAACCTGCTTATTTCCAGGGCATCGTTTAAATCTCCGTCAGTGTAGTCAGAATGACCGAGCGTGATGTTTTCCCGTATTGTGGTACTGAAGAGCAACGGATCCTGCGGAACCACACCAAAACATTCCCGCAGTTCATGCAGTGACAGGTCTTTTACCGGGAATTCATCAATGAGGATCTTACCTTCACTTGGATCATACAGTCTGGCCAGGAGAGAAATAATCGATGATTTTCCGCAACCGACTCGACCAACTATTCCTTGGGAATTACCGGCTTTAAGTGAAAAATTGATATTTTTTAGAGCAGTGTAATCCATTCCGGGATATTTCAGAGTGACATCTTCCATGAGGATATCACCTCGAATGGATTTTACAAGCCCGGTTGCTTGCATTTCCTCCTGTTGTGGAGGAGTATCGAGTAGATCCATCAATCTTGTCAGAGATGCGCTACCCCGTTGCACAAGTCCAACAACCCAGCCGATGGAAATCATAGGCCATGATAAAATCATCAGGTATGATGTAAATGCGAGAAAATCACCAACAAGCATTTTACCGATTATGATGAAGTATCCGCCAATCAGCAGTATTCCGGCAATTGCCGCACCGAATATCAGCATTACTGTTGGGAAAAAAATCCCCTGCAGTAGTCCAACTCTGTAACTGCGTTCAAAATAAACCTTGTTCTTTTTATTGAACAGCGATTTCTGGTTCTCTTCCTGGCTGAAAGATTTTACTACCCGAATGCCTGCCAGGTTTTCCTGTACTGTAGCTGAAATATCCGATAGTGCTTCCTGCGAAAGTGTTGAGGCGCGATGAATTTTCCGACCCAGGTAGAAGACTATAGTAGCTACCAGCGGGACAATCACAGCAACAAAAACCGTCAACAGCGGGCTGATTATCATCATCAGGGTCAACCCGAACACCAGGCCAAATAACGTGTTAACCGAATACATCAAGGCTGGTCCGATAACCATTCTTACACGTTCAACGTCTGATGTCAACCGTGCCATCAGGTCACCTACTCTGCTGCGGTCATAAAACGCAGGCTCAAGGTTTAACAGATGTTTGAAGAGGTCTTGACGTAGATCGTATTCGATATACCTGCTGAGACTGATGACATATTTACGCATCAGGAAACGGAAAATGCCGCTGAGAATAGCAACTCCCAATATCATCCCGGCGCTGATCCAGAGGGCTGTATAAGAAATTTCAGTTTCGAGCCCATTAACAGCATACCTTAAAACCCAGGGACCGGCGACTTTGAATCCATTTGCCAGGAGAACGAAGATTAATCCCCAGAATAACTGGCGACGATAGGGAGCGAAATATGGGAATATTTTCTTAAATATCGACAATTATTTTATTCTCTTAATTCCATTTCAAACGCGTGAATTGATTTTACATTAATAATTACTGTTATACAAAAGACCATTGAAAGATTTTTATTATCGATAGAGCTTAATTTTCGCCACTCTGAATTTCATAAAAGCGATAGATTAAAGATTTTTATAAGATCACCCTTATGCTCTCAGATAATCTTTAATTGCCGTTTGACCGATTTACACTTAGATTACCCTGATATAATCCGTTACCAATTCGGGGGTATATTGCCGTGTTAAAATGGTTCATCTCTTTATATTGTATACTATCAACCTTCATGATGACAGGGATTTCAAGGATTCGACGTATCGGATCCTGGAAAAAACATAATGATCTACCGCTGATTGCAGTAGTTGTGGCTGCAAGAAATGAATCACACAATATTCCCAGTTTGATAAAATCGTTGAAAGAACAAAATTATATGAATTCCAGGGTTTCATTCTGGATCGTTGACGACGATTCAGAAGATGATACCTATTCCATTGCAAATAGTACCTCCGGAAACGATAAACGGTTTCACATAATTAAAACTGACAACTCCATCCCCATCGCTAGTCCGAAAAAACGGGCACTGGACACTGCCATCAGGATGACCGACGTGGAATGGATAGTTACAACCGACGCAGATTGTTTACCATCGCCGGATTGGCTGGCTTCCCTATCATATTTTATGGAGAACGATGTTGGTGTGATAGTTGGATATGCCCCACTCCAGGGGGGTAGAAATCCTGTTGAATGGCTGATGGAGGGTGAGTCCTGGTCAGCTTCAGCCCTTGCCGCAGCGGGAATCGGGCTTGGTTTTCCATTCAATGCCATGGGTAGAAATTTTGCCTTCAGGCGTAAAATGTACCTGGATCTGGGTGGTTACGGATTCGGCGGGAAGATGGCTTCAGGAGATGATGACCTGTTCCTTCAGCATGTCGCTGCGAAGACCAACTGGAAAGTACGATTTGCGTTTGATCCGGCAGCGAGTGTCCCCTCTGAAGTTCAGCGATGGAATTCGGTTTATGGCACAAAATCGCGTCATATGTCCGTGGGCCCAAAATATGCCCCTGGATGGGTGGTTATCGGATTCATCGGGAACCTTTTATTTATGGGGCTCGCGCTGTTAACCGTGATATCAATATTTCGAAAATTGATGAGGAAAGAGGTGTATACGGCCTGGCGGGTAAAATGGGCATGTGATCTCCTGATGTCACTCACGGCTTATCGTGTACTTGGTGATACACCACGAGCTGCGAAGGCTTTTGCTGCCATGAGTGCAGCTCCTTTCGCCCTCTGGGCAATCTGGCCAAAAGCACTGCTCGGATCAGTCTCCTGGAAAGGGAGAACTTTCCAAAGAGGACGGGCATAGTACGATTATTCCTGCGGAGAAATACTTTTTAATTGAATAACAACGAGACAAACAAGAGATTTTCTTTTATTCCCCAGGCAATTCAGCTGACAGGTATTAATCCCTGGCTGGGGTGGATAATCAAGCTGGTTGTTGCTGCCGGATTGCTGATTTTCCTGGTCCAGACAATAAAACCTGCCGACATTCAGGATACACTTTCGCAGGCAAACGTTTATTACCTGTTAATCGCCCTATGTTTAATGCCTTTTAATATTCTTCTCCAGGGATTACGCTGGCAATTGTTTGTCTCAACAGAGGTTAAAAACATCCCGCTCTACCGTTGTCTGTCAAGCCTGCTTGGCGGTTTTTCAATGGGATTGATCACCCCTGGACGTGTTGGTGAGATCGGGAGAATATTTTTGTTACGCGTTCCATCCAAATTCAGGCTCGCCGGCCTGCATATCCTGGATAAGATGTACACATTCGGTGCAGTATCACTATCAGGTCCTATCCTCCTGTTTTTATTTCCCGGCTTTAAAGAGGCATTACCCGCATCTCTGAGAACAGGCATTCTCATCTTTGCCGGGATACTACCGTTACTGTATATCTGGCTTGCATATGATCCACGGCCGCTGAAGAGCCTGCTGCTTGGAATTCAGCTGGCATTCCCACGCAAACCAAAAGCACTTGAAGTAATCACGGCATTTGAACGATTAACCATAAAACAGACATCACGCGCGTTAGCTATTACAATTAGTCAAATTCTCCTCATTTACACACAATTTTTCTTTGTCACACGGGCATTCCAGCCGGTTTCCTGGCCTGTAGCGGCTCACACTTATGGTGTGGTGCTATTTATAAAATCAGCGTTACCGGTTTCGTTAGGTTCACTGGGAGTCGGTGAATGGGCGACTGTATCACTCTATGAACGTTATGGAATCCCGGATGCAATTGCCTTCAATTGTTCGATGTTGATATTTGCGATTAACGTATTAATACCTGCTATTATTGGACTCCTTATTATACTCAAAGCTCGCACCAAATCTTCGATAAAGAGTACTTCAAGCGACAGGAGTGAAGCCGCGTGATTCTCTTCTACTTGTTCGCCTGGTGTACAGGATTAATCTACCTGGCATTCCTGGTTATCATTTACGCCGGTTTGAAAAAGATGCCTCGTTCCCCCATTTTCGGAGATGACAACAAACTCCCGACCGTCTCAGTTGTAGTTGCCGCGCGTGATGAAGAAACTCGTATAGGCAGGCTCCTGGACAGCCTTGAAAAACAGGATTACCCGAAAGATAAATTTGATGTAATTGTCGTTGATGATAGAAGTCTTGATAACACGGCTGATCTTGTCAAGAAAAGAAAGTACAGTGGTGTTTCTTTTAAAGTTGTCAGGATTCGTGAAGGTGAAACACCCCAGGGACGTGCGCCAAAGAAATATGCTTTGTCTCAAGGAATATTACAGGCACATGGAGAGGTTATTGTCACTACTGATGCAGATTGCTGGATGGATCACAGGTGGCTTCGTGCACTTGTATCACCTTTTGTAGATCCTGAAGTACACGGCGCGACCGGTGTCAGCAGATTTGTTCGTCCAAAGAATTCAGGTAAACCCTGGTGGTCTGATTTTGAAAGCCTGGAACATCTCTCCTATTCTGTTGCTGCTGCCGGGGCGATTGGTGCAGGTCATGTATTTAATGCGCACGGCAGTAACCTTGCCGCAAGGAAAAGCGTATATGATCGTGTTGGCGGGTATAGCAGTAACATGAAGGTTACATCAGGTGACGATGTATTCCTATTGCAGGATATAGCAGAACACGGTGGTAAAGTTGTATTTATCGACAGGCCTGAAGGGTATGTCTACAGTCAACCTGTGGACACATTGGATGAATGGGTTAATCAACGAGCCAGATGGAGTTCAAAGGGATTTTATTACCCACCGTTTTTACGCTTCCTGGTAGTGGGAACATTTTCCTATTTCGCAGCGATAGTTCTATCGATCCCACTGGCATTAATGAAAAAAACCAGCAAAAGTATTTCGATCTTCCTGATCATGTCCAAACTGCTGGCTGAAACCCTGATTATGAATATGGGAACAATAAGATTTGGCGAGCAGTTGTCAGTTCTAAAATTTCTCCTTACTCAAGTACTTCATTCCCCCGCAATCCTCTATGCAGGAATTAGAGGGCAGTTTTTCTCATTTACCTGGAAAGGGCAGAGATACCGTGGCGGAACTACCGTTATTGAGAATAACCAGGCTGACAAGTCATGAAGAGTTACGGGGCATTCAGAACACCGAAACTTTTTGAATACCTGTTCCCCGGTGCTATGTGGGGTGATTCAGACATTAACAACGCCCCTCTTTACCTGACTTTCGATGACGGTCCTGATCCAATAAATACTCCGGCTGTTGTGGAGGTTTTAAAACATTATAACATTCCAGCCGCGTTTTTCCTCAAAGGAAAGAAGATACCAGGAAATGAGAGTCTGATCTCTTCAATGGTTGAAAATGGTTTCCAGGTGGGATACCACGGCAGAACTCACGCAACCTGGTGGCTTCGCTCCAAATCGTTCAAGATGAACGAGATGAATCCGGAAGAACTGTTTCCCGGCGCTACCGGTCAGTTTACAAAAGATCCATTTTTCCTGAGGGCACCTTTCGGGCGTATTGATCCAACAGTTTTCAGGATCGCACAATATTTAAACGGTGTGATTGTTCAATTCCGATTGGTAATCGGAGACTGGCTTCCGGGAAAATCGAGAGATATCCTCTTGAACGACCTTGAAACAAGGGTTCAATCAGGAGATATTGTTGCTTTACATGATGGTGGCCGGAATGGACATCTGCTTCCGGAAATTCTCGATACTTTTATTCCCAGGTGGATTGAGAGTGGAAAAACATTCAACTCTCTGAAGAATTTATATACATCGAGACTGTGCACCTGATCAACACATTAAATAATATATAGATACTAATGATTCCCCTTCTTATCGGCGCGATTTGCGGTTTAGTGATGATAATAATATCATTCGGAACTTACCGTTCCTGGCCGATCCGCAACGCCGCGCCTCGAGTAACTGTTATCGTATGTGCCCGCGATGAGGAAGAGACCATTTTCGATTGTCTTATCTCCCTTGCTACCCAATCGTACCCGGACGACCGTTATAAACTTATCCTGGTTGATCACCTTTCTACGGACAGGACTGGCGAGATTATGGATATGTTCGCAGAATCCAGTCCCATGGAAACCATTGTTTTACATATTGACGAACCGGACAAAGAAGTTCGTGGAAAACTCCATGCCTTGAGCGAAGCCATGAAACATGTTGATACTGATTATGTTCTCCTGACTGACGCTGATTGTGTGGTACCTGAAAGCTGGATCAGAACACTGGTGAGTAGTTTTTCCAAACATGTTATTGCCGTTGGCGGAATGGTATCCGTTGGCCCGGAAGATGATCCCCCGGGAGGATGGGTTGGTAAAATTCAGAATGTCGATCACCGATATTTTATGGGACTAGTCGGGGGTTTATCAGGTATAGCGGGATACCTGCAGGATAGAAAAGACCGCAGGCTGGGTTTTTCAAAAGCGACCACCTTCTTCCATCCCACTTTTGTATCAGGCAACAACCTCGCGTTCCGTATGTCCGCATATCATGCGGCCGGTGGTTTTCAGGCGATCGGAAAATCAACGATCGAGGATTACGAACTTTTAACAAGGATGATCAAAGCCACAAAAGGTCACCTTGCCTTTACCCTTGAACCTGAAGCATGTATTCAAACTCGTCCATTGACGACCCTGAAATTACTATGGCAGCAAAAACGACGCTGGGCAATGGCAACCTCCACTTTCCATCTGTTAAGCTATGTGCTTTATGTAATAGTGTTTTCTTGCAGGGTTATGTTACCGTGGTTGATTATCTGGTGGCCGGTTGAAGCACTGCTGGGACTGATGCTGGTAGCATTAGGTTCACTTACTGTTTTAAATCGGGTAAATAAACTAACCGGGTTGCATTTGAGGTTAAGAGATATAATTTTCCATGAAATATACCAGATAATTTTGAATCACGCGTTATTACTGGCTTCAATAGTTCGATGGCCGGTTATCTGGAAAGGTGAACGTTATCCAAGGAAATCCAGGTAGCCACTCGGTATCTCTTCAGGGTAAATTTCAATCACTTTGAACATAAGTTTCACATCATTATATTCAAATTGAATTTGTGAAATATTAAACATAGCAAGTCGGTTCCACCGATAGAAGATCATCCTGGCATGTGGAGTATTAAATGAGCCTGCTTGATACACTGGTAGTTACAACTATCCCTTTTATTCCAAAACCACTCGTCCGTCATTTCGCCAATCCTTATATCGCAGGGGAAAGCTTGACAGACGCCGTTCAGACTGTGAGAAATCTGAACCGCCAGGGTATTTGCGCAACAATTGACGTGCTCGGTGAATCAATATCCCGTCCTGATGAGGCAGATTCAGCTGTACGCAATTACCTGGAAGTCATTGAGGCTATTAAAAATAATGAACTTGACGCTAACATTTCTATTAAACCAACTCAATTCGGATTAGGTATTGATCCGAAGATCTGCTACGAGAATTTTACCAGGATTGTAAACAAGCTGAGAGAGTATGATAATTTTGTTAGAATAGATATGGAGGATTCTCCTTTTACCACCCTGACATTTGACCTCTATAAACAGGTTGTCAATGATTATCCGAAAACAGGAATCGTAATCCAGTCATATCTACGAAGGACACAGAAAGATCTTGACGACATACTTATCCCCGCCAATGCAAATATTCGTCTTTGTAAAGGCATTTATGTAGAACCAGCTGAAATTGCTTTTAAAGACTATGATGTCGTAAGAAAGAATTATATAAGTTTGCTGGAAAATTCGTTAAAAGCCGGACTATATGTAGGTATTGCCACTCATGATGAGATGCTGGTCTGGGATGCTTACAGGATTATTAAAAAACTAGGGCTGTCACCTGACAAATATGAGTTCCAGATGCTCCTTGGTGTTACCGAAAAACTCCGCCACAGGATCGTCAAGGATGGTCATAAAATGAGGGTTTATGTACCATTCGGCAAAGACTGGTATCCTTATTCCATCCGACGACTCAAAGAAAATCCACGAATTGCTGGGTATGTTTTTAAAGATATATTCCACCTGAACTAAAATGTGGATTTTGAGATCTGATCGTTTACAGTAATTTATCAATGAAGAATCAATAAATAGAGTCTATTCAGTAAGTTGAGTAAATAATATCTCACCTTATATTTTTATCCTATTTTAAGAAAATTACCTTCAGAATCTCCTTGAATTTTCCCGGCACATGAGCCTGGAGAAAATATATTCCACTCGGTAAATCCCCTGCGTCAAAACTGAAATCGGAATAACCTGGTTGATAACGATCTTCGGCAATCGTTGCTACTTTTCTTCCCTGTATATCGAAAATATCCAGCTTAAGTTGTTCCGAATCGGGAAGTGCGATGGTAATATTTAAACGTGAATTAAATGGATTAGGATAAACTCTTTCTATTCTGAAAGTTTCTGGAAGATTTGTTTGATGATCTTCAATTTTATTAATATCATCAACTTTCATTACTGAATCAAGATAACTGAGTGCTGCGGGATAACGTGGTGGCAAATCATAATGGTGATGCGCCCCGGGAAAAAGTTCTGATTTGTAAGGGATATTATAAAGATCCAAAGTATCCGTGAAACATTCATTGATGTAAGGAAATCCACCTTCGTCAATGCAGGCATCGACATAAATGCCTAATTCATAGGTGGTATCCAGTTGTGTTGCCAGCCAGGCCGGATCCTCCAGAATCCACTGATCAAACACTTCATCCAGGTAATTACCATCATCATCTACCGGTAAATCAAGAAAATAGGGAGGATTATCGAGGTTAGGTGTAAACGCAGCGGCCAGGCTGTACATCACAACTGTATACCCACCGGCGCCAGGATCAAACGGCCCTTCTCCCCCATTTTCCGTCAGCATAGTGGGGACATAAAATTCCTGGACAGTTACAGTACTGTTGACGACACCCGAATGGGATACAATACCCCTGTAGATATCAGGATGCTTCAAGGCAATCATCATGGCGCCATATCCACCCATGGAATGTCCGATCAGGCATCTTTTGGAACGATCTGTAGATACATTGTACAAAGTTTCCATGTAGTCGATAAGCTCATAAACAACAAAACTTTCGAAGTTCCCGTTTAAATCTGAATCAGACCACCAGCTCATCCCCGAATAGGGTCCGTAATAACCACTTGGGCGAACAAGGATAACCGGATCAATTTCAACATTAATAAGGGTATCCAGCGCAGTTGCTATATCTCCGTAATCGTCATAATCCATTCCCCCGCCGTGAAGGAAATAAATAACGGGATATTCCGTATCCGTATCTTCAGGATCATATCCTTCGGGCAGGTAGATCCTCACATTGCGATCCAACCCAACAAAATCGCTGTAAAACACATCATTAACGATTGTTCCATTGCTGAAACCACAAACCGGGATCAACAACAGTAAAAACAGGATCATATTCTTGATAATATTCAAGATCAACCTCGCCGTTTTGAGACAAAATAAGGCGGTCAGATAAATCCGGCCGCCTGAATAATGTTGCTACAACTGATAAAAATTACCGAAAATCCTTGTGGATTACAAGTGTTACATGATGAATATCATTCACCGGTATCATATTTAAACGATAAACTGACCTTGGCACGATAGGCAACAACCTTGCCATTTTCGATTTTCATATCAAATTTTGTGATTTCACCGATGCGAAGATCCTTTAAACTCTTTCCGGCAGTCTCAACCGCATTTCGCGCCGCGTCTTCCCAGGAAACCGTGCTCGAACCAACCAGTTCAATTACCTTGTAGATACTTTCTTCCATGGTTCCCTCCTGTTTTTTGGCTTTACACGTATGATTGGATGCAAAGCATGAGATAAATATAACGACAACAAACAAGATGATATAAATGTATTTATTATATCTGTTTCAATTACAGTTGAATCACAGGTAGCAGTTTTACAAAAAGGACATGTACAGATTGTTCAAACAAAGAGTGAATAAGCCAGTCAGCAGTAGTAAAATATTAATCCTGCGATGAATAATAAGCAACCTGAATTGGAAATTAATTAATATTTCTATTAACTCCCTCAACATTATCAAGAGATACAACAGAAAAGCGGCCAGGCAGATGCCCGGCCGCATATTATTTGTTTGAAGAAATGAATATTACTTCATCAAGGCTACTTTTTGTACCTGGTTGAGATGTCCTGGAACATTCGCGTGGATGAAGTAAATACCACTTGCCAGGTGTTCAGCATTGAAGTTGAAACTGTGATAACCGGCTTCTACATACCCATTGGCCAATGTTGCAACCTGCTGTCCAAGTGCATTGTAAACAGTAACTTTAAGCTTGGATGCATCCGGGAGTCCCACCGAAACCATAGTTGTCGGGTTAAACGGATTCGGATATGCTTTTTCCATGGCATATTCCATTGGAATCGCGGCTTCAACATCTTCAACACCAAGTTCATCCATCTCGAAGAAGTCCGTCAAGACCCAGCCTTCACCATGATTGAAGCTGCTTGCAACCACTCCTTCAAGCGGCAGTTTAGCAAATTCAAAGCTGGCTTCAGCCCATACTTCACCAGCGCCGAAGTCACCCACACGCGCCCAGTATGTATAAATACCATTCGGTGCGAATGAGGGTACTAACTGGTTAGGTGATGCTTCAAGTATAAATCCATCAGGAAGTGTAAGACCGGTGAAGAGATCCAGCGGACCATACTCAATACCAAATGGTGGGGGTAATGTCAGTGCTGTCCATGCATCGAATGTGATAGTTCCACCTGAGACATTTTCAACATATGCATCCCAGCGGAAGCTTCCACCGTTGGGGCCTACAACTACCGGATCATCCCATGGAGTAGCAGACAATTCGAGTACTGCAGGGCTGCCATCATGCAGGTTAAAATCATCGATAGCGACACCATAACGATGATTCCAGGTTCCGTAATAACTTCCGAAATGGAACATTACCATAATTTCCTGGCCAACATAATCGCCCAGGTTAAATGCGACTAATTCCCATCCATTGGTATTGCCACCAAATCCAACCTCACCTGGCGACCCATTTGCAGCAAGGTAGTTAACAATGCCGGTATATCCACCTACAGGATCAATAATTGTCCAGGTCGCTCCCATATCGGCAGAGACCTGTACGTTATACCCGGCATAATAGGTTCCCCAGGATTCTAAGCATTCCATCCAGTGCCAATATGTTATCACCGCATCTTCGGAATCTATCATGAATGATACTGTAACCCAGAGTGAATCACCACGTAAGTCACCCCAGTTCATTGGACCTGTGTGATTTCCGGCAAGAACAGTTGCCCAACAGTTCTCTCCATCAGCTGTATGATCTTCCATCGGCCCTGCAGTCGGGATACCCCACTCCCAATCACCGGGAATATTATTCGGAGAAACATCCCATGTTCCATCATTTACTTCGAAGTCGTCAGTAAACTCAATAGGTACCATGCCAAGATCGAAGTCCACAACCGGGTAAGTAATTCCGTCATAAACAACATTTTCTTCAACACCGCTATAGAAACCTGGAATTGCTGCTGATACTGTGAACGGTCCGAAGTCTACATCACAGGCAACTTCATACATACCCATTTCGTCTGTCGTATCGTACCACATGTCACCGTTGACATCTTCAACCGTGATATCAGCACCTTCTACCGGCGCGTCAAGATCAGCTGAAGTAACAGTACCACTGATATTTCCCCAAGTCCATTCAGATGGGGTAAACAGCAGCGACATTTCATCAACCAGGTTGTTCATATCATAAACATACGCGACGGTACCATCTGCATTTTCAACACCAACAAGCGCACCACCACGGTTGTAGTAAATCCAGTCATCAGCAGTTTGATAATTCAACTGGATAGTACCTGTGGCACAGTCAAGGACAATCTGGTAAGAATAACGATATTCGGTAAATCCTGAATATGGCATGACGTAGAACTGAACAATAATCAGTTCATTATCGACATCATCAAACATCCAGATAGCAAGTTCATCGCCTTCCATTTCGCAGTCTGTGTCAGCGTTTAAGCCGACGATAGTCGCGTTGGGAGTGCTTGTGCTGGGTAATGTCGGGCCGATATTATTAAGTTCATCGAGGAAGCTGATCCATCCGTTAGAACATGCTGAAAGCTGCGAATAATCAACGGCAAAATACTCAAAAGTTTGAGTTGCCTGCATTCCGCTGTTTGCATCATCACCGGCATCCAGGATAACTGTACCGGCACCACCATTGTCGGGATTAATTTCAATCCATTCGTAGGCAACTTCTTCAAGACCATAACCACCAAGAGGTGCATGTGGACGGTTATAAACTACGTCTGAGAAGACAATGTATTCATCACCGTAGCCATAATCCGCACCTACAGCGAATCCATACATTTCACCATTTGTCAATCCCAGGATTGTGCAGCTTTCACCCTGGTAGTAGTCAGGAAGAATTTCTTCAGTATCATCTTCGTAGATGAGTTTTACGCGGTAGCCTGCGAAATCGTTAATCTCATCAAGTTCACCCTGGAATTGAATTGTATTTTCGAAAGCTTTCAGACGGTTTAATGTAGTTTCAATTTCTTGAATCTTCGCTCTTTCATCAGCGGCTACACTCGTCATGAAGCGTTCAAGCTCATTCTCATAAATCTGGATTTCATCCTGAACTTGAGCGAGAACAATATTTTCGGCGTGGTTATCAGGTGCAGTCCAGTAAAGTGAAACCTGGCCATTACCGGTGCCTGATCCTAAACCTGAAACCGGCATAATTTCGAAGAGGTCAAAGTTCAGCGGCATAGTAAGATCGTTTACTTCAACGCTCATCAGTGTAAGATCATGGTAGCCACCTGCACCGGCAGGATCATAGCTGATTTCAAATGTGTACCAACCATAAGGTTGATTCCCAAGATCAAAATAACCATCAACATCTGTAACCGCGAATTCACCCAACTGGGGCATCGTTACAGTTACACCAGCTACAGGTGTCCCCGGGTTATCTGCTGAATAGACGTAACCTTCTACCAGTACCGTGTGTTCTTCAACATCAAGTGCAAAATCCTGTGTATAAGCACCTGCTTCTACAACGGCGATGTCTTCTGCAAGTGCGGCAACATATGTTGGGGCATAAACACCAACATCAAACGTTCCCTCCTCACCGACGAAGATTGTGTACTCTCCAAGGTCGTTAGTGAGAACAGTTTGGAGGGCACCTGGATCATCTGCAGGGTAAAGCGAGACTTCAGCGTTTTCGATCGGCAGCATGGTACCGGAATCAGTTACCACACCACTGATTGATGCATCTTCGAAAGATGAGAATTGAATCTGAAGTCCTGCATAGGGATATCCGACCGGATCATCATTATAGCAATACTGTAATCCATCAGAACCATCAGCATTCTGGATACCTACGGTACAACTGCCTGTGTCCATACCTTCTTCAATCGCATCATACATGATGACAACTTTACCGCTGGCAAAGATGATTACCTCAGATGTTGTCCAGCCTTCCGAGGGCCAGTAGTCATGATATTCATCAAACAGGAGTACAAGTGCGTCCTGGCCTTCAATGTCAACAGCTTCGTAATAGACAGTACCGCCGTTGTTTGCATTCAGATCATCCCAGAACCAGGCGATCAGGGCATTGTGGGTAGGATTTGGCAGCGCAGAGTTTCCAAGTGTGATATACTGGTCTGTGAATGAAATAGTACCGTTTGACTGTACATAAAATTCAGTATAGATATCACCGTAAAACTCAAGATCAAAACCGATGGTAAAAGGACCAACATGGTTATCATCGGCAAGTCCGGTAACAATTGTTCCGGTGCCGGTGATATCGACCCAGTCATAAGCCGGGCCATTTGGTTCTTCGTTATCAATGAATTCATATCCGAACAGGTCAGGTCCACCTGTGCGATCCAATTCATCACGATTGATGAGACCCTCATCCTCCAGCATTTTGATTTGATCTGAGGTCAATTCATCACCATTAATTAACGCAACTTTTGCGTTATCCAGGCGGATATAAAAAGCCTCTTTCTCTGCAAGTGTTGCAAAATCATTGTTGGCAAAAGCAAAGGATCCCATTACTAAAACCAGAGCTGCTACCAACATCCATGAAAGATGTCGCATGTGATTCTCCTTTGAAATTTTTATACCTCGAAAACGGTAAAAAAAATGACAACGACAGCAAGTAGTTCTATGTGGGAGACTCAAAACGTTGCCAGAACAAAATCAGATCCTGTATTAATCCTCCTTTGTTAAAAGTTAAAGTTGAATATTCAATATTTTCAACATTTAAGGTATGCCTTCCCCTATACATGGCACAATGTTTGCTAAAATCGATTTTGCGTAGATTATGGAGTCAGATTCTGAGAGTTTTATAGAATTACAGCGGTGATATTAATATGTATATTATTGATAAAATATATATTTAACTGCTATGTGTTTATTTTATCACATATTAAAATATTTAATTCGGAAGAGATCGCACTAACTTTACAGAATTCTGAATGTATTAGATTAGTATCCAATCATCAAGTAAAAACCTAAATAACCAAAATATTTAGGCTGACTCTAAGAGTCATTTATAATTTCTTCTTCAAACTGTTGTTATTTTAACAATATTCCCAAAAGATTATTCTCAATTATTAATATTACATATACTTAGATGATATAAGTTTTCCATGAAATTATTAATATTTTCACTCCTCCCATATTCTGGTTTACTTTAACTTACTTTCTTATCTTTAGCAGAAGTTTGCAACTCAGAGAACGGATGATGCTTAAACCACGGCTTTTATATTTTTTCTGCTCACATATATCGCATGCTGTTGTTATAATATGTCTTACACTCTTATTATTTACAGTTTCCGCTCAATCCTCCCCTCCACCTGGTGAACATGGTTTTACTTTTATGCAGACCTACACCCAGATAGAAACCGGTGGTGCAGGCCAGAATTTTGGTATCATCCAGGACGAAAGTGGAATTATCTATGTAGCAAATCTTAAATCAGTGCTTGAATATGACGGAAGTCAGTGGCGCAGGATCACACATCCTGAACGAAAAAGACCTATCTCCATTGACATCAGTTCATCAGGAAGAATTTTTATCGGATTCCAGAATGACCTTGGTTTTCTCGGTATTGATAATTTCGGACAGAATAGAATAGTCTCACTCCGTTCTCAACTTCCTGATTCATTGCGGAACGATATCGGATATATCTGGGGTGTTAAGTGTATCCGCGATGTAGTGTACTTTAGATCTCCCAACAGACTGTACCGCTGGCAGCCCTATGTAGCCGAATCAAATACAGGAAAAATGGACTTCTGGGATTTCCCACGAACGGGGAAATTACTGGGGCTATCAAATATTGACGGGAGATGCCTATTCTGGCAACAGGATGTCGGTTTAATGGAATTGAACGGTGATTCCTGTCAAATAGTTCCTGGCGGGGAGTTTTTAGCAAATATTCCTGTTCGCAGCATTTCAAAATTTGATGAAAACACTCTGATCCTGGCTTGTGAAGATAATGGCCTCTACCTGTTCAAGGATAACCGAGCAAGAAAGTTTGAATCTGACGCTTCAAGTTTCGCAGAGGATAATTTCGCAATTGGCTGCCTGAAACTGGCGGATGATTATTTTGCTTTATCTACACGTTTTGGTGGTGTCCTGTTTTTTGATAGCAAGGGTCGAATCGACAAGATTATCGATCAGGATATCGGCTTGCTTGACAATAATGTGCTTGCCAGTCCATTTCTCGACAACCAGGGTGGTATCTGGCTGGCATTAAACTATGGAATCGCCAGGATTGAAGCTCTTTCTCCAGTTGAATATTTTGATTACGACCTGGGAATATCCGGCAGTATACATGATATCACCAGGTTTCAGAATACTATTTATGCGGCAACGTCTCAGGGGTTGCGATATTTAACCCCGTCCCCGGATCCCGGGAAACCTGCCAGTTTCGAAATCGTGGAGGGTATAGAAGATCGATGCTGGGCTTTGGAACCGGTACATAATGAACTTCTCTGTGTGACAACTCGAGGCCTTGAGATAATCAGGGAGGCGGGTTCCAAACCGGAGTTGATACGAAGCATCGGAATGGGATATTGCCTGGCTGTATCTCCTGATTCTCAAAGAATATACCTGGGAACATATGGAGAGGGCGTATATGTTTTCCAACGTAATAGAGGATTATGGAAATACTTGGGAGCGATTCCAGGAACATCCAGGCAGGTATTGCTGATTCAACCCGATATCAATGGTAATCTGTGGTTAATGGCGGCTTACAGACATGTCGAAAAAGTACACTTTTCCGATCCTGAATCCGGTGATATTAAAGATGTTTCCGTAAAAATATATGACACCTCAAAAGGTTTACCGGAACTGGCCCATTATTATCCGGTAATTTTGGATGACCAGCTATTCGTAGGTAATCCATCAGGTTTGTTTAAATACAATAGTTCTACAGATTTATTTCAACCTGATTCATCACTGGGACATCAGTTCGGATCGGGGCAACGCGGTATCTGGAATATGACCCGTGATTCAAAGGGACGTGTCTGGTTTGATTCTCAGTTTGCGAAGGGGGCATGCGTTAGTCCTGGAGAAACAGGTGATTACGAGTTGAACTATCCTCTTCTTCGTGCTTCCCAGGCTTCGTTGCTATGTTTTTATCCTGATGAAGCGAACTCTATCCTGTGGGCAGGAGGAGAAAATGGGCGCCTGATTCGCTATGATGAAAAATTTGAGCTTCCGGAAGCACAAAAATACAATGCTTTAATAAGAAAAGTAACTGCAGACGAATCAACCGTTTTGGTAAATGGTATATTTCCCCCCAGTTGGGAGACGCCTAGATTACCATATGAGAAAAATTCACTCCGTTTTGAATACTCAATACCAAGATATGATGCACCAAATACCAACAAATTCCAGTATCGATTAATTGGACTCGATGATTCCTGGTCAGCCTGGACTAATGAATCATACCGTGATTTTACGAGTCTGCATGAAGGATTATACAGGTTCGAGGTTCGAGGCTATGATGTTTATTATTCTGAAAGCGAAATTGAGGCTTTTGAATTTCAGATCGCCCCGCCGTGGTATCGAACTACCTGGGCATTCATTTTTTATGTTGGAATAATCTACGCAGTTATTTATATACTGGTTAAATTACGTCTTCGCAGGGTGGAAATTCAAAAACGTGAGCTTGAGAACATCGTTGCTCTACGTACAAAAGAACTTGAGAAAGCTCACACTGAAATTAAAGATTATTCAGAACATCTCGAATTAATACTTGAAGAAAGAACCCGCCATTTGATCCTTAGCGAACGTCAGGCGGTATTTGGGCAACTTGTCCAAGGGATTGTCCACAATCTCCGGAATCCACTTACATCAAGTTCGATGAGTACTGAACTTATCCGTCGGGCGATTGAAAAATCTGAAAGTAAAGAATTTAAATCAGGCGAAGACAAGGAAGTTGTACGAGAGGCAATGGTGGAAACTGTTGAGAAATCAGTTAAGTGGATTGAGAAGGCCAACAGGACACTCAACAGGATGATCGATACACTATTGACAAAGAGCCGTTCAGATAAAGGTGAAGATAAGAAGGTTGTTAACGTTAACAGCCTGATCCAGACTGAGCTGGATTTCCTTGAAGCAGACAGCTTTTTCAAGAACCGGGTAACGAAACAAGTGGAATTAGCTTCAGAAGAGCTTTTAGTCAAAGTTGTCCCCGGTGAATTATCTCAAGTTTTCCAGAACTTGATTCGAAATGCCCTGGATGCGATGTTCGAAACAGAATTTCCAACCTTCTTGATAAAAACATACAGAAAACATTCTTCAGTTATAATTGTTTTTAAAGACAATGGCCCCGGAATCCCCGAAAACATAATGAATAAAATTTTCGATCCATTCTTTACCACAAAACCTGCTGTTGGCAGCGAAGACGCTGATCCCAGCGCACCAAAGGGAACCGGTTTGGGGCTCTGGATGTGCAACGAGGCGATTGAAAGCTTTAACGGTAAAATCAGGGTAAACAGCGAGAACACAGGCGAAACCGGGACAACCTTCACGATTATCCTTCCACTCAGCAATGAGAAGTATTCACCTGATCAAACTAACTAGGCAATTCGAGATAAACTAGTCAGTAAACATTTTTAGATATTGGTACCTCCACTGGAGGCTTTTTATTCCATAAATCTTTACTTAAATTTGACCAAACCTTTCGGGGCCAAACCTTAACCACTTGATTAAATATTTAGTATGTGCTAAATGTGACAAAGCTAGAACTATATTATATATTATCAGTAACTTGTGGAAGTTTTTAAAGGCAATTGTAGATTAATATTCTTAAAGCGATCCTCAACATTTGGTAAAAATAGAGTGAGAAGCATAGAATAATTGGTTTGCAAAACCAGTAAAAAGGAGGCCCCTAATGGCTAAGAAACTGATCGTTGTTCTGCTACTTGTAGTTATGCCACTCTGCATTTCTGCGAAAATTTATTATGTCCCATCTGCGCAGTATCCTACTTTTCAAGATGCATTAAACAAAGCCAGTGATGGTGACACAATCCTTGTTACCCCCGATATCTATGCCATGGGATATAGTACACAAGGTAAAGACATAACAGTTGGTATCGATGCTACAGAACCCGATGATCTGGAAGCACCGGATTCTACGCATACAGGTCCAACAGAACCATTTCCTCCAACACCTGTAGAATAACAGGTTATATCTTTTAGCTTGTTCTTTCAATATTATAGAATTGGCGGAGAATCTAATGACTAGAAGATTAAAGATATTAATAGCTATATTTGTGTTACCTGTTGTTCTCTTTTCCTTTATAATGACTGGAACCGGTGAACAGATTATAGCAGGAACAGATGTAGTTTTTGCAGCTGAAGATAATAGCATTGAGAATTCCCAGGACGTCGATTTACACAATCATGTTGCCAATGAGGTTCCACTACCGGCAACACCTGTTGAGTAATTGCGGGATTTATCAGTAGCTATATCAGAAGTTTGCGTAAAGAATCAATGAGTGACTGAGAACACCATTTTCATTGTAATGGTAAATGGTGGAAATGGAAGTGTTCTGCAGTAAAGGTAGAGTTTTATCTCCCGATGGAGATAGATATCTCGATTTTTGTTATAACTCTCTCTCATTTTATCAATACTGCCTGCTGGATTTCAGTAGCTAGGCCTGATACGTCCAGTTTGATCCAATACACACCTGAAGACATACTATCCCCATTAATACTATAATGATAGCTGCCGGGGATCAGAGTTCCACGATGTATATTTTTGACTTTTCTGCCAAGGATATCATAGATGCTTATTGATATATCCCTTTTTAGCAGAACATCTACTACCAGATTAAATTCTGAATTAAAAGGATTTGGCCACAGCTGTTTGATCGAGAAATCTTTGGGTAGGGTGATCTTTCTCTTTGGAAATATAGAATTCAACGGTGTTAAAACAATCATATTGGACCAATCGCTTTCTATCCCTCCTGAATCTGACGCCTTTATTTTTAAGAAGTACTGCTGTCCTTCCAGTAAACCGTAAACAGTGAATACACCATTTATCGAGGTATCATAAAATTCCAGCTCATTTTCATTTTGCCCCAGATATATTAAAAATTCTTCAATCTCTTCTTCATGACCAAAATAGTTCATATAGAGTACTACATCGGAACCCGCCATTTCATAGCATAAATATGGTCTTGCGGCATATCCTATAAATTCAGATTTATGAACACGATAACTATTTGGAATTCTTCCGGTTTCCCTGAACACATCCATCCATATCTGCCAGATTATATCATTCTCCGGTGAAACTTCCGTTGCAAATACCAAATGATTTTTTTGTGCCCCCCATCCGATCAGGGTATTGTCGTTCGATAACCTTTCTGTCCCTCCCTGCGCGTTTGAGAATGTGTATGGTGTCTGATGGAATGACCAGACAAGGGTAGCGGTCAAATTCTCTTCATCCAGTTCATATTCTTTCACAAGGGTATGCTGATCGTGTTGAGTGCCGTTGTCGAACAACAACAGGTTACCATTCTCGAGCCGGTGAACGTCATGTTGATGCTGAAACGCGGGATCATCTTCATCATTTACGAATTCAAACTGGTTACCTGTTCCACCGCCAAACCTCCAGATAACGTCACCGGTTTCATAATCAATTTTTGTTATTTCATTTATATGCCTGCTCGATATAAGAACATTGCCATCATCATCAATTTCAATAGAATTAGTATGGATATAGTCTATCGTCTCATTGGTAAGATCTATATAGCCATTCACTGTATCGGCATCGGTAATCGGTATCTCATCCTGGTGATCCAGGCTTCGCCACTCAAAGATCACGTTTCGCTCAGCGTCCATTTCTTGTATCACTTTACCAATTACAAAAGCATCCGGATCACCACCCTCAATAAGTTCACTCATATCTATTATCCGGGAATCTTCACCCAGAACCCAGATACTGCCATCCAGTTCGAGGATTAGTTCATGTGAATCAAGGATGTACCCATTCCCGGGAACTATTGAATCAATAACAGTGTACGTGTTGTCCATTACCCTGAATTTGTTTGTACCGGCTCCTTTAACAGCATATGTGATCAATTCAAGTTCGGGATGAGGACACAAGTCCCAGTACCATTCCTCAGTCCCTGCTTTGATAAAAAACTTAATATTCCCTTCGTAATCCATTATCATGGGCATCGAATACATTACCCAGGCATCTGGATCAACTGCCGCAGGATCGAGATAGAAGTAACCGTCATGTTCTTCAATGGCTGTTTCGATCATATAATCGAAGTAATCGGGAGGAACTGAAACCTCATCCAGTTCATTCACAACATTGCTTCCCAGGCTAATGCCAGTTTCCGCATGAAGATCATTTCCTAAATGTTCTTTCTGTTGGAAATGCGTAAAGCTCTTAATATTAATTCTTTGAAAATATTCGCGTTCAATGGATTGAAGCCGCCGACTCTCGACTTCAAACTGATATGATAGAACAGGTAAATTGCATCCACTTGTTGTTTTTAACCCTCCCTTAAACATCACCGTTACTGTTTCGTTAAATTCAAAAGGTTTATCGGGAATAAATACTATTGTCTTCTGATCAAGTGCCAGTTTCACAATACCATCATAGGCGCCATTTATAGAGCCTTTAATTATAAACATTTCTCTGCCAGGAATCTCACCCAGCTCCTCCCCGTACCTGATACTGATCATTGATGATGGATTAACATCAACTGCACCAGGGACAGGCGCGAGAAACTTGTATCCCAGTGTTAATGTCTTTGCTTCCAGGGAAAAAGTAACGGTGGTAATTGATGAAAATAACAATATGAACAGAACGGCACGTTTCATAATTTATCCCATATTGAGATAGTTCGAACTAACGGAGATAAATCACACCTTCGACAATACTTCTATGTTGGTCCCTCAGATTTATCCAGTATTTTCCAGCAGCCAGTCCGGTTGAATGCCACTTGAAAGAATGGGAACCGGGATAGTTTATTTCACGTTCTTCGCTAAGGATTAATCTTCCCAGGCTATTAAATATTGAAATCTGGATTTTGATTGGTTTATCGACAGAATAAACAACGTATTGAGCGGAATTGAACGGGTTTGGATAAATAGAAACTATTTCGAATTGTTGAGGGATGCTGCTGATACCGGGTAGCTCGTCAACATTTGTAAAATTTCCGATTTCTACCGGAATAGAGGGATTGGACAGATCATAAATACACAATTGATCGGCTGAGATATTATAGAGATACTCCTCAACCACCATCAAGTCTATAATCAATAGATCTGATTCATAATCATTTGTTACTGCGGGATCACTTTCATCACCAGCATTAAATACTTTAAAACCATAACTTTCTTCCCCAAACGGATCAGTCACTTCATAGGTTACATAGACAAACTCGTCAAGTCTCGCAAGTTGTGTATAATCAAGCTCCCAGTCATACCCGGCTAATGTAAGGTGATTACCCAGAAGTTCGGGATTTTGTGGATCGGAAATGTTTACGACAGCGAATTCAGCCTGCTCAAAATGATTCGCTATCACGTAAACAAGATCACCCGAAATATCGGCGTCATCTGTTCTCGAATCCCAATGTCCTTCTTCAACAGGTTGTTCCGGATTTGTAATACCTACAATGAACATTCCGTAAAACCTGCTGGTAAGAAGACAGATCCCCTGCCCCACACTTATGTTCCTAATTGTTTCGTTGTTATGGTGGACGCCTGGAACTGCTGGTTCAACCGGGTTAGAGATATCAATTATGGTCAAGGAAGTGTCAACTGCTGAATACAGATAATCACCTGAAACATCTATCATTTCCGAACTGAAATCGTCATTTCCGGGGAAATTTTCAAAAATTGCCACTATCTCAGCACCCGGTAATTCCTGGATTGAGACTATTACGAGTCCACTTTCTCCACATGCCACAAACAGATATTCATTTCTGATTTCTATATCAAAAATGGAATTTTCAAGCTGATAAACTTCAATAAGAACAGGAAGTTCCGGATTGCTGATATCTATAAAAACCAGTTCATTGTTGTCGGTTGAAATAGCTACCATATCGCCGCTTCCTGCGATATTTGTAAATGAACCGTAAAAATTAAAAATCTGATGATTATGTGAAGAAATAGTTTTCGAAAAGGCTGTTCCCGCGATTATAAATGCGCAAGATATTAGAAGAAGACTAAAGTGCATCCTGATAAATGATTGACTTGTCACGTTATATTCTCCCCATATGATTATTGTCCTATAAAAATACTCTTTCATGATAAAAAATCACAATTGGAATCAGAGCAATAAAAAAGACCCATCAATAAATGGGTCTTCTTCACAATATAGTTATTACTTAATTGACTATTATTTCAGCAACACCATTTTCCTGACCTGTGAATAATGGCTCCCGGCATTAAAAGTAATAAAGTAAATCCCACTTGCCAGTTTAGAACCATCAAAAGCTACATTGTAGCTGCCAGCTTCAAATGAAGACTTTTCAAGTAACGCAACCTGTCTTCCAAGCACATCGTAAACAGCCAGGCTGATCTCCGTTTTATCCGGAACATCAAAACTGATGGTGGTTGTGTTGTTAAACGGGTTTGGATATGGCTGATTCAGAGCAAAATCTTTAGGAATTTCTGCAGTTGCTGCTTGGACAGCGAGGAGGTCAAGAGTAAGAAGTATCGGAATTACTGTTACTGCCTCTGGTGTAGTATGATAGGCAGTCAGGTCCGACCTGTATAGACCATCATCAAGCCCGGCACTTGAGAGTGTAACGGTAACATCCTGGTCTTCATCGGGGAATAAAAATACTGCATCCGGGCTGAACGTGGCATATGGTATCTGCATGTTCAACTCATGAACATACAGGAAAGCCTCGTCATTGGTCGTATGGAGTAAAGCTAACGCGTTGTAATACGTGTTGTAGGCCGGAATCAGCGCAAGTCCCTTTATTTTGGTTTCATAACCCTCAAGTGTTTCAAACTGAGTGACATATTCAATTGAATCCAGCTCGGGATTTGCCCGGTAGATATCCCGTCTGACACCGGCATGATTCTCCCTGGCCGACATATATAGAGTGAATCCATCAGGTTGATTCGGCCAATATGTAAGCGCATCAATATAGAGTTCAGATTCTATCCTGTTGATTTCTTCGCCTGTTTCTTTATCCACAGCAACAATATCCTGTGTATTTCTTCCTATCCAGAGAGCGTCGTAGACAGGATCATAACACATGGCCTGGTTTGGCTGATATGGTCCTGTAAACTGGTGCAAAACCTGGCCTGTATTGGGATTCATCGCATAAACCTGGTTTTCGATACTTCCATACAGGAAGTCGCCATCATACGCCAGGTCCTGGAATCCCTGGATGTTTGCACCCGGAACATTCGATCCCGGTTGTTCGAATGATCCAAGAAATTCTCCATTGAAGCCAAGCCTGTAAACATAGTTGGGATTAAGGTTTCCATTTGCACCTGAAAGGTAGAAGACGTCATCACCGTAGACCATGCCACCAATCCAGGAATCACCCGTTATCTGTGTAATATCAAGGTCCTGAACGACATCCATCGAATCATCCAGTTCGAATGAAGGTGTTAACTCAAGATGCACCTCAATAGGTGCCGTACCCATATTCGAGAGCGTTATTATATGATCCTGTGGGATTTCATCATAAAGAGTAACGTTCAATGTTTCAGGGGAAACATGGAATAATCCTGATCCCAGGCCAAAATTAAAGACCGTAGTCTCTGCTGAATCGACGGTAACACCACCCTGTTGGTAATATTCATATGGTTCATGGTCAGCTACAACTGTATATGTACCGACCATAACTTCCATCAAATAGAAACCATTGACGTCTGTGGTCGCGGTCGCACGGCTTTCAAGTAAACCAACCTCTACCCCTTCGATAGCTTCATCGGTGTTTAAATCGGTTACGGTACCCTCAAGGAATCCTGTCGCCCTGGTAGTATTGGTTGTGAATACGATCGAACGTCCATTCTCGACAGGTGCTGCACCGGGATATTCTGTTCCCCAGTAGGAAATAAGTAAACCGTCTGACTGGTCACCATTCTCGATTCCGGTAGTAAAATAGGGAACATCAGACCAGTCACCCTGCGAATGGGAAACTTCGTTATACTGGAAATGGATTTCGTTATCACCGGTTAATGTGCCATGACCGGCAACCATATCATAAATAATCACTTCGAAAGTGCATGGATTACCATTAAAAGCGTCATCGACTTGATACCATTCAACGATAAATCTACCGCCATCTTCATCGTAGTAAGTGTAGACATTATCTGATCCGGAAGTACGTCTTTCATCCCAGTAAGGTGCAATCATGTAATCGGGTCCCAGGGGAGATGGAATAATCCAGTTTCTCGGTAATACCTGGTCAGGCTGGCTGCCCATGGCGATAAATCCATTTGCAGATAGTGTGACTGAATCAAATTCAACACCGTAATATTGAACCGTGAAAGGTAATTCCAGAACAACAGAATCATCGACGTTATCACCAGTATCAGAGAGATTCTGGTTAGTTCCCTCAAAATCGTTGTCAGGTGCGTTGGGATTTATCTCTATCCAGTCATACTCGAGATAAAGATTTTCGTAGTCTATATCAGTATTATCATAAGCATAATAGCCGTAACCGTCTGGCCCGGAAGGATCGCTGGATGTCCTGGTCCCGATAGGAATAGAAAAATGCACTGTATCGACCTGGGATAAAGCGGTTGTGATAATCAGCATTGTGTTTGCCATATGGCCGGGGAAGGTCATCGAATGAGCGGTAATAGGGAATTCAGTCGTTGTCGCTGTATTACCTATGTTTAAGCCGTTAACTGAACCATCACCATTATCTACAACCAGTTGTGGATCGTTAGAAACCAGTTCCACGCTTGACTCACCTGTCGCGTCACTTCCTCCAATATTCCTGATATTGACAGTAATATTCTGAGTTTCACCCGGGTCTATTCCGCCACCTGTGATATTCATTGTTTCAAAGGCAAACTTTGCAGCTCTGACAGCTATAACACAACCATCTTCGTATGTGCCCTGGTTACTGCTGAACTCAAGTTCGAGGTGGGCAATCCAGTCATGACGTGCTTCAGGATCTATCTCAACTAGTATCGGTGTATCATTAACCCCAGACTGACCGGCATTAATTGTTCCGAAATCTGCTGTTCCATTAACGTCCACTATAGCAACATCATCGCTGGTAGCAGTTGCTTCAACATTCGTCTGTTGGGAGGTACCAAAATTTTTAGCAGTTATAACCAGGCCAACGGTCTCCCCTGCTTCAGGGATCTCGTTGCCGTTACCGCTTGTACCCTCTGTTCCATCATCAAGGAAGCTTATATCGAGATATCCTACACGATCATCCGGAGCGACGACGTCGATCTCGAGCTGGTAGGGAGCATAATGCTGTTGACTTACAGTTAATACCGCGTCACCTGTATCCTCAAAGGGTGCGATCAATTCAACATAACCCTGTGAATCAGTTTCACCGCGTACAATCAAATCGTCATCGTTGCTCATCTTGTACAACGTAACCCAAGCACCTTCGACGGGATCACCAGTATCGGAATCAAGTGCGATTACTTCGTAGCTATTGTCTCCCAGCTCAACTGCTGCTTCAGCAGTAACATCAAGTTCAATGGGAATCCCCGTCCAGACATATGCCAGGGGATCGCCCATCATGTTACACCATTCGCTGAAACTAGTGACATTCATGTCTGAGAATCCGTTAAAATTCTGGAAGAGATTAAACTTTGCAGCAAAAAGCGCATGTCCTATAGTGGGATTCCTCTGAACCAACATGCTATACCATGCACCACCAGATAATGCGTTGTTGCACCTGGTATTTGTCCCTGCCGTATGCGTTCCCATAGCAGCGATACTACCACTAGGGGCATTTACTTCCCCAGCTCTCATCCAGGTTTCATTTCTACCTTCACCCCAGCCTGTCCAGTCGCCCGTGCTGCACGTAACATCCAGAACAATCGGAGTCATATAGTCATTACTTAAACCATTAATTTCATCAGCATCTAATCCCGTACTCAGGTACCCCCGATGTCCATAGAAGCTAATTCCTCCGTTTAAGTCATCAATTGCTCTAGAGTTAACATCACCACCACCATCGTTGTAAGCGTAAACATTTGCATCTGTAAATCCTAATGCGATCATCGCATCACGAGCATATCTGCTCAGGTAAACTGTTGACATTCCAGATGTAGCAGAATTAGCTGTTAATGTCCCCTTCAGGTACCAGTCTGTATTATTCAGATCGGGATTTCGTTCATAAGCAAATACTTTACTGAAGTAAGTAGCTGCTTGCTGGATGGTTTCGAGACTGATCCGCCCATGCATACATTCTATTAACTGGTCTCCACCTTCCAGCCTGCAATATTCATGATCGCCATAACCCGAACCTGGCGGAACATCATAAGTACCATCCGAATCACCGATTACTAGCACGTAGTCATATTTAAGTTCTGCATTGTCCCAGCGAGTCTGCAGTTCAGACTTAATTCCTGCAGCAGTGAAATCGGGTGTATTCTGTGGTGTAATGTATTCAAACTCCCATCCCTTCTGGAGTTTCCATTCGATCCATTCCTGTGTCTCGTCAAGCTGGAGCATGTTATTCCTGGCTATAAGCTGGACTGAGCCACGGTAGAGCGTATATTCGTCCAGTTCGTTTTCGTCCCAGTCAAGCAGTTGACGGTAAAATGGCAGGAATGATTCGCTGATATGTGTAGGCCAGGAATCGTACTGGTTTCTATCGTCCGTTCCTTCGAATGAAATTGCGACCTGGATATTGTGATATACTCTTACTTCCTGCCTGGCTGAATTTACCTGTACAGGGTAGGTAACAAGGTTGGTTACACGAAAATCCCTGAATACTGCGGGTTCACCAATATCAGCGATTGTTCCTGGAAACCATGTATCCTGAGCAGAGACTGCTGATATAAAAGAGTGCGGATCATCAACACCCGCATAATGGGCATATTCGATTTCATCAAAAACTTCATATTCTGCATCGATAATTTCGACACTTACCCCGGAGTTCGACGGGATTCGGAATAATCCGCCAATTATTGGTACCACAGGGTATTCATCAATCTCAACTACACCACCGGATGAATATTCGGTAACCAAAACAGCCGAATTATTATCACCAACTTCATACCAGGATGGTTGTTCGTATTCGAGAGTAAGATCAATGCCGTTCTCTGTTTTGGTTACATCAACCACTTCAAACGGCAACATATTTGTATGCCTTGATCGTTCAGGTACGAAAGCAAAAGTGCTGCCGAATGTAACCAGCAACACTGTTATAAATGATACCCAACGTCGCATGTTTCCCTCCACATCACGAGTAAACCGTCTCACCTACGGCGATAACCGGAGTATATTAAACTAAAGAATATATTATTTAAGCTTTTTATTGTTCGAATGTCAAGGGTAACTACAGATTATATAATTATCTCCTCTCATATTTAGTGATCAAACCCTGTGTTCCAACCTGACATATTTTTCAAGTCTTTCTTCACTGGCTCTTTTGGCTTCTTCGATCTTTACTGAATATATATGCAGCTTGTGGAAATTACCCTCTTTATCGATAACATGATCATTTAAAGTTGCTTCCTTTTTTAGTCCTATAGATTTTGCAAGCGTCTTTCCCTCCCTGTGGAAATCACTTAATTCCGTATACAGTTTTTTTATTTCCAGCGCCTCAGCAAGTTGAAGCATCTCGTCGAATAATACCGTAGCCACTCCATACCGTCGATATACCGGGTGAGTTACAACTACCACTTTCCCGGTATGCTGCACCCACCTGGAGGTTCCACGGTATAAGGCCAAAGCTCCTACTATTTCATCAATTCCATGCCATGCGACAAGCCTGAAAACAGACTCATCCATAATCTGCTGCCTGATAGTTTCGGCATAACCTACGTCACGGACATCACAAGGAAGTTTAGCCAGGTCCCTGTCGTCAAGTGACCTCAGCATGGTTACCTGTTTGTGGATCTGATCCAGGCGGAGTGGCCTGATTTCAACCTGGAAATGATCCTTGCAGGCTATCCATTTCGGATAGATCTCATTAAGTTCCAGCATGATAAACCCCTTTCCTCATATTATTTCAAAAAACCCGGGAATAAACTGTAATTAAACTACTAGTAAGATTATTATTCAGGTTGTGATTGAAATTATTATTATTACGAAGACTTGCCTTGCTTCAGACGGCAGGAAAGAGTTGAGTAGTCGAAATGATCATTAGAAGAGTAATCAGTAACCTGGATCGTGCAGAAGTTCAAAAATCCTGCCGGTACAAAGTCACAGAATCAGTAAAATGCTTTATCCTTCTACTTATAAGAAAGCCACATGAATGCCCGTTGTCAAGCTTATTTCATAAATAGAAGCAATTGGTACTTCAATTAGCATTTCTATGCTGTGCATGGCAAAATTTTGTCCTTCTCAAACGATAATTCTTAGGTTTTTTCGCTTTTATGTTGATTTTTCTAACATTTTCGATTTAATTATAAAATTACAGATTAGGATAAAATTATTGAGGTATTGCTTAATAATCATCATTTCTTAAATGCCAGTATCTATCCATATGTAAGCAAAGGAGTTTGAGATGAAAACGTTTACTTGCACGCTTCTCCTTTACGCATTCCTCTATTGTATCACAGCATCACCCTCCTATTCTCAATTCAACCTCTGGGAACCTGATGATGGCGTAAAAGTACGCCAGGGTCATCACCTGTTATGGGTGGATGGTGGAGTGGCGCTCGATGAAAATGGGAACAGGTGTATCACCTGGTCCGATGCCAGGCGAGGTACCTATGATATTTATATCCAATTATATGATCCTGATGGGAATGAACTCTGGGATGAAGACGGAGTAATAATCGCCGGTGGTCCATGGGTAGAAAAAACTCCTGAAATCATTTATATGGGAAATGGAGAATGGATTGTTGGCTGGCTTGATATGCGCAACGATAATAACAACGAAGGTACCAGCGAACTATATCTTCAACGCGTTTCACAGGACCAGGAAATCCTATGGAATCTAACCGGGATAAAAGTTATTGACGGAAATTCCCGACAACGAGCTTTTCAGCTCTACCCCGTCGATGGGGATGAATTTATCATCACATGGTCAATGTTTTATTGGAACCAGGATGTTTACGCCCAGAAAATGGATCTGACGGGCAACCGTCTGTGGGGAGATGAAGGGATAAGTATAACCGGTCCTGCTGCAGAAGACTATTACGATATAAAGATTGATTCTGATAATAACCTGCTTGTTACATGGGCTCAACACCAGCAGGATTTATACCGTGTCAGGGTTAATAAATTCAATTCAGATGGTGTAGGTCTGCTGGGAGACAACGGGATTATTGCAGCATATTCTCAGGAATATCAACGAGAACCGAGAATTGTCGGCGATCTAGCTGGAGGTGCCTTTGTTTGCTGGGATGATCGTAATTCTGATTTGATATATGGACAGCATATAAATGCCAATGGTGTCCTTCAATGGGGCCCAGACGGTGATACACTCGCAACGTATACCGATGTCTGGCGATCACGTCCAGAACTTGTTGAAAGCGATACCTTAGAGTGTATCCTTGTCTGGCTTAGTCATGATAATAGTTGTTTTGCCCAAAAGATTGGCAGTGAACCCGATTCGGCGATACTAAACTGGGGTGAAGAGGGAAATGAACTGAATGGTAACCCCATCTTTTATGATCCTGGTGATCATTATCGTCTATTTGCTTTTAGCGATAATTCCGGTGGTGCAGTAGTTTATTCCGGGTATTTTAAGGTTCAAAGACTTTCACCTGACGGGGCGCGATACTGGGAAGAAGACTGTATTATAGATCCACATTCGTATAATTCCGACTTCCACTCTTATGCGGGCTTAGTTTCTGGAAATGAAATTGTATTCATCTATCGAGACAATGTTCCAGGAGAAGGCGGATTATACTATAACGAGATAAACATTGAAGATGGATCACACTCATATCCTGATGGGAGTATTTTATTGCGTGAAAGCATCGATAACAGCGTTAGGCATAAAAAACTAAAATCATACGGGACAACTACTTATATATCTTGGCTGGATAATCGCTTAAATTCTTTGCCATATATACAGCAATTTGACATCGAAACCGGCTTAACACTTTTCGAAGATAATGGCATACCGGTTATCAACATTGAATTATCTGAAGAACCGGATACAATCTCCGTCTCACACTATGACCTTGATATGATAATTAATAGTGAGGGTCAATCACTAATCTCCTGGTGTTATGGGAACCAGATGCATTACGGCCATATCCCCGCTATCCAGAAAATAGATGCCGATGGGACAAAAATGTGGGGAGATTGGGGAATCAAAATAAATCCGCTCTTTCATGACTTGTATAGTAGTGATGTAGAAAACTGCAGGATAATAGGAATTGAAGATGGTAGTACGTTACTGATATATGATTATTATTCCACTCTGACAGATTGGTGCAGAACTGTTGAAATTGCCTGTTTGGATACTGATGGAACAGTACAGTGGCAAATAGGTGAAGAACTTGGATTGGAAGTTGGTACCTATGATGTCACGTTAAGAGAAACCGCACTACTCTCTGACAATTCGATTGTGGTTATTATAAAATACCATATGGATTATAACGATTGCCGTCCGATTCAGATGATCCGGGTAGATTCAAACGGTAACACTTTGTGGGATGAACCATTAGTTCTTGATGACTCAAGTAACTATGTTTATTCCACCGAACTATTAGTCAGGGATGATCATATTCTCACCTTCTGGAATAATTACATTTATAACTCGAATTCCCTACGAGTTCAGCGAATCGACTACGATGGAACCTTTGGCTTTGATGATGAAGGTTACATGCTGCCAATTACTCACAATGGAAATTTCAAGATTGCCGAAGGGAAGGATGGGAATTTCTGGATGGCGTGGGAATATGGACCTGAAATTTATTACATGCTTTACGATAGTGACATCCAACCATTGTTGGAACCTGCGGAAGGTGTTCAGGTGCAGTGCCCTCTCCCCATGAATGTAAATCCTGTTCTGCAACCAGATGGTGATGGTGGAGTGTACCTGTTCTGGGAGAATAACGAAAACTGGGTTGTCCATAGTTTGGGATATATTCATATAACGGAAGAAGGGAATTATCCACTCCCAGAGTATGACGAGGGTGGAATTCTGCTTGCTACCGGGAACACGAGCTATTATAGTTCTGCCACCGCACCAGATGGTACAGGTGGCGTCATAATATGTTGGAGTGATGATCGTGGTTCGTTAATCTGGGCGCCAAGAAAAGATTTGTATGCCATGCGTATAAATGACGGTACTGTTGAAATCAATAACGTTAGCGATAATAGGCTTTTACAACCTTCTGACTGGGAATTGAATTCTCCCTATCCAAATCCTTTTAATCCATCAACAACTATAAATATCAGCATTCCCAGGGCGGGCAATATAAAGTTAACTGTATTCGATATCCTGGGACGTGAAGTTGTATCACTGGCGAACGATTACTTCGAGGCCGGGGAATATTCTATCAACTGGTATGGAAGCGACAATTTTGGCAACACAATAGCATCAGGAACTTACTTCGTTAATCTTAAATCGAACGAGGTTAACCTGACTCGAAAATTAATCGTCTTGAAATAGAATAGTAAATTTTATCAGTTTGAACCTTCATATCATTTCAAGCTACCGGTTAGAAATCATGGAAATACATGTTAGAAATTCTTATGTTTGATTGAACATAGATTTACTTACTTTGAAAAAGGAAACGTTCATGGATACCTATAAGAATCCTTCCCAGATCAGGTGGAATACTGAATCCCAAATCGAAAATATTTCCCGTTTTGGTGATCCTGTTGTTGACGAATCGATCATTGATGAAATATGGAAATTACGTCGCCAATTTGGGGATGAACTTGTCGTCCTGGGACACCATTATCAGCGAGACGAGGTCATCCAGTTTGCTGACCAGATAGAAGATTCTCTTGCCTTAAGCCAGTTTGCTGCCAAAATTGATAACGCTAAATATGTTCTTTTCCTCGGAATTCATATTATGGCAGAGACCGCCGACATGCTTACTTCCGATGATGTAACCGTTATACTACCGGATCTCCGGGCAGGATGTACGATGGGTGATTATGCCCCACTCGATGATGTTGAACGTACATGGAGTGAATTGTCGGAGATAGTTAATATTGATACTGTGGTACCAGTCTGCTATATCAACGCAACCGCTGCTATTAAAGCATTTGCCGGGAAACATGGCGGTCCGGTGTGTACGTCATCAAATACACCAAAGATACTTGAATGGGCGTTAAATAAGGGTGAAAAGGTATTCTTCTATCCTGATATAAACCTCGGTCGTAACTCAGCCGTTTCGATGGGGATACCTGAAGATCAGATGATCATCTGGGATCCTACCTTACCTTTTGGCGGAAATTCAAAGGAAGCGGTTGAAAAAGCTCGAATCTATCTTTGGAAAGGATTCTGTAGTGTCCATGAACATTTTCAATCCCACCATATTGATGATTTAAGAAAGAACGTTGAAAATATTAATGTTATAGTTCATCCGGAAGTAAAGGCTGAAGTGTTTGATAAGGCTGATTCATTTGGATCTACTTCAGGTATCCTTCAAACGGTAAGATCTGCTCCCGCGGGTACGAGTTGGGCAATCGGGACAGAGTATCACATGGTGCAGAGGTTAGCTCGTGAGATGAAAAAAGAAGGGAAAGAGGTATACAGCCTTGCGCCCTTCGCATGTCTTTGCACACCAATGTTCAGGATCACTCCTGAAGTTATCCTGGATAGTCTCAAGGCACTACAATCAGGTGAATATAATCATGAAGTTCGAGTTGATCCGGAAACTTCCAAATTTGCAGGTCAATCGTTGGAGCTGATGTTTGAAATTACCGGATAGAGTTTCTGGATTTACTTGGTGAGATTATAGTTTTGCTACTTTAAATATTCAGTACTATTGCCTTCTATTTTATTTGCCAGGTGGAACAAGGATTTCGAAGTAATCGTTTGACCATTGAACTGTATATCCTTCTGAACTGGTGAATTTATCGAGCACGGGAAAAGTTTTATTTTCCAGCGCCCAGCGTGGCAGTTCATTCCCTTTGCTCCGAATAATCAGAGGTAGATTGTCATTTGATCTTCGTGCGTTCGCCAGGGCCTCCTCCACTCCACTCGGGCTGTATAATTGTGGCCAGGAATTGTTCAGATAAGGCACAGTATCCGTCAGGTAGTGGATTATTGGAATGCCTTTATATCCCAGGACAATTTCTCCTTTAATTGTAATTTGATTCAACTCGTTTAATAACTCTTCCAGTTGCTTAGCACGAAATTCTGATGTTAAAACTCCACATAATTTTGGATGGTTTACAGTGTGTACTAATAGCGTACGGTTCTTTTCCCTGAACAGGTGGGTTGAATCATGTTTTACACTAGAGACTAAAATCCCGCCAGCTACCACAATTTGTAAAATTGTTATAAAATGATATTTCCTCACAACTCTTTTAATATCAGAACCTAAAGTCATAATATTTTGATTATTAATAGTCAAACCAGGTATCTGAATTGAGAATAAAACGAGGAATCTGAATGGTTGATCGTTCCTGGATAAGAATAAAAATAACAGCATCAGGGTAAATGCTGTAACCATTCCATGAATAGATACGATATATCCAAGATTTGAACCGATGGGGGTACATACAAGGATTAATAATGCACCGGCGAAGAGGTAAAAACTTCGCCATTTGTTCAAAATCGAAATGATACAGACTATGGACAGGCCTGCATACAAAGCGGAGAGAATCATTCTGCCAAGATGCATGTGATCTACTAATAATCCAAAAGCTACCGCACCTGTAAAACCAGCAAAAAATGCCAGTTTTTTAAAAGCTTTTTCACCTGTTTGAGTAATAACTATGATTGTAACAGTGTTTAATGCAAACAAACCAGCGAATCTAAAGAGGAATATTTTTGCGAAAATGAAATTATCGAACAGAAAGTGTGCGACCAACAGACTGCCAATCATGCTAGCTGCAAACAGTTTCCCAATCCTGGAGATGAATGTCTGCTCAGTCTGGAATCCAGAGATTGATTTTAGCAGAACATATAGCCCTGTAAGAAGTGCGATGCCTTTAAGCAGATACTTAATATTTGTAATAACATATAAATCAATCAGGTTGGATGACGAATATAATGACGCATCCCGATCCAGAACGCTGAATATCTGCGAAACAGTATTTATATACAGTTCTAAATGATCCAGGATTTTCATCGCACTAAGCGCAAGAAATACAGCGAGAGTAAACCCGGCAATAAGAAAAGACGATCTCTTTATAAATTCCCATCCCTTTTTATGCTGATCTTCAAAGTCGCTGAACAGGGCGAGAATCAATAATAATCCCACCAGGTTTGGAAATCTTACGAAGACGTTTAGTCCGATAAATAACCCGGCAACAATCAAGTATTTATATGATTTTCTAAATCCCAAATGGATAAAATACAGGGCTGCAACATACATCACGGTAGTGATTGTGTTATAGGACAGCCATGTTTCAACGTGAAAGTTTTGTATGAACATCTGGGATATAAGAATCGATAAAAGCAGAATGTTGATTGGTACTCTTTTTTCCAACAGCCTGATGATGAAGAATATAGTCAGATAAGTGATTAATACATTCGCCAGCTTGATCCCAACCACGCCCCATGATTCAAATAAATTTAACCATGTACCCCCGATTATATTGGTCAACCAGTAGCCAAAGCTGTATTGAATACTCACAGGATTGGAAAATATAAGTTTATAGTTTGTGAGGGCGAATCCCATGTCTGTAAAATTCAACCCCTGGTTTAAAAACTGGAGGGGATATAGAAAGATCAGGGTTCCGAGGAAAATTGAAAAGATCCGGCCTCTTCGCGATTCTTTCAAGTTCATTTCTGTACCTGTAACCTCATTTTGCATAATCGTTCATTTCTTAAGTAGTTTTTTCAGAAGTATCAGGTCTTTACCGATTATAAAATAAATATATGGTATTGAAACTATTGTTGTTATGCCAATTATAAGCAAACTTGAATTAGTAATGGATGTAAACAGGCTGGATATTAAAACCGCTATTAATAATGGAATCACCAGGATTATACATCTGCCGAACTGAAGTAAAACAGGCCTTATATGTACTTTGATAATTTTAAGTAAGTAGAAGCTTCTCAATACCATCACTAAAACACTTACCGCGCTGAACAGGGCTATTGACCAATAGGGATTGTTAAAGACCAGTTTGCCGATAACCAATGATCCGATGCGCAGAAAAACCAATACGAAGTTGGATAAGGCACCTGCCTTTTGCTGGCCAAGTGTACCAAACAATGTAACAACCGGTGATCCGACAAAATGAACAAAAAGCCAGGGACAGATTAACGCCGCATAAATACCGGCTTCTCCCCAGTTACCCCCCAGTACCAGGTAGAACAGATCCTGCCCTGTAACTGCTACAAAAACGAAGGGTAGCAGCGCGATTCCAATCATTCTTTTTAATACACCTTCGGTCAAACCGCTTATATCCTTCGATTCCGCTTTATCGGCAGCTGAAGCCTGGAGGAATGCCTGGTCTACCGATTCTCCAATCAATTGAATTGGCAGGTAAAGTAAAAACAAAGCTTTTGCGAAAAGTCCTGCTTCTTGAGGATCAAATAATATTGCCAGGAAAATTACGGGAGAATACCACGACAAGATTATTAAAAAATGTGACCAAGATTCAAAAAGTGGAAAATTGCGATAGCGTCTTAGCTGTTCTGATATACTATTTCCGGTGACTGAGAAGATTAGCCAACGAAATTTCTTCCTGGTAAGTTGCAATAGTAGAAATAGTGGCGATCCGGAAAAACCTGCTGTTCGGAAAGTTATTAAGTTAGCGCCACTGGTGTATCCCAAGAATCCACATGTCAGCTCTAGAATCAACCTTGGAGCAGCCATTGTCATCCGTGATGCTGCGATTGTCTTAAACTCCTGGAACCGCGTGAACCATCTTCTCAATAATAATTCAAATCCCGCCAGGAATGTGAAAACAGGAAAAAGTATTATCAGAAACATAGAACCATTATTAATTCTCAGAATTAACAACAGTTTGTCG